>NZ_JBONDW010000018.1:0-167538 GCF_054919535.1 Mycobacterium venezuelense
AGAATCGCTCCCCACGTTTACGTGGGGGGCGATTCTCTTTTTTCATTCGAAAATTCGAATTGACGATTATGTCGAGCTCACCCCGGCCAAGTATCCTTTGCGGGAAGGGGTGGGTAGAAAGGCACACGTGGTCGGAGACAGTCAAGGCGGCGGTGAACGTCGCCCACGGCGAGCTTCCAGCAACCGTGCATCCAACAACCGCACGTCCAGTGGAGGCCAGCGCGGCGGGCCGCAGGACCATCGTCGGCGGGATCAGCGATCGTCGGCGCCGCGGTCGTCTGGTCCCGGTCGTGCGCGTCCGGCACAGCCCGCGGGAAACGACGAGCAGGAGCAGGACGCCGCACCGCGGCTGCCGGCCGACGTCGAGGCCAAGCAACTGGCCCCGGAAATCCGGCGGGAATTGATCACGCTCGACAAATCGACTGCCGACTACGTGGCCCGGCATCTGGTGGCCGCCGGCAACCTGCTCGACGAAGACCCCGAGACAGCGCTCGCGCATGCCCGTGCCGCGCGTAGCCGCGCGGGTCGGCTCGCGGCCGTCCGGGAAGCGGTCGGCATCGCGGCCTACCACTGCGGTGACTGGGCACAGGCGCTCGCCGAGTTGCGCGCGGCCCGCAGAATGGGCAGCAAGTCGCCGCTGCTTGCCATGATCGCCGACTGCGAACGCGGTGTCGGGCGTCCGGAACGCGCCATCGAACTCGCGCGGAGTGAGGAAGCCGCTGCACTCACCGGCGACGACGCCGATGAGCTGCGCATCGTGGCCGCCGGGGCCCGATCCGACCTAGGGCAGTTCGAACAGGCGCTGTCCATTCTGTCGACACCGCAGCTCGATCCCAGCAGTACCGGTCAGACCGCGGCCCGGTTGTTCTACGCCTACGCCGATACCCTGCTGGCGCTCGGTCGGGGCGATGAGGCGCTGCAGTGGTTCATCAATGCCGCGGCCGCCGACCTCGAAGGCGTGACCGACGCCGAAGACCGGATCACGGAGCTGTCCTGACGTGACGACGCTTGCACGGCAACACGATTGCCTGCTGCTCGATCTCGACGGCACGGTGTTCCGTGGCCACGAGCCGGTCACCGGAGCACTCGACAGCCTGGCCGATCTCGACGCACGGGTGCTGTATGTCACGAACAACGCATCGCGCGCACCCGCCCAGGTCGCCGACCATCTGAAAGAGATGGGCTTCCGTGCCGACGCCGACGACGTGGTCACCAGTGCGCAGAGCGCTGCGCGGCTGCTGGCCACTCAATTGCCCTCCGGCGCACGCGTTCTCGTCGTCGGCACCGACGCTCTCGCCGATGAGGTGAGCAACGTCGGGCTGCGGCCGGTTCGGCAGTTCGACGAAGACCCGGTGGCAGTGGTGCAGGGTCACTCGCCGCAGACCGGCTGGCCTGAACTCGCCGAAGCGGCGCTGGCCATCAGGGCCGGAGCCCTGTGGGTGGCCGCGAACGTCGACCTGACGCTGCCGAACGAGCGCGGCCTGCTGCCGGGCAACGGAGCGATGGTTGCGGCGCTGAAAGCAGCGACGGCGCAGGAGCCGCAGGTGGCCGGGAAGCCTCAGCCGACGCTGATGAACGACGCTCTGGCCCGCGGAACGTTCGACACCCCGCTTGTGGTCGGCGATCGGCTCGATACCGATATCGCCGGCGCGAACGCCGCGGGCCTGCCGAGCCTGATGGTGCTCAGCGGCGTCAGTACCGCCGTCGAGGCGCTGCGCGCCGTCGCCGCGGAACGCCCCGATTACATCGCGCCTGACCTGCGTGGTCTGCACGCGCAGGCCGCAGACCTGAAAGTTGGCCCCCACCCCGCGTGGTGCGTCGTCGTCGACGCCGCGGACGTGACGGTGCATTCGACCGATGTCGAGGCGACCGACCCCTTGTCGGTGCTTCGCGCCACCGCGCACGCGGTGTGGTCCGCCGATCTCGACCACAAGGATTTCGCGGTGCTGGCCGGCGACGACGCCGCGCGCCGAGCGCTACAACAGTGGTCGTTGCTGTCGGTGCCGGTCGACTAGCGCGTGATCGGCTAGCGTGAATACCGCTATGACTACCGATCCAGACCAAGTCCGGGCCGAGGTCGCCGAAGCGCTCGCCGACCTGCCCGATACGTCCGCGGACGGGCAACAACTCGGCGACGCCGACATCGACCTGATGGTGTCCCGACTCGAGCAGGCGCACGAGGTGCTGGTGCACGCGCTCGAGTCGGTCGACAAAGGGTGAGTGCTGGTGGCGCGGCGGGCTCGTGTTGACGCCGAGCTGGTGAGACGTGGGCTGGCCCGCTCGCGTCAGCAGGCAGCGGAGTTGATCGGTGCCGGCCGTGTCCGCATCGACGGCATGCCCGCGGCAAAACCCGCAACGGCCATCGCGGTCGACGCCAACATCATCGTCACCCACAGCGACGAACGCAGTTGGGTGTCGCGCGGGGCGCACAAACTCATCGGCGCGCTCGATGCGTTCGGGCTGATCGTCGAAGGCCGCCGCTGTCTGGATGCCGGCGCATCGACCGGCGGATTCACCGAGGTGCTCTTGGACCGTGGCGCGGCTGAGGTCGTCGCGGTCGATGTCGGCTACGGGCAGCTCGCATGGTCGTTGCGGTCGGATGCCCGGGTGGTGGTTCAGGAACGCACCAATGTCCGGGAACTGACCGCCGAGGCCATCGGCGGGCCCGTCCAACTGATCGTGGCCGACCTGTCGTTCATCTCGCTGGCCACGGTTCTGCCCGCGCTGACTGCCTGCGCAGTGGCCGACGCCGATATCGTTCCCATGGTGAAGCCGCAGTTCGAGGTCGGTAAGGACCGCGTGGGTGCCGGAGGGGTGGTGTCGGATCCGGAACTGCGGATCGACGCCGTGTGCACGGTCGCCCGCAGGGCCGCCGAGCTTCAATGGCATGCTGTCGATGTGACGGCCAGCCCACTTCCGGGGCCATCGGGCAACGTTGAGTACTTCCTGCACCTGCGCCGCGAGACGGATGCGCCGCTGCACGGCGAATCACTCGAGCACGCAGTGCGGCGGGCGGTCGAGGAGGGGCCGCAATGACGGCTGAACGCATGATTCTGCTGGTGGTCCACACCGGCAGGGAAGAAGCCACCGAGGTCGCGCGCCGCGTCGAGAAAGTTCTCGGCGACAACGACATTGCGCTGCGCGTGCTGTCGGCCGAGGCGGTCGACCGCGGGCCATTGCATCTGGCCCCCGACGATATGCGGGCGCTCGGTGTCGACATCGAGGTTGTCGACGCCGATGAACGTGCCGCCGAGGGCTGCGAACTCGTGCTTGTGCTCGGCGGTGACGGCACATTCCTGCGCGCCGCCGAACTCGCCCGCAATGTGGAGATACCGGTCCTTGGCGTCAATCTGGGCCGCATCGGATTCCTCGCCGAGGCCGAGGCGGAAGCCATCGACCGGGTTCTCGAACATGTCATCAATCGCGACTACCGCATCGAGGAACGGATGACGCTCGACGTCGTCGTTCGGGTCGGCACCGACGTGGTCAACCACGGGTGGGCGCTCAACGAGGCGAGCCTGGAGAAAGGTCCGCGCCTCGGCGTGCTGGGTGTGGTCCTCGAGGTCGACGGTCGACCGGTGTCGGCGTTCGGCTGCGACGGTGTACTGGTGTCCACGCCGACCGGATCGACGGCGTACGCGTTCTCGGCGGGCGGGCCCGTGCTGTGGCCGGATCTGGAAGCAATCCTGGTGGTGCCCAACAACGCTCACGCATTGTTCGCGCGGCCGATGGTGACCAGTCCCGAGGCGTCGATCGCCATCGAGATCGAGGCCAGCGGCAACGACGCTCTCGTGTTCTGCGACGGTCGGCGCGAGATGGTGGTGCCTGCAGGCGGCCGGTTGGAGGTGACGCGTTGCGGTACGCCGCTCAAGTGGGTGCGCATCGACAGTGCACCGTTCACCGACCGACTGGTGCGCAAGTTCCGGTTGCCGGTCACCGGATGGCGGGGGCAGTAGCCGCACGTGCTGGCCGAAATACGAATTGAGTCTCTCGGCGCGATCAGCGCCGCAACCGCGGAGTTCGACCGTGGCCTGACCGTGCTGACCGGCGAGACCGGGACCGGTAAGACGATGGTCGTGACCGGCCTGCACCTGCTCGGTGGTGCTCGTGCCGACGCGACGCGGGTGCGCTCGGGTGCCGAGCGGGCAGTGGTCGAAGGCCGGTTCAGCACAACAGAATTGGGCGCCGACGTGGCGGGACGGGTCGAGGAGATCCTGGACTCGTCAGGTGCGGAGCGAGACGACGACGGTAGCGTCATCGCCGCACGGTCGGTGAGCCGGGCCGGGCCATCGCGGGCCTACCTGGGTGGGCGCAGCGTGCCGGCCAAGTCGCTGAGCAGTTTCACCGCCGAAGTGCTCACGCTGCACGGGCAGAACGATCAGCTGCGCTTGATGAAACCCGACGAGCAGCGGGCCGCGCTCGACCGGTTCGCCGACGTCGACAAGCCTCTCGGCCGCTATCGCAAGCTGCGTGAACAGTGGCTCGTGGCGCGTCGGGATCTCACCGATCGGAAGCTGCGCGCCCGTGAACTGGCGCAGGAAGCCGATCGGCTCATCTTCGGGATCAACGAGATCGATGCGGTGGCACCCCAGCCCGGTGAGGACGAAGCGATCGTCGCCGACATCCGGCGGCTCTCGGAACTCGACGCGCTGCGCGAGGCTGCGCAGACCGCGCGCACCGCGTTGTCGGGTGAACTCGACGATCCGTCGCCGGATTCCGTGTCGGCCGCCGACGGTGTGGGCCAGGCGAAGTCGGCTCTCGAAGGCACCGACGACGCCGCGCTTCGTGCGTTGGGAGTGCGGCTGGGCGAGGCGGTTGCGGTGATCGCCGACGTGACCGCCGAACTCGGCGACTATCTGGCCGAATTGCCCAGCGACGCCAGCACTCTGGAGACCAAGCTGGCCAGGCAGGCCGAGCTGCGCAACTTGACCCGCAAGTACGCCGCCGACATCGACGGTGTGCTCGCCTGGTCACGCGACGCCGCCGAGCGGTTGGCCGCGCTCGATGTCTCAGAGGAGACCCTTGGCGAGCTCGAGCGTCAGGTGGGTGAGCTCGAGACGCAGCTCGTGGCCGCGGCTGCCGAACTCACCAAAGCCCGCAGCAAGGCGGCCAAGGGGCTGGCGAAAGCCGTGACGGCTGAGCTGGCCGGCCTCGCGATGGCCAATGCGATCTTCAGCATCACGGTGGCCCCGATGCCCGCGCGGGCCGATGATTCTGCGCCGGTGAAGATGCCCGACGGCAGCGTCGTCCATGCCGGACACGACGGCGTCGACGCGGTGGAGTTCGGCTTCACCGCACATCGCGGCGCTGACGTGCTGCCCCTGACCAAGAGCGCGTCGGGCGGTGAGCTGTCGCGTGTGATGCTCGCGCTCGAAGTCGTGCTCGCGGCGTCGGCCGAGGGCACCACGATGGTGTTCGACGAAGTCGACGCGGGAGTCGGCGGGCGTGCCGCGGTGCAGATCGGCCGCCGGCTCGCCCGGCTCGCGCGCACGCATCAGGTCATCGTCGTGACGCACCTGCCCCAGGTCGCGGCGTATGCCGATGTGCATCTCGTCGTCGACAGCGGCAATGGGCGCAGCAAGTCGAGCGGCGTGCGCCGCATCGACGACGACGACCGGGTCGCCGAGCTCGCGCGGATGCTGGCGGGGCTCGGCGAATCCGACAGCGGCCGCGCCCACGCCAGGGAACTGTTAGACGCCGCCCAGCAGGAACGTAACGGCGGCTGATTCGGTGCTGAGCTTGTTACTGGTGTGACTAAAGCCAACTTGTGAGGCTGGTGTTACGGCGCGCCTCCACCTCCACTTGAGGGTTTCTCGACAGAATCGGCGCATGAAGATGTCAGCGCTGCTCACTCGCAATGCCAGCTCGCGCCCGGGTATCACCGGCACTGCCCGCGTGGACCGCGACATCGATCGACTGCTGCGCCGCGTCGGCCCTGGCGACATCGTCGTCCTCGATGCCCAGGACCTGGACCGGATCACCGCAGACGCGCTGGTCGAGGCCAACGTGGCGGGTGTCGTCAACGCATCGCCGTCGATCTCCGGGCGGTATCCCAATCTGGGGCCGGAGGTTCTCGTCGCCAATGGGGTCACGCTCATCGACGAAGCCGGACCCGACGTCTTCAAGAAGATCAAGGACGGTGCTCGCGTGCGGCTGCACAACGGCGGTGTCTACTCCGGCGACCGCCGGATCGCCCTCGGCGTCGAGCGCAACGACCAAGAGATCCACGAGCTCATGCACGAAGCCAAGAGCGGCCTGGTGGCCCACCTCGAGGCGTTCGCGGGCAACACCATCGAGTTCATCCGCAGCGAGAGTCCCTTGCTCATCGACGGCATCGGCATACCCAACGTCGACGTCGACCTGCGCCGCCGGCATGTGGTGATCGTCGCCGAGGAGCCCAATGCCGCCGACGATCTCAAGGCCCTCAAGCCGTTCATCAAGGAATACCAACCCGTCCTGGTCGGCGTCGGCGTCGGCGCCGATGTGCTCCGCAAGGCGGGATACCGGCCCGCGCTCATCGTCGGCGATCCGGACAAGATGAGCGTCGAAGTCCTGCGCAGCGGCGCCCAGGTGATCCTGCCTGCCGATGCCGACGGACACGCCGCCGGGCTCGAGCGCATCCAGGATCTCGGTGTCGGCGCGATGACGTTCCCCGCCGCCGGATCGGCCGCCGACCTCGCGCTGCTGTTGTGCGATCACCACGGGGCGGCGCTGATCGTTACCGCCGGACATACCGCCAACATCGAGGAGTTCTTCGACCGGTCGCGGCAGCGCAGCAATCCGTCGACGTTCCTGACCCGGTTGAAGGTGGGGGAGAAGCTGGTCGACGCCAAGGCCGTGGCCACGCTGTACCGCAGCCGGGTGTCCGGCGGCGCGATCGCTCTGCTGGTGCTGGCCATGTTGGTGGCCGTCATCGTGGCGCTGTGGGTGTCGCGAGCCGATGCCGCGGTGCTCGACTGGGTTGCCGAATATTGGAACCGCTTCACGCTGTGGGTGCAGGGCCTCGTCAGCTGAATGGGCAGGTGAGCCGTGATAACGCTACGTGCACATGCAATCTCGTTGGCTGCGGTGTTCCTCGCGCTGGCGATCGGGGTGGCGCTGGGGTCGGGCCTGCTGTCCAACACCGTGCTGTCCGGGCTGCGTGACGACAAGAAACAGCTGCAGCAGCAGATCGACACGCTCACCGAAGACAAGAACGCGTTGAACGAAAGACTTAACGCGGCAAGTGAATTCGACGCACAGATGGCGCCGCGCATGCTGCGTGACGCGTTGAAGGACAAGTCGGTGGTGGTGTTCCGCACTCCCGACGCCGACGACGGCGACGTCGACGCGATGTCGCGTTTCATCGGCCAGGCCGGTGGAACCGTGACCGGCACGGTGTCGCTGACGCCGGAATTCGTGGAAGCCAACTCGGCCGACAAACTGCTCTCGGTCGTCAACTCGCCGATCGTGCCGGCCGGTAAACAGCTCAGCACCGCCGCGGTGGACCAGGGTTCGCAAGCCGGTGACCTGCTGGGCATCACGCTGCTGATCGACAAGAACCCCGGGGTGGCCCCGGTGGACGACACCCAGCGCCAAACGGTGCTCACCGCGCTGCGCGACACCGGTTTCGTGTCCTATGACGATCAGCACATCGGTGCGGCCGACACCGCGCTGATCGTGACCGGTGGTGCGCTGGGCGACGACGCGGGCAACCGCGGCGCGACCGTGGCCCGGTTCGCATCCGGCCTGGCTCCACACGGCTCGGGCACCGTCCTCGTCGGCAGGCAGGGCTCGGCGTCGGGCACCGGCGCCGTAGCCGTGACCAGGTCGGATGCCGCCCTCGCCGCGGCGGTCGGCACCGTCGACGACGTGGATTCCAGTGCCGGCCAGATCACGGCCGTGTTGGCGCTCGGCGAACTCGCCGGCGGCGGCAAGCCGGCGCAGTACGGCACCGGACCGGACGCGGCGTCCGTAACGGTGCCGCAATAGCACCATCTCTGCCGTCTTGCTCCTCGCGTGCGCGGCGCGTCAGCGACGGCTTGTCGCTGTCAGTGTTAAGGTGAGATTCCGTGGGTTGGCAGGCCACAGCTAGTTTCAGCGATTCCCTGCCCGTCGTCACGGAGGATGCTTTTGCCCGCGTTACGCAAGCACCCGCAAACCGCCACCAAACATCTCTTCGTCACCGGTGGTGTGGTTTCTTCACTCGGTAAGGGTCTGACCGCGTCCAGCCTCGGTCAGTTGCTGACCGCGCGGGGCCTGCAGGTGACCATGCAGAAGCTCGACCCCTATCTCAACGTCGACCCGGGCACCATGAATCCGTTCCAGCACGGTGAGGTGTTCGTCACCGAGGACGGCGCCGAAACCGATCTCGACGTCGGCCACTACGAGCGGTTCCTGGACCGCAACCTGTCAGGCTCGGCCAATGTGACGACCGGTCAGGTCTACTCGTCGGTGATCGCCAAGGAGCGCCGCGGCGAGTACCTCGGCGACACGGTGCAGGTGATCCCGCACATCACCGACGAGATCAAGAGCCGCATCCTGGCGATGGCCGAACCAGACGCGTCCGGTAACCGGCCCGACGTCGTGATCACGGAGGTCGGCGGCACCGTCGGCGACATCGAGTCCCTGCCGTTCCTGGAGGCCGCCCGTCAGGTGCGCCATGAGGTCGGCCGCGACAACTGCTTCTTCCTGCACGTGTCGCTGGTGCCGTACCTGGCGCCGTCCGGTGAGCTCAAGACCAAACCCACCCAGCACTCGGTGGCCGCACTGCGCAGCATCGGTATCACACCGGATGCCCTGATCCTGCGGTGCGACCGCGATGTCCCCGAGCCGCTCAAGAACAAGATCGCGCTCATGTGCGACGTCGATGTCGATGGCGTGATCTCGACGCCGGACGCGCCATCGATCTACGACATACCCAAGGTGTTGCACCGCGAGGAACTCGACGCATACGTGGTGCGCCGGCTCAACCTGCCGTTCCGCGATGTCGACTGGACCGAGTGGGACGATCTGCTCCGCCGGGTCCACGAACCGCAGGAGACCGTGCGAATCGCCTTGGTGGGCAAGTACATCGACCTGTCCGATGCGTATCTGTCGGTCGCCGAGGCGCTGCGCGCGGGCGGGTTCAAGCACCGCGCAAAAGTTGAGATGCGGTGGGTTGCCTCCGACGACTGCGAGACCGACAACGGTGCGTCCGCAGCGCTCGCCGACGTACACGGCGTGCTGATCCCCGGCGGGTTCGGCATCCGCGGTATCGAAGGCAAGATCGGCGCCATCTCGTTCGCCCGCAAGCGCGGGCTTCCGGTGCTCGGCCTGTGTTTGGGCTTGCAGTGCATCGTCATCGAGGCCGCCAGGTCGGTGGGCATCACAGGGGCGAACTCCGCCGAGTTCGACCCGAAGACCACCGATCCGGTGATCTCCACCATGGCCGATCAGCGCGACGCGGTGGCAGGCGAAGCTGACCTTGGCGGCACCATGCGACTCGGCGCCTACCCGGCCGTCCTCACGCCGAATTCCATTGTGGCAGAGGCATATCAGGCCACCGAGGTATCCGAACGGCACCGTCACCGCTACGAGGTCAACAATGCCTACCGGGACCGGATCGCCGAGAGCGGGCTGCGGTTCTCCGGCACCTCGCCGGACGGGCATCTCGTGGAGTTCGTCGAGTACGCGCCCGAGGTGCATCCGTTCCTCGTCGGCACGCAAGCGCACCCGGAACTGAAGAGCCGTCCCACCCGGCCGCACCCGCTGTTCGCGTCGTTCATCGGCGCGGCGCTGGGCTACAAGGCTGAGGAGCGGTTGCCGGGTATGGATCTGCCCGAGCAGTTCACGAACGGCGTCGAGCAGACAGATGACGCCCTGGACGAAGCCGAAGCTCCTTCTCTTGGCTGAACACGACTTCGAGACGCTGGCTAGCGAAACCGTTTACGTCGGAAAGATCTTCGCGCTGCGCGCGGACGAGGTCAGTATGCCGGGCGGCGGTACGGCACGGCGTGAGGTCGTCGAGCACTACGGGGCGGTCGCGGTCGTCGCACTCGACGACGACGGCAATGTGGTGCTGGTGTATCAGTACCGGCATCCGCTGGGCCGTCGGTTGTGGGAGCTTCCCGCCGGTCTGCTGGACCTGGGCGGCGAGCCCCCCGAGGTGACCGCGGCGCGGGAACTCAAGGAGGAGGCCGGCCTGGCCGCCGCGAACTGGCGGGTCCTCGTCGACATAATCTCGGCGCCCGGATTCTCCGATGAGAGCGTGCGGATCTTCCTGGCGACCGGACTGACCGACATCGGGCGGCCCGAGGCCCACGACGAAGAAGCCGATATGGTGATCGAGCGCGTTTCGCTGGCCGAGGCGGTGTCGCGGGTGTTCACCGGTGAGATCGTGAATTCAATTGCGGTGGCGGGCATTCTGGCCGCGCACGCGATGACCGATGCGGAGTCGTTGCGGCCCGTCGACGCACCGTGGGTGGACCGCCCGACAGCGTTCTGGCGGCGCAAAGGCCTGCAGTGACGACACCGTCGCCCCTCCGCACGGCCCTGGACGACCAGATCCAGGGCTACCTCGATCACCTCACGATCGAGCGGGGAGTGGCGGCCAACACGCTGAGCTCCTACCGTCGCGACCTACGGCGCTACGCCGAGCACCTGACGCAGCGCGGCATCGACGATCTGGCCAAGGTCGCCGAGACCGATGTCAGCGATTTCCTGGTGGCGCTGCGCCGCGGCGATCCCGACGCCGGGGTGGCCGCGCTGTCGGCGGTCTCCGCGGCCAGAGCCGTCGTCGCGGTACGCGGCCTGCACCGGTTCGCCGCCGCCGAGGGATTGACCGACGTCGACGTCGCCCGTGCGGTCAAACCACCGACCCCGAGCCGGCGGCTACCCAAAAGCCTGACCCTCGACGAGGTACTGGCGCTGCTGGAAGCCGCCGGCGGCGACAGCGAGGCCGATGGGCCGTTGACCCTGCGCAACCGCGCGCTGCTCGAGCTGCTGTACTCCACCGGCGCCCGTATCTCCGAGGCGGTCGGGCTCGACGTCGACGACATCGACACGCACGCCCGCTCGGTGCTGCTGCACGGCAAGGGTGGCAAGCAGCGGTTGGTGCCGATCGGCCGCCCGGCGGTCAGCGCGCTCGACGCCTACCTGGTGCGCGGACGGCCGGATTTGGCCCGACGCGGTCGCGGTAACCCGGCGATCTTCCTCAACGCCCGCGGCGGCCGGCTGTCGCGGCAGAGCGCATGGCAGGTGCTGCAGGACGCCGCGGAACGGGCCGGCATCGCATCGGCGGTATCGCCGCACACCCTGCGGCACTCCTTTGCCACTCACCTGCTCGACGGCGGCGCGGACGTGCGCGTCGTGCAAGAGCTGCTCGGTCACGCGTCGGTGACCACGACGCAGATCTACACCATGGTCACCGTGCACACGCTGCGCGAAGTGTGGGCCGGGGCGCATCCGCGCGCACGCTAGGGAAGACTCCACGAAAGATCGTGAGCGATCTGTCAGCCGCCTAGGAACTCCGATTCCAGTACCAGGTCGGGCAGCAGCGTCTGGTATTCGGCGTGCGTCTTGTGCTCGGTGGTGTTCCACAACCTGCCCTGATGCTCGCGCATGTAGGCGAGGTACTTCGGTGCGCCGGGCAGCTTGACGTTGTCGGCCACCACGATCGAGCCCCGGCGTAGCCAGCCGCGGTCGAGGATGCTGCGGAGGTCGGGCAGGTAGGCGTTCTTGTCGTGGTCGAGGAACACGAAATCCAGCCCGCCCGGGGCGAACCCGCTCTGCGTGAGAGCGTCGAGCGTCTTCCCGCCGTCGCCGATGGTCCCGACGACGCAGGTGATCCGGTCGGCGACGCCGGCATGTGCCCAGATGCGGCGGGCGATGTCGGCGTTGGCGGCCGAGAACTCGACCGAGAACACCCGGGCGGCCGGTGCGGCGCGAGCGATGCGCATGGCCCCGTAGCCGCAGTACGTGCCGAGTTCCAGTGCCAACTGTGGGTCTGCCCGGCGGACGGCGGCGTCGAGCAACTCGCCTTTCTCGTCGCCGACATTGATCAGGAATGACTTCTCGTAGGCGAACTTGTCGATCGTGGCGAGGACATCGTCGAGATCGCCCCGCCGGGCGTTGGCCAGGACGTAATCCGCAGCGGCGGCCTCGCGCCCGTCGCCCCACTGCCCGGTCTTCGCGAAATGCCAGGCGCCGATCCCCATGCGGATGAACGACCACCGCAACAGCGGCAGCCGTTGCTTGAGACTCATGACGTTCACCATATGCCGCCTGATTGCCCGCGGGTCTGCCCGTCCTGGCAGCGTGACGACGTTAAACTTGCCCGGATGTTCGCCAAGTCTTCGCGATATGACGCCAGTGGTGGTCGCGTTGACTGACGACCACGGACACGACGGTCTGTTCGAGCACAGCGGCACGGAACTGGGCCTAACCGGCCGTCCCGCCCGCGACATTCCCGAGCCGCAACCCCGCTCGACGCACGGTCCGGCCAAGGTCATCGCGATGTGCAACCAGAAGGGCGGGGTGGGTAAGACCACCTCGACCATCAACCTGGGCGCGAGCCTCGCCGAGTACGGTCGCCGAGTCCTGCTCGTCGACCTCGATCCGCAGGGTGCCCTGTCGGCGGGCCTCGGAGTGCCGCACTACGAGCTCGCGCACACCGTGCACAACCTGCTCGTCGAGCCGCGGGTGTCGATCGACGACGTGCTGATCAAGACCCGAGTCAGCGGCATGGACCTCGTGCCGAGCAACATCGACCTGTCGGCCGCCGAGATCCAGCTCGTCAATGAGGTCGGCCGCGAACAGTCCTTGGCCCGGTCGCTCTATCCGGTGCTCGACCGCTACGACTACGTGCTGATCGACTGTCAGCCGTCGCTGGGCCTGCTCACCGTCAACGGCCTGGCATGCGCGGACGGCGTCATCATCCCGACCGAATGCGAGTACTTCTCGCTTCGCGGTCTGGCGCTGCTGACTGACACCGTGGACAAGGTGCACGATCGGCTCAACCCCAAGCTGTCCATCAGCGGCATCCTCGTCACCCGCTACGACCCCCGCACGGTCAACGCGCGTGAGGTGATGGCCCGCGTGGTGGAGCGGTTCGGCGACCTCGTGTTCGACACCGTCATCACCCGGACCGTGCGGTTCCCCGAGACCAGCGTCGCCGGCGAGCCGATCACGACGTGGGCGCCCAAGTCCGGTGGCGCCGTCGCCTACCGGTCGCTCGCGCGGGAAGTCATCTACCGGTTCGGCGTGTGAACGACGTCGCGGGTACCGATGCCGCGCAAGAGTCTGCCGCGGCGGCATCGGATGACGCATCCGGCGGCAATCAGCAGAACCGGTTCCAGGTCCGGCTGACCAACTTCGAGGGTCCGTTCGACCTCTTGCTGCAGCTGATCTTCGCGCACCGGCTCGATGTCACCGAGGTGGCGCTGCATCAGGTGACCGACGATTTCATCGCCTACACCAAGCAGATCGGCGCGCAGCTCGAACTCGACGAGACCACGGCGTTCCTGGTGATCGCGGCCACGTTGCTCGATCTGAAAGCCGCGCGCCTGCTGCCGGCCGGCGAGGTGCAGGACGAGGAAGACCTGGCCCTGCTCGAGGTGCGGGATCTGCTGTTCGCCCAGCTGCTGCAGTACCGCGCGTTCAAGCATGTCGCCGAGATGTTCGCCGAACTCGAGGCCGCGGCGCTGCGTAGCTATCCGCGCGCGGTGTCGTTGGAGGACCGCTATTCCGACTTGCTTCCCGAGGTCATGCTCGGCGTCGACGCCGAGAAGTTCGCCACAATCGCCGCGGCGGCGTTCACCCCGCGCCCGGTGCCGACGGTCGGCACCGATCACATTCACGCGCCCAAGGTGTCGGTGCCCGAGCAGGCCGAGCGGCTGCTTGGCCTGCTGGAACAGCGCGGGGTCGGGCAGTGGGCGACGTTCACCGAACTGGTGGCCGACTGCACGGCCGGCATCGAGATCGTGGGCCGCTTCCTGGCGCTGCTCGAGCTGTTCCGGGCCAGGGCGGTAGCATTCGAGCAATCAGAACCGCTTGGTGTGCTCCAGGTTTCGTGGACCGGGGATCGACCGACCAGCGAACACCTGGCAACCGCCGACGCGGAAGAATAGCGAGAACGATGACTGACGAGATTTCCGATCCCGGTGCCGAGCCCGGCGCCGGGATGGATGCTCAGCTGCCGCCCGTCGACCTCGGTGAGGATCTGGGCATCGACGTCACCCTCGTCCCGGAACTGGAGGACGGCGAGCTCGGCGCGGTGCTGGAGGCACTGCTGCTGGTGGTCGACACCCCGGTGACCGTCGATGCGCTGGCCTCGGCCACCGAACAGCCGGCCTACCGGATCGCGGCCAAACTGCGTCTCATGGCCGACGAGCTGGCGGCCCGCGACAGCGGCATCGACCTGCGCGAGGCCGGCGGTGGTTGGCGGATGTACACCCGGGCGCGGTACGCGCCGTACGTCGAACGCCTGCTGCTCGACGGCGCGAGGACCAAGCTGACCCGTGCCGCCCTGGAAACCCTGGCGGTGGTGGCCTACCGGCAGCCGGTGACCCGCGCCCGGGTGAGCGCGGTGCGTGGGGTCAACGTCGACGCGGTGATGCGGACGCTGCTCGCGCGCGGCCTCATCACCGAGGCGGGCACCGATTCCGACTCGGGGGCGACGACTTTCGCGACGACGGAGCTGTTCCTGGAACGGTTGGGGCTCTCCTCGCTGACCGACCTGCCCGACATCGCGCCGCTGCTGCCCGACGTCGACGTGATCGACGATCTGAGCGAAAACCTCGGAGATGAACCGCGTTTCGCGAAACTCAACGGCGGGACACCCTCCGGGGACCAGCCGGCCGCCTTCGATGTGGACAAGGACTGATATGGCCGACGAAGGTGTGCGACTGCAGAAAGTCCTGTCGCAGGCGGGAATCGCGTCGCGACGCGTCGCGGAGCGGATGATCACCGACGGCCGCGTCGAGGTCGATGGCCGCGTGGTCACCGAGCTCGGCACCCGGGTCGATCCGGCGGTCGCCGAAATCCGGGTCGACGGCTCGCGCATCGTGCTCGACGACACGCTCGTGTATCTCGCGATCAACAAACCGCGCGGCATGCACTCGACGATGTCCGACGATCGGGGCCGGCCGTGTGTGGGCGATCTCGTCGAACACCGCGTGCGGGGTAACCAGAAGCTGTTCCACGTCGGGCGCCTCGACGCCGACACCGAAGGGCTGCTGTTGCTGACCAACGACGGAGAACTCGCGCATCGGTTGATGCACCCGTCCTATGAGGTGCCCAAAACATATGTGGCCACGGTGATCGGGACGGTGCCGCGCGGTCTTGGCAAGAAGCTGCGGGCCGGAGTCGAACTGGATGACGGGCCGGCGCGGGTGGACGACTTCGCGGTCGTCGACACGGTTCCGGGCAAGACGCTGGTGAAAGTCACGCTGCACGAGGGACGTAACCGCATCGTGCGGCGGCTGCTGGCAGCGGTGGATTTTCCGGTGCAGGAGCTGGTGCGTACCGACATCGGAACGGTGTCGTTGGGCGATCAACGTCCGGGCAGTATTCGAGCGCTCAGCCGTAAAGAAATCGGCGAGCTGTATCAGGCGGTGGGGTTGTGAGCGGATCTTTGTTGGTTGCGGTGGACGGCCCGGCCGGAACCGGGAAGTCCTCGGTTTCTCGGGGGCTTGCCCGCGCGCTCGGTGCGCGCTACCTCGACACGGGTGCGATGTATCGAATCGCGACCCTCGCGGTGTTGCGCGCCGGGGCCGACCTCGGCGATCCAGATGCGATCGACCGGGCGGCCGCAGACGTCGCGGTCAATGTCGGATCCGATCCCGACGAAGATCGCGCATACCTTGCCGGAGAAGACGTTTCGACCGAAATCCGTGGCGATGCGGTGACCCGCGCGGTGTCGGCGGTGTCAGCCGTTCCGGCGGTGCGGGCCCGGCTGGTGGACCTGCAGCGCGGACTTGCCGCGGGCGGCGGGCGCGTCGTCGTGGAAGGCCGTGACATCGGGACCGTGGTGCTGCCCGACGCCGACGTGAAGATCTTCCTCACCGCGTCGGCCGAGGAACGTGCGCGTCGGCGCAACGCCCAGAACATCGCCAACGGCCTGCCCGATGACTATGAGACGGTGTTGGCCGATGTGCAGCGTCGCGACCATCTCGATTCGACGCGGCCGGTCTCGCCGCTGCGGGCGGCCGATGATGCGTTGGTTGTCGACACCAGCGACATGGATGAGACCCAGGTGATCGCGCACCTGCTCGATCTCGTGACTCAGCATGCCGGGGTGCGGCGATGAGCGAGGACGGTACGTGGTCTGACGAGAGCGAGTGGGAACTTCCCGCGGACGTCGCCGAAGCCGTCGAGGAGGCGGCTATCGCGCCGCCCGTCGTCGCGGTCGTCGGCCGGCCCAACGTCGGCAAATCCACTCTGGTGAACCGGATCCTGGGCCGTCGCGAAGCGGTGGTTCAGGACATCCCCGGCGTCACCCGCGACCGGGTGTCCTATGACGCGAACTGGCTGGGCCGCCGGTTCGTCGTGCAGGACACCGGGGGATGGGAGCCGGACGCCAAGGGTCTGCAGCAGCTCGTCGCCGATCAGGCGTCGGTCGCGATGCGCACGGCCGATGCGATCATCCTGGTGGTCGACGCCGTCGTCGGCGCGACCGCGGCCGATGAAGCGGCGGCGCGCCTGCTGCGCAAGTCCGGCAAGCCGGTTTTCTTGGCCGCCAACAAAGTTGACACCGAGCGGGGCGAGGCCGACGCGGCGGCGCTGTGGTCGCTCGGTGTGGGGGAGCCGCATCCCATCAGCGCCATGCATGGCCGTGGAGTGGCCGATCTGCTGGACCGGCTGATCGACGATCTGCCCGAAACGTCTGAGCTCGCCGGCGGCGGAGGCGGGCCACGGCGCGTCGCGCTCGTCGGAAAGCCCAACGTGGGTAAGAGTTCTCTGCTGAACCGGCTGGCCGGTGACGAGCGCTCGGTCGTGCACGATGTCGCGGGCACGACCGTCGATCCGGTTGACTCGCTGATCGAATTGGGCGGCAAGACTTGGCGTTTCGTCGACACCGCGGGGTTGCGCCGTAAGGTCGGCCAGGCCAGCGGGCACGAGTTCTACGCCTCGGTGCGCACCCACGGTGCGATCGACGCTGCCGAAGTCGTCATGGTGCTGATCGACGGATCGCAGCCGCTGACCGAACAGGATCAGCGCGTGCTGTCCATGGTGATCGAAGCCGGACGCGCACTCGTGCTGGTGTTCAACAAGTGGGACCTGGTCGATGAGGACCGGCGCTACGTGCTGGACCGCGAGATCGAACGCGAACTGGTGCAGGTGCAGTGGGCGCCGCGGGTCAACATCTCGGCCAAGACCGGCCGGGCCGTGCAGAAGCTCGTGCCCGCGCTGGAAACCGCACTGGCGTCCTGGGACACCCGGATCCCGACCGGCCGGCTCAACACGTTCCTCAAAGAGGTGGTGGCGGCGACACCGCCGCCGGTGCGCGGTGGCAAGCAACCACGAATCCTGTTCGCCACGCAGGCGACATCGCGTCCGCCGACGTTCGTGTTGTTCACCTCCGGCTTCCTCGAGGCCGGCTACCGCCGGTTCCTGGAGCGGCGGCTGCGTGAGACTTTCGGGTTCGAGGGCAGCCCGATTCGGATCAACGTCAGGGTTCGCGAGAAGCGCTCGGCGAAGCGCTGACCCAACGGTGATATGCGGCGGCGTCGACGTTGCTTCCGCACACGATGGTGGCGACGTGCCGGCCCGCGAAACGGTCCGGGTTCTCGAGGACCGCGGCGATGCCGAGTGCGCCCGATGGTTCGACGACCAACCCGGCGTGGTCGAGCAGCATCCGCATTCCCGCGATGATCGACGACTCTCGGACCAGGACCGCGTCATCGGCGACTTGAAGGAGGTCGTCGAGCACGGCTGCGATCGGACGCCGTCCCGCGACCCCGTCGGCGATGGTGTCGGTCGATTCGGTGGTGACCACGCGCCGCTCGTGCCACGAGCGCGTCATCGCGGGTGCACCCAGCGGCTGGACGCAGATCACCTCGACGTCGGGCGCGCAGGTCTTGAGGACGTGCCCGACACCGGTGGCCAGCGCCCCGCCGCCGAGCGCGATCAGCACCGCGTCGAATGACGGCGCGCCGTCGATGAGCTCCAGCCGGATGGTGGCGGCGCCCTCACAGGTCTCGATGTCCAAGCTGTCTTCCAGCAACCGGATGCCGTCGTGGCGTGCGATCGCGGCAGCGCGGTCGCGGGCCATTTCGTGGTCGCCGTCCACGAGGTGCAATGTGGCGCCGAGGGCGCGGATGCGATCGAGCTTGACCGCAGGCGCGAACCGGGATGCCACGACCGTGACGTCGAGTCCGCGGCCGCGGCCGGACCATGCGAGGGCCTGGCCCAGGTTGCCCGCGCTGGCGCACACCACGGTTCGCGAGCCGGCGTCGGCCAACAGGCTCGCGACGACCTCGGTGCCGCGTCCCTTGAAACTGCGGACCGGGTTCGCGGTTTCGAGCTTGATGCTCACGGCGCACCCGAGGGCCGGCTCCAACCCCTCACAGCGATACAGAGGCGTGTCGAGAAAAACTGGATCGATCATTGTGCGGGCCGCCTGAATCCGTGCGAGGTCGAGGCGCGTATCCGGCACGACAGCAGCGTAATCCCGGCGCGGTGGGCCCACCGGTCGGACGATAGGGTGGCCCGAGTGTCCGTGACCCACATGATCCTGATCGCATTGGCCGGTGTCGGAGCGGGTGCGATCAACGCGGTAGTTGGATCGGGCACGCTCATCACGTTTCCCACTCTGGTCGCCCTCGGCTATCCGCCGCTCACGTCGACGATGTCCAACGCGGTCGGTCTGGTCGCCGGCGGCGTGTCCGGCACGTGGGGGTATCGCCGTGAGCTCAAGGGCCAGTGGAAGCGGCTGCGCTGGCAGATCCCGGCATCGTTGATCGGTGCGGGCGCCGGCGCCTGGCTGCTGCTGCACCTTCCGGAGAAGGTGTTCGTCGCGGTCGTGCCGGTCCTGCTGATCCTGGCGCTGATCCTGGTGGTGATCGGGCCCCGGATCCAGGCGTGGGCACGGCGACGCGCCGAAGCGTCCGGCCAGTCCGCCGAACACGTGAGCTCACGGAAAATGGCCGTGCTGGTGCTCGGGACGCTTGCCGTCGGCGTCTACGGCGGATACTTCACCGCCGCCCAGGGCATCCTGCTGATCGCCGTCATGGGCGCGTTGCTGCCGGAGTCGATGCAGCGCATGAACGCGGCGAAGAATCTGCTGTCGCTGCTGGTCAACATCGTCGCGGCGCTTGCGTACACGATCGTGGCGTTCGACCGGATCAGCTGGGAAGCCGCGGGCTTGATCGCGGTCGGCTCGCTGATCGGCGGATTCCTCGGAGCGCACTACGGACGCCGGCTGTCGCCGAACGCGCTGCGCGCGGTGATCGTGGTGGTGGGACTAATCGGGCTGTACCGGTTGTTGGCGGTGTAAGGCTGCGATGCGATCGCTGAGCGCCTCTTGTAAGCTTTTTGAATCTGTCTGAAAAGGGAGGGGCGACCGGTGGCTGAACGTGCTTACCGCACTGCGCCGTCTGCCCTTGCTGCTCTCGAGCCGTTCTGGCCCTCGCGCCGGTTGATGGCTTTCGACGAATGGTGTCGCGCGCGCATCTGATCCGCGCCCGTCAGTCCGTCAGGTCGCCTGCGTCTTGGTGACCATTATTCGAAAGCAGCCGAATTCATGCGGTCGCTCATCATCTTCGCGCTCGTCGGCCTCGGAGCCCAGATCGTCGACGGCGCACTCGGTATGGCCTTCGGCGTGACGGCATCGACCCTGCTGGTCCTCAGCGGGGTCGCGGCGGCACAGGCCAGCGCCGCGGTCCACTTGGCTGAGGTCGGCACGACCCTCGCCTCTGGCCTGTCGCACTGGCGGTTCAAGAACATCGACTGGAAGATCGTCCTGAAGCTCGGCGTGCCCGGTGCGATCGGTGCCTTCCTGGGCGCGACGGTGTTGTCCTCACTGTCGACCGAGGATGCAGCGCCGCTGATGGCCGGAATCCTGCTCGCCATCGGTGTCTACGTGTTGCTGCGGTTCTCCCTGCGCACACCGCCGGCCTTCCGCTCCGGCAGCACCCCGCACACCGCCAAGTTCCTGACCCCGCTGGGCCTGTTCGGCGGCTTCATCGATGCCTCCGGAGGTGGCGGCTGGGGTCCGATCACCACCAGCACGCTGCTGTCGCGCGGCAAGACCGCACCACGCACCGTCATCGGATCGGTGAGCGCCTCGGAGTTCCTGGTCGCGGTTTCGGCATCGCTGGGCTTCCTGGTCGGGCTGCGTGAGGATTTCCTGCACAACATCCCGATCGTGCTGGGCCTCGCGGCCGGCGGCGTCATCGCCGCACCCTTGGCGGCGTGGCTCGTGTCCAAGATCAGCCCAGCGCTCCTGGGCACTGCCGTCGGCGGCGTCATCGTCCTCACCAACGCCCAGAAACTGCTCAAGTACTTCGGGATCCACGGCCCCGCGTCGACGGCGATCTACACCACGATCGCGGTCGTGTGGGCCGGGTTGGTCGTCTACGCGTGGCGGACCTCGCGGGCGCCGGAATACCTGCCCGAGGCGCTCGATTCGGAGCCTGAAACCGAAGAAGAGCGCGCTGACGAGCCCGATACCGCGGTGCGATGACGCGCGGGGGTATCGATTGGGGCGGAGGCCGACCCCTACGGTAAGCTTTCGACTCGCTGCCGGTGCAAACCGGAAGCAAGCGGGCTGTGGCGCAGCTTGGTAGCGCACTTGACTGGGGGTCAAGTGGTCGCAGGTTCAAATCCTGTCAGCCCGACCATGAAAAGAACTCGCCGGCGGAAGCCGGCGAGTTTTTTCTTGGTCGGCTGACATGATGCTGGGAGCCGAAGCGCCCGCCGAGGTACGAGGCGGTCCCGCCGGCGGGTCCTGTCAGCCCGACGCAGGTCAATGGCACTGTCCAAGGTTTCGGAAGGTGCTTCTTTTGGTTCCGTAACCCCAACCGCAGGCGTTCACGGGCGTCCGCCCGCGTCCACTAACCCTAACCGTCTGGCCCTTGTGGTTGCGAGCGTCGCCGACCTCGCCGCACAAGCCGGCGAGCAGCAACGCCGAGAAGCCGTCCACGATCGCCGCAGCCGCCAAGAAGGCCGGGCTGGAGGTCTTCGACTCCGAAACCGCCGACGCCCTCCGCCGGGACGCGGCCGAAGTTCGAAAGATCGCCGCGGCCGCTGCGCGGGCCAAGGTCGAGGCCGCCATTGACGACGCGATCGATCACGGCAAGATCACGCCGTCGCGCCGCAAGCATTGGGTGCCGCTCATCGAGGCCGGTGCCGCAATGGCCGAGGTGCTGGCAGCGGTCCCCAACGAGACAGCAGTTCCTGTCACGGAGGTCGGGCACTCTGCCGGTGCCCGCGCCCTCGCCGACAGTGGTCAGTGGTTCTACTGACCGCAGGTGGCAAGTCCCTTGCGTGCACTTGATTCGCGGTCATCCACAGCGGTGCGTTGTTAATGTGATGATCCCGATGCGGAATCGTGCGGGGAGGTGATTTCGATAGCGATAGGCCGCAAGCGTCGCACGCCGGAGGGGCGAAGTGCGGACGCAAAAGCGACAAAATGGGTATGGGTCGCCTCTGCGGTTATCTTCCTTGCGCTCTCCATTATGGCTGGCCTTGCCGTTGCCGCGGAGTGGTTCCAATGGCGCGACTTCTGGAAGTCGGCTGCACAACCATATGCCACCGTACTGACCGGATTAGCAGCCCTAGGTGCTGCTTCACTGGCTTTCTACAATGGCGAGCGTCAACGTTCCGCTGAGCACATACGATGGAAACTAGACCAGGAAGAACGGCGTGCTGAAGCGGACCGACTGCATGATCGCGAAATAACACGGGAGCTACGCGCACGGTTCACAATTGCCACGGAACAGCTCGCGAATCCCTCCCCAACTATTCGCCGGTCGGGAGTGTACGCAGTCGCCGCGTTGGCGGACGACTGGCGCAACAAAGGTAACGCTGCGGAGATTCGCGTTTGTTACGAAGTCCTTAGCGGATACCTGAGGGAGGCTAACGAGGGGTTCGACCAGGAAACGCGGTCGGCCGGACCAGATGGATCCGTGCGGGCCACCATCGTCAATCTGATTGCCGAACGTCGACGATCGACTACACACTGGGCTACGGAGGAGATTTCGCTGGAAGGAGCTGATCTTCGCGGGGTTGACTTCAGTCCGGCGAACCTGGCGCACGCCGACATGAGCCGCACGGATCTTCGGTTCGCAAATCTGGCAAAGTGTGATCTCACAAACGCAAATCTGGAATGGGTAGATTTCACCGAAGCGCAACTGACCCTTTGCAATCTTACTGGAGCACGTCTTACAGGCTGCAAGTTTGTGAAAGCAGATATGAGTTCTGCGAAACTGATTGCGGCGAATCTCGAATGGACCGACTTCTCGCACGCGCAACTCAGAATGTCCGACCTTACGCGCGCAATGGGTTACGGCGTATTTACTGATGCAGATCTGTCGTGGTCCAAATTGTGTGGTGCGTATCTGGCCGGATCGATGTTCGTTCGCACGAACGTGAAAGATGCAGACGTCGCCGAGGCGAATCTATCCAACGCTACTTTCGGGAACATTCAAGTCGCTGACTTCAAGAATTTTCACAATGCCGTGTTGTCTCCGCGACAGCGTGAAAAATATGCGGCGGCGATCGCCGGAAGTCGCGAAAGGGCAGCAGCGGAGGCTGATGCCACCGAGCATTTCACCGAGCAGATGCTGCGTCGCCGACTTCGTGAGGTCGACGACGGAGCACAGGAAGCTTCCGAATGAAGAGTGCGCGAGGGAAGGGTGGCCGATTTGCCAATCGTCTGCGAATCGAAAGTCGCGCGCGGCCCTTCACGACTCACGGCATCTTGCGGTGGTCGCATTCAGGTGTGGCCACTGGGAGAAATGGAGTTCTGGGTACGGTGACTCCGCCCGCGGTAGTCACGACTTTTTATTGCGCGGCGGGCAAAATCCGAGCTGGGTGACCGGATCAGCCGAAACGCGTTGCAGCACCGGTGGTTTGGACGGGGCTAAGACGCCTCCCTCGTCGTCTCCAGGGCGTTCCGAAGGACGTCCAACATGTCGACCCGCTCAACATCGACGGTGAACGGCTCACCGACGAACTCCTTGCCGTAGCCCTGCGCGGTCACGGTGTAGGTGACGGTGATCTGGTCGGCATCAGAGTCAGGTTCCACGACGAGCACGACGTCCTCGCCGACTGACTCGGTCCGCCAGACAGGATGCGGCCGCAACCGTGCGAGGTTGACCGTTACTTCGAGATCGCCATCATCGTTGTGCCGCCACTCGATCGGGTAGTCGTCCCGACGTGCCAGCCGTGGCATCGGCAGTGCGACGCGGCCGAAGCGCGGATCGCTCGGCGGCCGCCAGTCGGGGTCCCTGACCTTCTCGAACTCGAAGTCGTCCATGCCTTCGAAGTCGACGCCGCGGGCACCGTGGAAGGTCAGGATGATCTCGACGTCGTTGAGGAAGCTCTCGGCCTGGTTGTCGATGTGCACGCGTAATGCGGGCCACGCGGTGCCCGCGAGGTAGTCCCGGCAGGCGGGCCACCGGTCCTCAAGCTCGGCGCGGTAGGAATCCACCCGCTGCTGGATCTCATCGTCGCTCAACGGTTCCGGCGGCTTCGGCTTCTCCATGCCGAGCAGATAGCCCGGTCCTAGGTCCGGCGGTTCGAAGGCCTTGGGTAGCATGTTCTCGAATATCAGGCTCTGCCCGATGAGGTCGCTGATCCGCGGCATCTGCGCCGCCACGTCCCAGGGCCGCTCCCGCGCTGCCTGTGCCCGTTCAGCTTCCTCGCGGGCACGTCGTGCCCGTTCGGCGCGCTCCTTCTCCTCGCGTTCGGCGCGCACCCGTGCGTGACCCTCATCGGACCGCTTACGGATCGACTTTTCACGCATCCAGACGAACCGATCGAGCACCTCGGCGTCGTCGGCGAAGGCGTGCGCGACGCCCTGCACCGACGCCTTCACGCTCATCGGCTCAAGGCCGGTGGCGGGGATGTAGATGTACTGTTCCCGAATCTGCGACATCTCCGGACTGTCGAGGAGGTGGACGTTCCGCTCGAGGTGGAACACGTCGACGGCGATCGAACCGGCCGCCTTCCGCAGTTTCTCCCTCTCGCCGTTGGTGATCTTCTGGTTCGTGACGAACGCGACGCCGAACGGTTGCCGGTGCCGGGCCGCGTCGACGTCCGACTTGAACTTCGCCATGATGTCCGCGAAAGGGTCCTGACCCCATGGGAAGTACGACGCCATCACCCACTTCTCGCCGTCCTTCACACACATCGCGTCAGCGCCCTGATCGGGTCCGCCGAGCGGGTGCGAGGGGTCAATGCTGCGGTACCCCTCGGCGTGGAGGAGGTGACCGGCGAGTCGTTCGGACAACGCCTGTCCGTAGGTCCAGAACAGGAGACGGTGGTACGTCTCGTCGGGGCGGTGTGTTGCCACGGTGAACTTCCATTCCGGATGCGGTCGAGTGTCCGACTCGCTATCCGGTGCCTACTGCGGAACCGAACCGTGCGGTGTTAACGTCAACCCTGCATCGACCAAATGCGATTGACGTGAACCCCGACCAGCGGGCCGAACCCCCGGTCGGGGTTTCGTCACATCACGGACAAAAACGCTACTCGCGTGACTCGACGAAACCGGGTATGGAAGGCCGGTTTGAGTGCGTGTCGTTTGGATCGCCAGCGCGCTTCGCCACGCCAGCACCATCAGTCACTTTGGTCTCGTGTGAGGCCATCTACGAAAGCGTGTCCATCTCGACGATGCCGCCGAAGCCCAGGTCGTCCATCGCGCGGATCACTTCGCTCGACGGGATACCGCGATAAAACGGAGCCGCGGTCGGCCCGGCGTCCGTCGATGGTGCCTCTGTCCTCGACCACGAGGCCGATCACGCGGCCGTCCTGCGCGACGATCGGCCCGCCGCTATTTCCCGGCCGCGCGATGGCCGAGTACAGGAAGATCTTCTGTCGATCGGGGATCGTCTCGGCGGCCGGGTTGACCACCTCGCCGCGCTGCACCGTTAGCGCCATCTCCGCCGTCATCGGAATTCGCGGGTAGCCGAACACATAGACCTCATCGGCCCAGTCGGGATCGCGGAAAGCCATACCGGCGAGGCGCGGCAGGTACTTGCCTTCGGGCAATTGCGCTTCAATCACCGCGACGTCGAGCGTGGGATGCGGTCGCGCGAGGCAGGTGCAATCGACTCGTTCGGCATCGGCGTGATTGCTCGCGGGATAAACCGATAACCCCGAGCTGTTGTTCGCGAGTCCGGTCACGACGTGCTTATTGGTGACGACGTGATTGTGGTCGACGATGAGGCCGGTTCCCCAGCTGTCGACTGGGTTGCCGTCGTCGTCGCGACCGGCGAGCTGCACGGTTACCGCGTGGTAGCTCGGAATGATCAGCTCGGCACCGAAGATCTCGGCCAACCACAGATTGCCGCCGAGCTGACCTTTCGACGCGCCGCCCTGCGTTATGTACCGCTGACCCATGATCGGGCAGTTGCGGGCTCCAGCCGAGCGGCAGCATGAGCCCGGCACGTTCCATCGCGCCGAGGATGCGGTTGAGGGTGGCGGGCTGCCCCGCCGCGGGCAGGCCGAGGGTGTGAAGCCACTTCGAAAAGTCTGCGACCGACCACGGATCAAACGGCACCGTCTTCGGCGCGTGGGAAATCCTGTCAACACGTACCGTCCGCCTGTTCCAATGAAAGTTGAACGATGGCGACGTGTCCTTAGATTGCGCTGTCGTTCAGTCGCCGCTCCCACCGTTGAGCTTCGGCCGATACTCGTCTCTATTCTGAAAGAAGATCTCGGCACCGCAGATTGGGCAATGAATCCAGTATTCGTATCGTTTGTTGGTGGCGTCACCTTCGGCGACCCATGAACGCGTCTCAATCAGGACATCGGCATCGCCATTCTTCGGACAGCGGATGCCCTCCCATGACCCTGCAGCGACCAGCTTGGTCACCTGTGCCCAGCGTTTCGCCAGTGCAACGTATTCATCAGACATTCGCGTCAACTTCCGCCGCCCAGAAATGTTCCGCCAAACTTTGGGCCTTATCGAATGCCGCCTGCGTCTCACTGGCCGCACGGGTTGCATCGATGCCCAGTTCGGGTTCCGCCCGCGATCGCTGCCGCGGTCACATCACTGCTGGCCGCCGCCGCCCTCAAGCCGTCTGCATTCACGTTCAATTTATTTGCCATGCCAATCCCCCCCAACCGGCTAACACACTGGTCGTGACGCTATCTCACGATTTGCAGTCAACACTGACACGAAATCGCTTGGTTGCGGGTGAACGGCGGAGATTTTTCTGCAACTACACCGCGGAGCTGGCCAGTCTTGTACTACGACGGGTCCGGTCAGCCCGACATTGGTTTCTTCATCCCTAAAGCCTGGGGTGTAGGGAACCTGCGCCGGTGCCGTCACCCCACCGCCGCGTCGACTTCCTCACTGGCCGCGGCAGCGGCAACGGGATTCACCCAAAAGATCTGCCAGGAGTGGCCGTCCAAGTCGTTGTAGCTGCGGCCGTACATGTCGCCCTGATCCTCGGTGTCGCCGACCGTGCCGCCCAATGCGAGTGCGTGGTCGACCAACGCGTCCACGCCCTCGCGGCTGTCGACGCTCAGGCAGATGACGCACTCCTTCACCTTGGAGGCGTCCGCGGTCTCCAGGGGATGGAGGGAGTCGAAGGTGTCACGCTGGATGAGCATCGCGAATTGGTTCTCACCGAGCACCACCGTCACCGCCGTATCGCCGCTGAATGCCTCGTTGAAGGTGTAGCCGAGGTCGGCGAAGAACTTCCGTGAGCGCTCGACGTCGGCGACCGGCAGGTTCACAAAGATCATGGCGGATGGCTCCTACAGTCCGGGGCGCCCGGGAACGAGCGCCGTCACAGGGGCAGACTCGGCGCGCCGCCGGAACTCATCGGGTGCCCACACAAGCCAACCGCTCCAATGAAATTGGCAGTCCGTCAGCCGGGGTCGGCCCGGTTCCCCATGTCATGCGGGGCCGATAGCCCGCGGGTACGTGCCACTGAAAGCGGCGCAACAACTGATGCATGATCGCCTTGACGTTCATGTCGGCGAATTGCTGGCCGAGGCATTTGTGGACGCCGCCACCGAACGGGGCGAATGCGTAGCGGTGGACGGCGGAGGCGTCGGCGCCGGTGAGGAAGCGGGCCGGATCGAAGAGGTCCGGTTCGGGCCACCAGTCGGCGAGCCGCATGGAGGCGTAGACGTTGATCGCCACTTGAGTCTTGCGAGGAATGTAGTGCCCGGCGACGTCGGTGTCCTTGATCGCCTGGCGAAACAGCGTGCCTGCCGGCGCGTACATGCGCAGGATCTCCTTGAAGGCCGCATCGAGCAGGGGATAGGCATCGGTCAGGTCGGCGGTTGTGAGGTGGTCGCTGGGATCGGCTTGGGCTTCGTCGCGAAGTGCGTTCTGCCAGCGGATGTTTCGCCCGAGCTCGTAGACGAGCATGGAGATCGCGATGGCGCTCGTGTCGTGGGCGGCCATGAGCAGAAAGATCATGTGGTTGACGATGTCTGCGTCGCTGAATCGGTCGCCGTCGTCACTTCGGCTGCGGCACAGCATCGAAAAGAGGTCGGTGCCGGTACCGGCCCGCCGGGCCGGCAGTTGCGCGGCGAAGTAGCGCTCGAGACGCTCACGGGCGCGGAGCCCGCGGGCCCACATGCCGCCGGGGATGTCGGCGCGGATCATCGCCTGGCCGCCGCACACGGTGTCGTGGAAGTCTGCCGACAGGCGGTCGGACTCGGTACCGAGCTCGGCGCCGACGAACACCTCTGCGGCCTGGTCGAGGAGCAGGTGTTTGACGGAGGTGTAGAACGGAAAGCGCGGCGCGGCAGGCCAATTGGCGATCGTGCGGGCGATGCCGGGTCGCATCAGGTCGAGGTAGCCGTCCAAGGCGCTGCGGGTGAAGGCCTGCTGCATGATGCGGCGATGGTCGCGGTGTTCCTCGAAATCGAGCAGCATGATCCCGCGATGGAAGAACGGTCCGATCACCGGCGCCCAACCCTTGGTGCTGGAGAACGCCTTGTCGCGGTTTATCCAGACGGTCTCAAGGGCTTCCGGACCCATGAGTTGCACGACCCGGAAACCCACGCCGCCGGCCCAGGACACGGGCCCATAGCGGTCGTAGCGGCGCCGGGCGAACTCCAGTGGCTCGACGATCGTACTCATGATGTGCCCGATGACCGGGAAGCCGTAGTTGCCCGGTACCGGCTTGAGGTTCGACCCGGTCGGGGGTTGGGCAAGGGCGTGCTCGCGGCTGGGGTAGCGGGAGGTGAATTCTGCTGCCACACACTGTAGTCGGAGCTTGGCTTCGGCCGCGGTATCCGATGAGAGGACAGTCATCGACTCCTCCATTTGAACCAATTGTGGTACAAAGCTGTGCCAGATAATCTGGTACGAAACGGTGCCAGAGAGAGTTGGCGGTTGTCAATGGCGAATTCGGGAGAGAACAACGATCGGGTGGTGTCCGAGTCGCAGCGCAGCTACGGCGGCCAGTCCGCCGAGGAACGCCGCCAGGTGCGGCGCGCGCGATTGCTCGACGCCGCCGTCGACGCCATGTGCGGCAACGAGTGGCGCACCATCACCGTCGACAAACTGTGCGCGGCGGCGGGGCTGAACAAGCGCTACTTCTATGAGAACTTCGCCGATCTGGACGCGGTGGCCGCCGCGACGGTCGACGACATCGCCGCCAACGTCAGTGCTGCCACACTCACCGCCGCGGCAGGTGCATCAGCGGAACCCCTTGCGGCGCAGGCGCGGGCCGCGGTCGAGGCGGTGGTCCACACCCTCATCGACGACCCGCGGCACGCGCGGGTGCTTCTCGGCGGGGTGGCGAGTGCACCGGCGCTGCACCAACACCGAGACACCGTGATGCGCGGGCTGACTGCAGTGCTCGTCGGGCACGCCCGCATGGTGCACGGCGTGGAGCTGGAGACCGATCCGCTCGCGCAGGTCGCGCCGGCGTTCATCGTGGGTGGGACGGCCGACGCGATCCTCGCGTACGTGGACGGGCGCGCGCGGGTGTCGCTCGCCGATCTCGTGGACAGCTTGACCACGCTGTGGCTCGTCACCGGCAATGGCGCCGCCGACGTCGCACGGACTCGGCACGCGAACTAGCCGGAGATCATCATCTCCAAAGACGAGACCACCGGCGGCGCCGACGTGCGAGCGCATGTGCGTGGGCGTCGCGCTTGTGTCGGCACACCGCGCCGGCCGCGGCCACCGCGTCCGGATCGAAGCCCGGCGGCACCGGGCCACCGGCGACCAGCGCCCGGACCAACGCCTCTTGGCGGCGCGCCAATGTGCCGCGATTCGTCATACCCACACCTCCCGGGCCGCGGTCGTGATGGGCACGGAGCCCGCGGCTGCGGCGATCGCGTCGAGCTCGTCGAACAGTTGCGCGGTCGGCGGGTAGCGCCCGTCGCGCTCGAGCATGAACGGGGTGTCGACCCGTTCCCGCAGTGCCGCAACCAAATCCAGCACCCCACTCGGAGTCCGGTCGGTGTGCGTGTCGTGGTAGAAGCGGCCGTCCTCGTGCCCGCCCGCGACGTGGCTGTAAGCCACCCGCTCGACCGGTAACCGCGCGAGCTCCTGGTGCGGGTCGCGGCCTCGGTTGCGCGCGTTGGCATATACGTTCGCGACATCGAGGACCAACAGGACGCCGGTGCGTTCGAGCAGTTCGGTGAGGAACTCCGATTCGGTGAGATCCGATTCGGGCCACTCCACGAACGACGCGATGTTCTCGACGGCCAGCGGCACCGGCAATTCCCGTCGGGTGCGTTCGATGTTGGCCGCCAACACGTCCAGTGCCTCGCGGGTGCGAGGCACCGGCAGCAGATGCCCGGCCTCGATCCCGCCTGCCCGCACGAACGCGATGTGCTCACTGACCACCGGGGCGCCGAGCGCCTGCGCGCACGCCGCCAACCGTCGAATTCGCTTGGGCTGCACGGGTTCGGCGCCGCCGAGGGAAAGAGCCACGCCGTGCGGGATCGCCGGCACACCGCGCGCGGCCAGGCCGGCTAGCAGCGGGTCCGGCCGGGCTTTGCGGCGGCGCACGGGTATCGACTCGGCGATCACCTCGCAGAACCCCGGCCGCAGATCGGCGATCACCCCGGCGATCTCGCGCCGCCAGCCGATGCCGACATCTCCCAGCGCGGGCACGGCACGGCAGAAGCCGCTCATCCGCCGCACCCTCCGCCACAGCCACCGCATCCACTTCCGCAGCCGCCACCGCCGTCGCCCCCGCACGACGCGCCGCAGCCCGCGCCGTCGGGGCCGCCGCCGGAGGCGGACCCGGCCAGCTGCACCGCGGTCGAGTACTCGGCGTCGACCGCCCACAGCGCGCCGGTACCGAACAGCGCCACCGACCACGCCACCGCAGCGGGGCCGTACGTGGCGAACGCAGGCCGCTTTGCCGGCTCCAGGTAGGCCAGCCGCTCCTGCTCGGCCGCAAGCAGGCGCCGGCCCGCACGCGTCAGCCGATCCACGCTGAGTAGGCGGGGGACTGCTACCAGCCCGAACATGGCAACGGCGAACACCATCACCACCAACGGCACGACATCTTGCGCGCGGTGCGACACCTGCGTCACCAGATACACGCACGAGGCGACGCCGACGAGCAGGACCGCGATCGATGGTGCCGTGCCCCAGCGCATGCGCGACCGCTCGGCGCGGGTCCGCACCAGCCCGCGCGCACTGAGTTGTGCCTCCAGCGATGCGAGGTCGGACTGGGACGCGGCGAACAACGTTGGCACGGTGTGCACGGGATCGGTGGCCGCGTGTTCCAGCAATCGTGCGGTGAACCGGTCGACCTCCGGTTCGGCCGGCGCGGTGTGGTCCACCTGGTCGCGGCCGGTGATCCGGCCGCTCGCGCGCAGGCCGGCAAGAGCCGTCACCACCGGCGCGATGTCAGAACGCAAGAAGGCCAGCTCGGTCGCGCTGATCGGCTGAGTGCGAGCGGGCCGCCGCGGAGCCGCCGCGATCCGCCAGAGCACCGCGAACACCGCGGTCGCGCCAAGGACGATCAGATAGCCCTTGACTCCACCGGTCACCGCGCCGGCACAGCCCTCGATCACATCGCCGATCGACAACGCCTCACCTCCTGTGTTCAGGTGGGATCAGCGTGTCAGGTGTACAGCTCTACCGGTCACAACTTTCCGGCGTGGCGGACGCGACGAGATGCGCTCTATCGCAAGTAGGTTTCGTGACCCGTCGGGTAGCCGCCACCGTTCGTGGCGATGTGTACGTGGTCGTAGTGGTTGGCGGTGTCTCCGCCTCGGTCCGACATGCGCTTCTTCGAACCGTCGTGCCGGTAGAGGGTCTGCCGGAAGATGACGTGGTTGACCCCGAATCGATCGGCGTTGTCGAGGACATAGGCGACGATTCGCTCGCCGAGGGCTTTGCCTTCTGGGGTGGCGTAGTGCGGGATCATCACGTCGATCGCCAACCCATGGGGATGCCACTTCAGCGGGTCGGACCGGACCCCGCCGATGGTCAGGATCTCGGGGAAGGCCGCACTGACGGCGCGGGCCGCCAAGATCGTCTCGACCTGCAGGCCCTTCTCCGGCGCCTTGCCGACCGGCAGCGGAACCCGGATATCGCGACGAGCGGCGCGGGCGTCCGGCGGCGGCAGCGGAGCCGGCGCGGGATTGGCGACGGGCGGCGCGACAGCCGCCGCGGGCTTGACCTCCGCGCAGCATCGGACATCAGGATTGAAGGTCGGCACCGTGTCTGCGCCGGCGATCAGAATCGTCGCAGCAGGTATGACGACGGCACCGACGACGGCCGACCGACGGCTGCGCCGTCTCTCAGCTAGACGGTGTCTTCCCACGAGGTCCGGACCCTACCGGCGGAAATGACGATCATTGCCATCGGCGGCGTTACCTGCATTCAGCGATGGCAACGAATCAGCGGTCCGCCGTCAATCGTGGGTTGACGCGGCCGCGTTTCCTGTGGGTGGACGGCGTTCTGTCGTACCACGAACGTGAACTGCCAGCTCAGCCGCTATCCCGCGACTTTGATTGAGCACGTCCATGTGGACTGTGACGGTTTACTGGTGACCAGCAGTAGTCGCGAAGTTCTAGTGACGTGTGGCGTCGCAGGCAAAATCTATGGCGTTTACCACATTCGTGTTTAGAAGCCGGTTAATTGGGCCGTTTCAGTGAGCCGATGTAGTACGTTTCTTCGCCCGTCGGGTATCCGCCGCCGTCGGTGGCGATGTGGACGTGGTCGAAGTGGTTGAGGGTTTCCGACCCGTAGTCCGCGGTCCAGCTCGGCGCGCCGATGCCCGGGTAGTAGCCCTGCCGCCAGATCACATGCAGCACGCCCCACCGCTTGGCATTCGCGAGGGCGAACCCGGCGATCTGATTGCCGAGTGCGATGCCCTCGTCGGAGTGATAGTCGGGGATCATCACGTCGATCGCGAGCCCGTTGGGGTGCCACTTCAACGGATCTTGCCGGTACCCGCCGATCGTGGTGATCTCGGGGAACATCACGCTGATGGCCCGGGCCGCCCAGATGGTCTTGACCTGCAAACCGGACTCGGGTGCTACACCGGGCGGCAACGCGAGCTGGAAGTCGCGCGCGGCGACCGGCGCACTTGCCGCCAACAACTCGGCTTCGGCGGGACTCGTAGCGGTCGGCACCGTCTCCTGGCTGGGCGGCGCCGCTACGGGCGCCTCAGCGCAGCACGGAGCCTCGGTGCCTTGCGCGTAGAACATCGCGGCAGCGACGGCGATCGATGTCGCCAATGCCAGCCAGCGGCCTCGGCCATTGGCGAACAAGTTCCCGCGCACGCTCAGCAATGTACTTCACGCCCCCGTGCACACACCGGAATCTCGGATCACCGTTCCGTACACGTTTGCCGTGGCGATGTTGGCGTTGATGACCCCGGACGGCAGCTTCTGTTTCATCTTGTCGCTGATCTGGGTGAACTGGTACCACAGCCGGTAGATCGAATCACCGTTGTACAGCGGCGAATACTGGCTCTGGTCCGGGTAATTGGTGATGTACAAGGTGTGTGCCCGTGGATCGAGGAACCCCGCGGACTGATCGAGGTTCGCGATGACGATGTCGCCTGCGGGCTGAACTCCGGGCGCGGTCCAATCGTCATCGTGATCGCCCAGGAAGCGCTGGAACCCGAAGACCTGGCTCATCAGAGTGTCGTACTGGGCGTTGAACCACTGGCAGGAGTCGCGCTGTGCGGTGATCTGCTCGGGCGTGACCCGGTTCTGCCACAGGTTGTAGGGGAACACCGTGTAGTTCGGTGACCAATTCGAGTGGTAGGGGACGAACGCGGGCAACGTCGGTGCAACGCTGTTCGGATTGGCGGCGGCGGGGCCTGCCACGCTCGCCAACACCGAAGCCACCGCGCCGACCATCGCGGCGCTGACTCGGCCCAGAATCCGTTTCGACATCCGGCTCACCCCCGCTGGATTATGGCGGTTGGTTGCCGTTCGTATGTCCGAAATGCCCGAACTTGTGGGTATAACTACCCATCCACGCAGGCCCCTGGACCGGCAGACTGAAGGCATGCATACGCCTGAGGTCGTGCCGTCCCCGGACGCCGTGGCCGCCGAGACCAAGCCCGACCGGGACCGCGCGGTCGACGTCGCGCGGCTCGGCGCGCTAGTGGTCGTGATGTTCGGGCACTGCGCGATGCTGCTCGCGACGATCGATTCCGGCGGGGTGCGAGTCGGCAACATTCTCGGTGAAATCCCTGCGCTCACCCCGATCACCTGGGTGCTGCAGGTCATGCCGTTGTTCTTCCTCGCCGGCGGCGCCGCCGGCGCATACAGCTGGCATCGCGGGAACCTCTGGGGTGCTTGGCTGTTCACCCGGGCGCAACGACTGTGCCGGCCCGTGTTCTGGTATCTCGCGGTGTGGACGGTCGCCCTGATCGCGGTGCACATGACGATGGGTGAGGAGTCCGCGGACGCGCTCGGACGCGAATGTGTGGCGCTGCTGTGGTTTCTCGGCGTGTATCTCGTGGCTCTCGCGTTCGTGCCTGCCTTGACGCGGCTGTCGACGGGGCGGTCGGCGGCAGCGCTGGTGGCGATTCTCGTCGCGGTGTCGGCGGTGTTCGACGTGCTGCGGTTCCAACTCGACTCGGCAGCCATCGGCACCCCGAACCTGATCGTCGTGTGGCTCATCCCGATGGTGATCGGGGTGGCCTACGCCCGAGGCCTGATCCAGGCGCGGGTCGCCGCCGCTGTGGCGGTGTCGGCGTTCGTCGCCGCGGTGCTGCTCGTCGTGTTCGGTCCCTACGACGTGTCGCTCGTGGTCACCGGGACCGAGCGGGTGTCGAACGTGTCGCCGCCCACGCTGCTGCTCGCGCTGCACTGCACCTGGGTGTCGTGCCTGTTCGTGGCGGCAGCCGCCGCGATACAGCGGTGGGCGCAACGGCCGCGGGTGTGGTACGTCGTCGCGGTCGGCAACAGGGGAGCGATGACGATCTACCTGTGGCACATCCCGGTCATCGCGGTCGCGGCATTCAGTCTGCACGCCATCGGCCTGGATGCGTTCGATCCGCATGCACCCGGCTTCTGGGGACTGCTCGCGTTGCGCGCGGCGTTGTTCGCGGTGCTGATGGCCGCGGCGTTCCGGCTGCTCTCACCGCTCGAGCACCGGCCGCTGCCGTGGTGGGATGGGCCGGTACGCGTGACCGGCGGCCGGTCGATCGTGGCGGGCACACTGATCTGCCTTGCCGGTGCGGCTTTGACGTTGATGGCCAAGAACGGGCTCGACGGCACGGTGGGATGGTCAGCGCTCGGCGGGTTCGTCATCGCGGCTTTCGCTGCGCGGCTGAGCGTGGGCAATTCGGCGCGGCAGTCGAAATGACATGCGCTGCAACATCCCGTCACGCAACGTGACGGTGTGCAGTAGCACGGCGGACACGTGCGCGGCGATCACCGCCATCAGCAGGAATGCGACGACCGTGTGGGCTTGGCGGAGCACGCCGTAGAGATCGCCGGAGAACGGTGCGATACGCGGTAACGCGACGCCACCGATGGAAACGCGATTGCCTGCCGCCGAGAGCATCGCCCAGCCCAGAAGCGGCTGGAGCGCGAGCAGTCCGTACAGCGAGAACTCCGACATCACAATGATTTTGCGCTCCAGCGCCCCGACGGTCGGCGGCAGCGGCGGACCGCGGTGGAACAGCCGGTTGCCGATACGCAACAGGATGACCATTAGGATCGTGACCCCAAGCGTCTTGTGGACCACGAGAAGGGTGGCATAACTCGCGATCGAGTTGACCATCGCGAACCCGACGAACAATGCCGCGAACACGAGAAGCGCGCTCAGCCAGTGGAATACGCGCGTCGAGGCGGCGTGGCGTACGGCGGTCACGTCTGCACCTCGTCGACCTGAACCTCGGGTGGTGAAATCTGGGCCTCGCGGCTACGGATGCGGTAGGACGCACCGTAGACGGCCGATCGGGCACTCAGCAGCGGATCCTCGGATGGTTCGATCCCGCTGGGCAGCACCATCGGGTCGAAATTGATATCTCGACTGTTTCCGGGGCGTTCGGTCTCGATGGTGTCGAGGGTGAGCACCCCGGCGTCAACGGTGCGCCGGTCGGGCGGCCAGGGCAGGGTCGCGTCGGCGACGGGATCGTCGGGCGCACCAACGGTGAGCAGCAGCCGCCAGCGCAGCGGGCCGGTACGCATCGACGCGATCAGTGAGTCGAACATTCCGTCGTCGCCCCGATAGGCCGGGCGGGCCTGTTGCATCGGCGCAAGCGACCACCGGACCGGTGTGCGCACGCCATCGGCGTTGACGAAATAGAACGCGATCAGGCTGCGGTAGGTGCTGTCGGCGAAACCCGGGGTCGGTGGGTTGGCCTTGATGATCTTCATCGCGCGGGCCGTCTCGGGATGGTCGGCGAGAAACCGTGCCATGGCGTCTGGATCCGGCTTTCCGGTGGCAGGCACCGGCTTACCCGCCAGGAGCCGGTCGTAGAAACCCTGTGGCGAATTGTCGGGAAACACCGGCAGATTCAACAGCGCCATCCGCCACTGCTCGTCGGTGGGGAAACCGAACACCAGCCCGAGTCCCCGCGCCAGCGCGGGATCGTCGGGCACGCGGGGATTTCCGTTGCCGAACGAGAACCGGCCGGCCACCGGCGTGAGTCCGGCGCCGAAGACAGCGGCGCGGGACAGCTCCGTGCCGTTTCCGTTGCTCTCGAAATAGCCCGACACCGCTACGCCCTTGGAATGGTTCAGCCGGTACCCGGGATGGTGGCCGAACACTGTCCGGAAGCCGTCGACGAACGTCTGAGGTGTGAGGCGCCGTGGCCCGACGGTATTCGTGGCGAACAGCAACGCACCCACGTCCAGCGCCAGGAAGCCGCCGACGGCGGCGGCGCCGAGCAGAATCTTGCGCCGATCGAGCACCGGCCAGTGTTGTTTGGGCATCGATGTGATTAACGCACGACTCGGCCGGTCTGCCGGCCGCGCGGTGATTACCGAATTGTGACGGCATCGACCGACGGATGTACCTGAACCGGATAGCCCTCTCGCAGCGCATCGACGGACAGTCGGGGCGTCACCACGCGAACCTGTCGATCGTCTGTGAGCCTGACGGCTTCGGTGTAGCCCTCCGGCGACCAGCGGTGTGCCGCCCGTTTCCAGATCAGCCGAAAGTCGTTGTCGCCGAGAGTGACGAACACCCCATCGGGCAGTGTCGCGATCGCCGCCGTTCTTCCGGGCTCCTGCCGGGATGCCCTGAGTTGTCTGTCGAGTTCCTTCGCCGAGCCGATGGGGTGGGCATTACCGGCGTTGGCCCCGTCGATGTAGGCGCGGTAGAACTCTCGCCGGCATTCGCCGCAGGGCCGGTGACCGGCCGCGAGCGCGACCGCCTCATCCAGGAAGAACAGCTCGGTGTAAGCACCGGGACGCATGAGTTCGCGCCTGCGGCCCTTGAATTCGAGCTCGCAGATCAACCACATCGCGTTGCGCGAGGTGCGAATGATCCGCCGGTTGTCGTCGTGCAGGATGCCGCGGTTGCCCATGAACGTGCCGCGGGCACTGGTCGCGATGATCGCTCCACCGGGCGTGACCCGGTTCTGCAGGGGCACGCGCTGGGTCAATCCTCCTTGCGGATCAGTCGCCCGAGCGCTTCTCGGTCGGACGCGAGCAATTCATCGATACGAGGCTTGTTGACGTCGGCGACGATGATCTCGCCCACCTCCTGGTACACGTCGCTGAAAATGCCGTGGGCTTTCATCTTCTCGGTTTGGTAGATGTTGTCCTCGGTCGGCGTCACGTAGTACACGATCTCGGCCTTGAAGCGGTGGATCAGCCAAAGATGGATGAGGTCCATCAGCCGCTTCTTGCGCAGCTTCTCGGAGAACGTGTTCTGGTCGCGCACCGTGAGGATGCTGCGCCCGTGCCGGTCCTTGATCGGGTCGACGACCACATTGGCCAACGGCTCGTCACCGTCGCCGTAGATGCCGAGATCGAGCACATCGGACCCGGCACGCCGCGGACGCAGCTGAACCCGGAGTTTCTCGGGCAGTTGGTAGTGCTCGCTCCACAGCGTCAGCCATTCCTCGAGCAGCTTCTTGGGCACCTCGGTCTGCACCAGGTGCTGATGCTGCGTCGAACCCTTGCCCATGGCCTTGGTGGTCGCCGTACGGCCCGAGGACGCCGCGAGTGCCGCATCGCTGCGCGGACCGCCGACCAGGGTTTGCGGTGTGCGGTAAGGCGATTCGACCAGACGCATCTTGCGCTGCAAGCGGGCCAGCGCGAGCATGCCCTCCTGCTGAAGCGACGTGGCGAACTCCTCGCACGCGACGCCGTCGACCTGGTGGCCGCCGTAGGTGATGAAGTTGAAGACGAACCCCATCTTCCCGAGTTCCTCGGGGAACGCGCGCATCTCGTCGTCGGTCATGCCGGTGGTGTCCCAGTTGAACGACGGGGAGAGGTTGTAGGCCAGCATCTGGTCGGGGAACTCCGCGTGGATCGCGTCGGCGAACTGCTTGGCATCGGCGAGGTCGGCGGTCTTGGTCTCCATCCACAGGATGTCGGCGAACGGCGCCGCAGCCAGGGACTTCGCGATCGCATACGGGATGCCGCCGCGGACTTGGTAATAGCCCTCCGGTGTCTTGGCCCGCTCACAGTCCCATGCGACGTCGGCGCCCAGTTCCTTGGCCTTCTCCCGGGCCGAATACAACGGTGCCCGTGTCGCGAACGTGCGCCAGTCGGCGGCACTCATCTCGGCGGGCTCGCCCTCGCGTTCGCGGAACTCGAGCAGTTCGGCGACGGCCTCACCGTACGTGTTGAGCCCGGCGTCGTCCTGCCAGGCATCGACGAATGTGGACTCGACCTTGTCGAACAACGCATCGACGGATCCGCCGCCGTCCTTCCAGGTCGCGGCAGCCGCGGTGGCCGCGTCCATGATGCCGTGCCGTTGCAGCCACTCTTCGGCCGCGGAGTACTCGCCCTGAGGCAGTGCGTACAGCAGGTGGCCGTTCAGCTCGGAGACACCCGACTCGTAGAAGTGGCGCACCATCGCCAAGAAGCAGGACTTGTACGACGGGATCTTGAGGTTGGTGGCGCCCAGCAGGAAGGGCTGATCGCGCTCGTCGGCGCGGCTGTCGATCAGGTTGGCGGCCTCAGCGTCGGTGCGCGCCACGATGATGCCGGGCACCCGCATGATGTCGAGCTGGAACCGCGCGGTGTTGAGTCGCTTGATCTGCTCGTCGGACGGCACCAGGACTTTGCCGCCCTGGTGACCGCACTTCTTGGTGCCGGGCCGTTGGTCTTCGATGTGGTAGCCGGGCACGCCGGACTCGACGAAGCGGCGAATCAGGTTGCGTACGTGTGGATCACCGCCGTGGCCGGTATCGGCGTCGGCGATGATGAACGGCCGGTAATCGTAGGCGGGCGTCGCGGCACGTTGTTCGTCGGACATCCGCAGGCGCAGGTACTGCTGGTTGCGATCGGCGGTGAGCAACGCGCGCACCAGCCCGGCCGCCTCGTCGGGCACCTGGCTCAGCGGGTAGGAGGCCAGGTCGGGGCCGGGATCCTCGCTGATCGAACCCTTCGCCGAGGTGGCCCACCCGCCGAGGTAGATGCCGCCGATGCCCATGCGCTTCATCACCACGGCCTGACCCGGCGAATACGGCCCGAACGTCGTGATGCTCTTCTTTTTGGCGAACAGTTCCCGCAGGTAGGGGTAGAACGCGGTCGCCGCTTCGCGTGCCACCGGATAGTCCGAAGGGATCGTGCCGCGCTGCTCGGCGACCTGACGGGCCGAATACAGCCGAATGATGCCGTCGAAGCGGGGACTGTCGAAATACGCTTGGGTGGCGGCTACGTCCTGTTCAAAGTCCTGCTCGAGTGACGAGTTGGTCTGTGCGTTGGCTTCGATCGTGGCCATGGGTGTCCGCTCCTGAACTCGGGTACCTCAATCATTGCCGCACAGCCGGCGCGCTGGAGCCGGGTTGGGAGTTTTCTCAGGACATACAACGCGGGCTCATGCCCACGTCATAGGCTGCGGGCCATGTCGATCGACCGGGCGGCTCTCGCCGCGGGCACCATCCGACTCGCCTCGGGGATCTCGTTTCTCGTCGACCCGCTGCGGGCCAACCGGCTGTGGGGTTCACCGGACAAACCCGATGCGACGGCGCAGTTGCTGCTGCGGTCGATGGGATACCGCGACGCGTTGATCGGCGGCTTGCTCGTGGCGGCCGGGCTGCGCGGCGCCGACACCCGCGGCTGGTTCCTCGCCTCGGGCGGAGCCGATGCCGCCGACCTGCTGGGCGGCCTCGGCGTGCACGGCGAGATGCGACGGAGCCAGCAGATCATCGGCCTCGGTGGTGCCGTTGTCGGAATCGGGGTCGGCCTGTGGGGCGCGACCCGCCGTCGCCCTAAGCCGGCGTCGTCGAACTAGGCGCCACCTCGATGATGTCGTTGCGGTACCGGCGGGCCGCGACGAAGTAGCAGCCCATGGCGACCAACTGCATCGCGGGCACCAGGATCAGCAGAGCCCGTCCCAATGCCTGCGCGCCAAGATCGGCGGTCAACGCGTCACTGATCACCCCGGTCAGAAACGGGCCGACTGCTCCGAACACCGCGTTGAAGAACAGAAAGATCGCCGATGCCGTCGCGCGGTGTTCGGGAAGAACGAGGCGTTGCACGGCGGCGATGGACGGGGCCAGATAGGCCGTACCGATGACGTAGCTGAGGGCCAGGAACCACACGCACAGCACGCGGTTGTCCACCACGAACGCGAGCACCGACGCAGGCAGCAGCATCACGGTCAGTACGACGACGATCCACAACAGCCAGCGGGGGTCACGCGCGGCAAGCCGATCGGCCAGGCGCCCCACGATGAGCAGTCCCAGAACCCCGGTGAGCCCGGTGGCAAGCCCGTACTCCAGGCCGACCTCGCCCAGGGACATGCCGCGCGTGCGCATCAGAAACGCGGGCGCGAATGTCGTCAGGGAGTACCCGGCGGCCGAGATGAACGCGGTGCCGCCGATAATGGCGAGGAAGCTGGGCTTGCGCAGCAGATCCCACCAGTTGATCTTCGAATCATGTTCGCGCACCGCCGGTTTCGGGAGTGTCTGGCGTATCCCGACCACCAGCAGGACGAGCGGGGCGAGTGCGACGCTGATCGCGCCCATTACCACGAACGCCGTCCGCCAGCCCAGGTTCTCGGCCAGCAGACCGCCACCGAGAATGCTGGCGGCAGACGCCAGCGGGATCGCGAATGTGATGACCGCGAGCGGCGCCGAGCGCCGCTCCGGCGGGAAGTTGCGCGCCACATAGGCGTGCGCGGCCGGGGTGCTGCCTGCTTCGCCGACTGCGACGCCCACCCGCGTCAGCGCCAGCTGGAACCCGGACTGAACGGCGCCGCCGAGCACCGTCATGGCACCCCACAAGGTGAGCGAGCCCGCGATCACCGCGCCGAACGCGCCGCGGTCGGCGACGCGCGCAATCACGATCCCGATGACTGCGTACACGATCAGGAAGCCGAACCCGTTGATCACGCCGATCGCGGTGTCGGACAACGCAAGATCGTTCTTGATCGGCTCGGCCAGCACGCCCGGCAGGAACCGGTCGACGTAATTGAGCGTGCCGACTAGTGCCAGCACCGCGACCGCAGCCCAGGCCCGGCGTCGCCCATGCGCATCAGCGGGGTCCAACTGAATCATTGCCTGCGGTGACGGCATCGGCTCCTCCTGCTCGAACGCTCGCCGTAGCCTGCCAGAACGCTGGGGCAGATGGCTAGACGGGCAGGCCGGTGACCTCCATCTCGAAGCCCACTAGGGTCTCCACGGCTTGCGCCACCCGAAACGCCATCGTCTCGTCGTGCGGGGGTCCGACCACCTGCACGCCGGTCGGAACGCCCTCGGCGGACAGCCCGCTGGGCACCGACAGTGCCGGGCAGTGGTTGGCGACATTGAACGGACTGGTCAGGTGGCCTTCCCAGTAATGCTCGAGGTGCCGGTCGGCGGTGTCGATGCCATCGAGGTAATCGCCGTCGGCCTGGAGCGACGTCACCGCCGAGGTGGGGCACAGCAGTACGTCGACACCGCTCATGGCCGCAGCCAGTTCGGCTTGCAGTCGCGCGTCCATGGTCAGGGAATCGACCAGGGTATGGCGCTGTGCGGCCGCGGCCGCATCGGCGACGAAGCGCCGCGTATAGGCGGCGAGCTGAGATTCGGTGCCCGCGGTTTCGCGTGCCACGGCCGGCCCGAGGATGTGGCCGAAGTGCGCGAAGATCGTCTCCCGGATCATGGTCGTCGTCCACGGCAGCTCCACGTCGACGATCTCGGCGCCGGCAGCAGTCAATGTGTTGGCGACCGCACGGGTGTTTTCGACGATCTCGGGAGCCACCGGGAAATCGCCGAGCCGAATCGACAGCCCGATCCGCAGGCCCTCCACGCCACCGTGAACGGGGATCGGCCGGCCGTTGGGGCCCCACGAGCCGTGGTCGACCGGGTGCCGGCCCGACATGACCGACGACAACAACGCGACGTCGGCCACCGTACGGCCCATCGGGCCGTCACCGCGGTACCAGTCCGCGGCCAGCGGCGGCAGCCCCGGAACCCGGCCATACGGTGCCTTGTAGCCGACCGTCCCGGTGAATCCCGCTGGGATCCGCGTCGAGCCTGCGATGTCGGACGCCGTGGCGAGCGTGGTGAACCCGGCGGCGAGGGCCGCACCCGCGCCACCCGACGAGCCGCCGGGGGAGGCCTTCAGATTCCACGGATTGCGGGTGACACCCCACATCGGCGAGTGGGTCACGGTCGCGCAGCTGAACTCAGGACTTGTGGTGCGCGCGTGGATGATTCCGCCTGCCGCTTTGATGCGCTCGACGACGGGATGGTCGTGTTGCGCCACCTCGCCGCGCTTGGCCACCAGACCCTGTTCGAGCAGACGGCCTGCGATGCCGTGCTTCTCCTTGGTGGCGACTGTCAATCCCAGCAGGGCGGGTGGTGTTTCACCGGTCGCGGCGCAGCGGGCGTAGGTGTCGGCGGCGCGGCGGGCCGCCAACCTGGCGTCCTCGAACAGCGTCTCGGTGAACGCGTTGATCCCGGTGGTGCTGTCACCGTTGTGCGCCTCGATCCGCGCGATCTGGGCTTCGAGCACCTCGAGCGGCGACAGCTCGAGCGCCCGGTACGCCGCGAGCGCTTCGGTGGCGCCCAGGTAGGCCAACTCGGCCGTCGACGTGGTTTTCATCAGGCGGCCGACTCGGCCAGCGAACCGTTGACCATCTCCCAGGCCACATTCGTCAACGCGTCGACGCCGGCGACCATGTCCTCGTCGGTGCTGAATTCACGCTCGCAGTGGCTCACGCCGTCCACTGAGGGGATGAACATCATGACCGTGGGCACGATTCGGTTCATGGGCACCGAGTCATGTCCGGCCATGGTGCGGATGGGGCGGACGGTCAGCCCGAGGTCTGCGGCGACCTTCTCGGTCAGTTCGATGCCGGACTGGGGGAAGTACTGGATGTCGCGGACATCGAAATCGCGCACGTTGATGGCGATGTCGTGTTCGCGGGCGATGGCCTCGATATCGCTGAGCAGGCTGGCGCGGGCTGTCGCGACGATTTCCGGTGAGGCCGAACGCAGATCGGCGACGAGATGCACGCGACGGGCCACCACGATCGGCGAGTTCGGCTCAACGGTGAACCGGCCGACCGAGGAGACGATGGACTCGTCCTCGAACTTCCGCGTGACGTCGTGGACCAGGAGCACCACCTTGCTGGCGGCGACCAGTGCGTCGTGGCGGTCGGCCATCGCGGTCGCGCCGGTGTGTGACTGTTCACCGAGCACTTCGATGTCGAGTTTCTGTGTGTACCAGGATGATTCGACGGCACCGAGATCGATGTTCTCGCGTTCGAGGATGCGGCCCTGCTCGATGTGGATCTCGGCGTAACCGGCGGTCCGCGGCCGCGGATCGGTTCCGCGGTAACCGATGGCGTCGAGCGCCTCGGCGACCGAAACCCCGGTGAGGTCGCGAACCTGCAACATCTCGTTCTCGTCCATCAGGCCGGCGAACACCGACGAGCCCATGATGGACGGCGCGAAGCGGCCGCCCTCCTCGTTGAACCAGTTGACGACACCGAGGTTGTAGGTCACCTGGGCGCCGCGCTCGCCGACCCGAGCGGCCACCCGCTGCGCCGCGTGCAACGCGGCGATCACGCCGTAGGCCCCGTCGAACCGGCCGCCCAGCGGCTGAGAATCCAGATGCGAGCCGACGAGCACGTAGGGTGCACCGGGCACGAACTCGATGAGGGCGAACATGTTTCCGATGGCGTCGACGCGCAACTCCCAGCCGCGCCGGGCGGCGAATTCGGCGAACCAGTCGCGGCTCAGCTTGTCCTCGGCGGTCGCGGCCTGCCGGTCAACGCCGTTGTTCGGCGTCGCGCCGAACGTCGCGACGTGATGGAAGTCGGTGAGAAATGCGTTGGCATCCATGATGGAACTCCTTGGCTCGGAAAGTGTTCAGCTGACGCGCCGGCGCGTCTCGGGCACCTTGGTGAACACCAGCAGTAAGGCGACGACCGTGGCCGCGGCGGCCATGTAGACACCCGGTGCGGCGCTCAGGCCGGTCTTCGAGACCAGCATGGTCCCGATGAAGGGTGCCGTGCCGCCGAACGCGGCGTAGCCGACGTTGTAGCTGATGGCCGCCGAGGTGAATCGGGTTTCGGTGGTGAAGATCTCGACGAAGAACGTGTAGCACCCGCCGCCGTAGATGCACATGGGGACCACGAACAACAACTGGCCGACGATCGCGAGGGGCAGCGATCCGCTCGTCACGAGCATGAAGCACGGAACCGACAGCAGCGCCAACGCGACCGAACCCGCGATGAGCATCGGTTTGCGGCCGACCCGGTCGCCGATCATGCCCCCGATCGGGAGGAGCACGGCATACATCGCCATCGCAACGGCATTGGCCAGCAGCGACTGCTCGCGGCTGAGGTTGCCGGTGACCTGCACGTAGGACACGAAGTACCCGGAGAGGAAGTAGAAGCCCATCGCGGTCAGTGCCATCACGAAGATGACCTGCAGCATCCGGATCCTGTTCTCGCGGAACGCTTCCCGGATGGGGCTGTACTCCTTGTGCTCATGCTTGGCGAGCACCTGCTTGAACGCCTCGGACTCCTCGGTCTTGGCGCGGATCCACAGACCGAAGAACGCCAGCGGCAAGGCGAGCAGGAACGGGATGCGCCAACCGTACGAGGTGAAGGCCTCCGACGACATGGTCGACGACAACACCAGGATCAGGGTGCCGCCCACCACCGAGGGCAGCGCGGTGGCAGCGAGTGTGACGTTGATCCAGAACCCGCGCCGGTCCAGCGGTGCGTGCTCGAACACGAATGCCGGTGCGCCAACGGACTCGCCGCCTGCCGAGAAGCCCTGGACCAGCCGGCACACGATCAACAGGATCGGGGCCAGGACGCCGATGGTGCCGTAGGTGGGCAGCAGTCCGATCATGGTGGTGGCGACACCGATCGACAGCAGCGTGATGAATAGGACCTTGCGGCGGCCGATGCGATCGCCGAGCGCACCGAAGAACAGGCCGCCCAGCGGCCGGAAGAGGAAGGCAACGCCGAATGTCGCGAACGTGGCAAGCAGGCCGGCCAGCGCGTTCTCGCTGGGGAAGAACAGGTTGGCGAGGGTGACCGCCGACAGGCCGTACAGGGTGAAGTCGTAGAACTCGATGAACTGACCGATGCTGCCGCCGGCCAGTACCCGTTTCTGCATACCGGAGCTGCGCTTCGGTTGATCTGGCGCTTCGGGTTCCGTTTTCATGACGAGGTCCTGCGCTGTCATGGACGTTCTCTTCTCGGTCGTGCGGCCGGGGCCGGCGGTGTCGGGCGTCACAGTGTTTCCAGCATGGGCATGACCGCCGAACGAGTCCAACGAAAAAGATTGGTCGTATCGATCGGCTAAACCGATCAGTGGGATCTCATCCGCGTCCCTCGCTTTGCAGCTCAATGCAGATTTCCTCGAACGCGATGGACTTTCGCGTCGGGCGGCCGCCCTTCATCCGGACCAGGACCAACTCGATCGGCGGCAGGTCATCGGCCAGTTCGAGCGGTATCACCCGTCCGCCCGCGTAGGTCACGTCGCGTGTCAATCGCCAGTTCAGCATCGAGTAGCCGTGGCCCATGCTGACGTAGGAGCGCACCGTCTCGTATCCCGAAACCAGGTGCCTGATGCGCGGCCGCAGACCGAGCCGTTTGAAGATGTCGAGGTAATACTCGCGGCTGTGCTTGAGGTCGAGCAGCACAAACGGCTCGTCCTCGAATTCCTTCAGGTGGACTGCGACATCCGGATGCGCTGCGCGCGGGTGGTTCTCGGCCACCAACAGATGGGGTGGCACGCGTTGCAGCACCCGGTACTCATAGTCGGTGCCGAGTCCGAGGTCGTACATCAATGCGGTTTCGCACGTGCCCTCGGCCAGGGATTTCATCAGCGTCTCCTGATCGGCTTCGAGGAAGCTGAGCTTGATCGCCGGATGATGCTGCTCGAACGCGGTGAGAATCTTGGGCGCGAGGAATGGGGCGATCGGCGAGAAGATGCCGGCCACCAGGTCGCCCGCCAGTTCCTCGCGCTCGGCGCGCACCGAGTGGTAGAGCTGGTCGGCGTCTTCCAGCACGGTCCTGGCGCCCATGAGCAGCCGACGGCCCTCGGCGGTCAGGCGCAGGCCGCGGTTGGACCGGCGATGGAACAGCTGCGCACCCACCTCGCGCTCGAGTTGGTGGATGGCGGCCGAGAGCGTCGACTGGGTGACGTTGAGTTCGAATGCGGCCGCACGCATGTTCTCCAGCCTCGCGACGACCGTGAAATACCTCAGCTGGACCAAGGTGAACGACTTCGCCATGACGGCATCATGCCCTGAGCCGGCTCGCCCGCGGCGGGCGGCGAATAAGGCGACGGTTCAGCGTTCTCACCGATTCCTAATTGTTGATCAGCTAATGAACTCTGGATGACTCTCGGGTAATTGGACCGGCGGCCGGGCCGGTCTGTCGAGGTCATCATGCTGGTAACACCGTCGGTAAGGCCGTCGATAGAAGGCTCGAGTCACCGAAAATCGGATTTTGCACAAGATGCCGTTCCGGGGCGAGCAAAATATGATCGTCGCGGCATTTCGTCGGTGAAGTGACAGGAATTGGGGCCAAACGGGTGAAGACGGTACTGGGATTGTCAGTGACGTCAGACGGCGTCGGCTGGGTCCTTGTCGGCGGCGATGTACCGGACGGCTCTCCGTTGGACGACGACGCATTCGAGGTCGACACCGCCGAGGAACTGGCTGACCGCGGCGCCGCGGCCGCGCGAGGCGCCCGCGCGATCGCCGCGTCCAGCGGACTCGACGTCCGGTCGGTCGGCGTCACGTGGTCCGCGGACGTCGACAGCGAGGCAAGGCAACTGATCGACGCGCTCGCAGCGGCCGGTTTCTCCGACGTCCGGACGGTGCCTGCTGAGCTGGCGGCGTCCACCGCTGACGTCGGCGATGACGGTGACGAAGAGGCCGGCCCGGGCCGGCTTTCGCTCGCACAGGCCGCGGCCTGCGCCGTCGCGACGGACGCCGTCGCCGTCCCCCGCACGTACGAACCTGCAGGGAGCACCCGCAGATTCACCGGCTTGCGGGTCGGGGGCGCAGCCGCCGCGGCAGCCGTGATCGCCGTGGTGGTCGTCGGATCGCAGTCCGTTCCGGAAGCACTGCAACCCGCATCCGAGCAGCCCACTCCCGCCTCGGCCGGGACCCCGCAGGTCGTCAGCGTGGCGGTACCACTCGTCGGCACGAAGCGACCCGCTGTGGTCGAATCGGGCGAGTCGAGGGGTGCCGAATCCGCCGAGCGCGCGGCCCGCACGCCGGTGTACGAGCCCACGGAAACCTTCGACACCCCGGTGGTGCAATCCAGTCCGGTGGTTCAGGCAGCGCAACCCGCTGCGACGGTCGATCCGCCGGTGAGCACACCGGAGCCCGCGTCGGCCGCCGTCGCGCATCTGCCGGTCGCCGCGTTGCCCGGCCCGGCGGTGCCGCAGCTGTTCGCGCCGGGACCCGTGCCCGCCGCCGCCACCGCCCCTGCTGCGGCCGTGCCGCCGGGGCCTGCGCTCGCGCCTGCACCGGTTCTCGCGCCTGCGCCTGCCGTCGAACCGGCACCGGCCGCCGCGCCGCCGCCTCCACCGATATTCGTCAATCCCTTCCTCGCCGGGCTGCCGTGACAAAGTTGTACGCATTCAATTTTTGTTTGCGTTAATTTGCTGCGTTTTCGCATTTGCCGATAATCCAATTCCGTTGCACTAATGCGGCGTATTGTTCCGCATGGTCGGGGCCGTCACGAGGGGTTGGCCGCGGATGGCATTCGTTGCGACCATACGGCGTTACGCGGCCGTCGCTTTGGCGGCCGCGATAGCGCCTGGGGTCCTGGTCACGCCCACCGCCCACGCGTACTCGAATGCACCGATCGAATTTCTCGAGATCCCGTCGGCGGCGATGGGACGCGATATCCGGGTCGAATTCCTCAGCGGCGGACCAGGTTCGCACGCGCTGTATCTGCTCGACAGCATGGAGGCGGGCGACGATCGCAACGGCTGGGACATCAACACCGCCGCATTCGATCTGTTCGACGGGTCCGGGCTTTCGGTCGTGATGCCGGTGGGCGGCAAGTCGAGCTTCTATAGCGACTGGTATGCACCGGCCGCAGGCAACGCGGGGACTGTGACCTACAAATGGGAAACGTTCCTGACCCAGGAATTGCCGGCATGGCTGGCTGCGAACCGTCATGTCGAGGCATCGGGTAACGCGGTCGTGGGCCTATCGATGGGTGGGTCGGCGGCGTTGGTGCTCGCCGCGCACCACCCGGACCGCTTCGTCTATGCCGGCTCGCTGTCGGGCTTTCTGAACCTGTCGGCGGGTGACTGGCCGGCCAAGGTCAGGATCGCGATGATGTGGAACGGCGGATTCAACCCCGACGCGATGTGGGGCCCGCCGGGCGATCCGGCCTGGGCTCGTAACGACCCCACGGTCAACATCGGGCAACTCGTCGCCAACAACACGCGGATCTGGATCTACTGCGGCAACGGCACGCCGCGCGACCCGGCGCTCGCCAGTCCCGACGCGCCGATCGGCGGGCTGGGATTCCTCGAAGGGTTCGCGATCGATTCCAACCGGGCCTTCACCGACGCCTACGTCGCGGCGGGCGGCCGCAACGGGGTGTTCGATTTCCCGGACGGAATACACAGCTGGGGCTACTGGGAGCAGGAACTGCAGCGCATGAAACCCGATCTGTTGCAGGTCGTCGGATCAGTGCCCGAGGACAGCCGACCGAGCGAACTCGCGGACCCGGTCCTTGGCGACCTTGCCGTTTCCGGTCAGCGGTAGCGCATCGACGAACAGCACCACGCGTGGGCGTTTGAAACCCGCTATCGCACAACGCACATGCTCGATCAGCTCGCCGGCGGACGGTTCGCGGCCTGCCACCGGCACGATGACAGCGCACACCGCCTCGCCCCAGTACTCGTCCGGAATCCCCACGACGGCCACCATGTCGACATCGGGATGCCCGGATAACACGTCTTCGACCTCACGCGACGACACGTTCTCTCCGCCGGTGACGATGACGTCCTTGAGCCGGTCGACCACGAACAGCCGGCCGTCGGAATCGAGGCGCCCGACATCGCCGGTGCGCAGCCAGCCGTCGGCAGTGCTCGGCTGGGCCGGCCAGTACCTGGGCGCGACCTGATCGCCCCGCACCACGATCTCACCGACCGCACCGGCGGCCAGGGACGTGCCGTCCTCGCCGACGATGCCGACCTCCACCCCGCGATGCGGATGGCCCGCGCTCACGAGGAGCCGGGCGTCGCCCGCTGCCCCGGCGCGGTGGTCGTCGGGCCCGAGAAACGTGATGTTGCCGCCGGTTTCGGTCATGCCGTAACCCTGGTGGAAGTCGACGCCGAGCAGGTCGATCGCGCGGCGCAGCAGATCCAGCGGCATGGCGGCCGAGCCGTATGCGACGGCGTGCAGGCTGGGCAGCCGGGTGCCGGTGCGTTCGAGGTGGCCCAGTAGCGAGTGGAGCATGGTGGGAGCCAGCGAACACGATTTCACGGCGTGCGCCCGGACCAGGTCGGCGAAGGCCTCCGGCCGGAACTGTGCGGTGAGCACAACCGTCGAGGCGGTCGCGTGGTGTACGAGCATGTTGTAGCCGGCGATGTGACACATCGGGAACGGCAACAGATACACCCCGCCAGGCTGCACCGAGCGACCCGCGACAGTTCCCCGAACCGCCGCGAGGATCGAACGATGGCTGTGCACAACCCCTTTCGGCACGCCGGTGGACCCGCTGGTGAACAACAGCCACGCCGGATCGTCCGGACCGGCGGCATCCGGAACACGTGGATCACCCGTGATCGCGTCCGTCCAGGCTGCCGACTCGAAGGTCACACGGTCGGGCCTGTCGGCGGAGTTATCCAATGCGGACAGGTATTTCGCGTCGCCGAGCACCAGGGCGGGGCGCGTGGTGTCCAATTGCGCAACCTGCTCGGCCGGGCTGAGCCGGTGATTGATCAGGGTCAGCACCCGGCCGCTGCGCGGAACGCCGTAATAGAGCTGCGCATACGCGGCGCCGTTGTCGGCGATGACGGCGACGCGATCACCCGGATCAGTGCGTGCGGCGATCCACGCCGCCACACAACGGACCTGGCGGTCGAATTCGGCGAATACCGTCGTCGCGCCGTCATCGGTGATCAGTGCCGGACGCTCGGGCGCGCTGCGCGCGGCTTCGGCGATCAAATCGTGCAGTACGTTCACGGCTCCTCCCTCGGCAGATCGAAGCGATCGAGATAGCGTTCGACGAACGCCTGCGCTTGCGCGTGCCCGCGGCTGATGCCGAGCCCCCGCTCGAGGACGAGGATGCGGGCCAGGCTGGCCACGATCATCGACATCACGACCGGCGGGAACTCGTCGGGGTTCACATCGTGTGCGCGCAGTGCGGTTGCGACGGCGTGCTCCTCCAGTTCACGGAACCGCTCGGCATAGCGGGCGATCTCGCTGCGGATCGCCTTGCGGTGGTTGGCCAGCGCCATGAACTCCATCCACAACTGGGCGCCGTGGGCGTTGTTGACCTCCCACAGCGCGTGGAGCGGCGCATCCTCGGCGAACGCTGCCTCCTGGTTCTGCAGGTTGGTATGCGCGCCGGCCTGCAGCACGGCAACGAACAAGTCGTCCATGCTCGGGAAGTAGTAGTGCACGAGTGCGGGCTTGACGCCGGCATGAGCCGCGATGCGACGCGATGTCGCGGCGGCATAGCCTTCGTCGAGCATCACCTGGGCGGTCGCCCGGATCAGCGCCTGTCGGGTGGCCGAATCGCGTCCCGCCGCTTTCCCGGTCGCTCGGGGAGCGCTCATCGCACCCTTGACCTCGCGGCGCGCGGACTGCTAGACATGGCCTCAGCTTATGCAGTTGGGCGATCGCCCAAAACTTGGCCGCACGCGATCGCTCCCGTCAACGGCCACATGTTCGAGGTGAGCGATGACAGGACGGGTCGAAGACAAGGTCGCGCTGATCACCGGCGCCGCGCGCGGCCAGGGCCGCAGCCACGCGGTCCGGCTCGCCGAGGAAGGTGCCGACATCATCGCGGTCGACATCTGCGAATCGTTCGACAGATCACCGGCAACGGGAGCAACGCCGGAAGATCTCGCCGAGACCGCAGATCTGGTCAAAAACCTGGGGCGGCGCATCGTGACCGCCGAGGTCGATGTGCGAGACCACGACGCACTCAAGAGAGCCGTCGACAGCGGAGTCGAACAACTCGGACGTCTCGACATCATCGTGGCCAACGCCGGCATCGGGACCACCGGGGTCAAACTGCACAAGATCGATGACGACCTCTGGCAGGAGATGATCGACGTCAACCTCAGCGGAGTGTGGAAAACCGTGAAAGCCGGTGTGCCGCACATCCTGGCGGGCGGACGTGGCGGGTCGGTCGTGCTGACCAGCTCAGTGGCCGGTCTCAAGGCCTACCCGCACACCGGCCACTACGTCGCCGCCAAGCACGGCGTTGTCGGTTTGATGCGCACATTCGCCGTCGAACTCGGACAACACTCGATCCGGGTGAACTCAGTGCACCCGACCCACGTCAACAGCCCCATGCTGATGAACGACAAGACTTATCGGATGTTCCGGCCCGATCTTGCCGAACCAGGACCGGACGACCTCGCGCCGATCTGTAAGACGTTCCACATGTTGCCCATCCCGTGGGTCAACCCCGTCGACATCAGCAACGCGGTGCTGTTCCTGGCCTCCGATGAGGCCCGCTACGTCACCGGGGTCACGTTGCCGGTCGATGCCGGGAGCTGCCTGAAATGACGACTGTCTCGGCACCGTACTACGACCCATACGACGTCGACATCGTCGCCGATCCATACCCGATCTATGCCCGGTTGCGCGACGAGGCACCGCTCTATCACAACGCGCGCTACGACTTCTGGGCGCTGTCGCGCCACGCCGACGTCGAGAAGGCGCTGTCGAACTGGGAGACGTTCTCCAACAGCCGAAGTGACATCCTCGAGTTGGTCAAGTCCGACTTCGACATGCCGCCCGGCGTGATGATGTTCGAGGACCCGCCGATGCACACACTCCTGCGTGGATTGATGTCACGGGTGTTCACCCCACGGCGGATGGCCGAGATCGAAGATCAGATCCGGCGGTTCTGTGTGGGCTGTCTCGATCCGCTGGTCGGCTCGGACAGTTTCGATATCATCGCCGAACTGGCCTCGATGATGCCGATGCGCGTGATCGGAATGCTCTTGGGCATACCCGAATCCGCACAGATCGGAGTGCGCGACGCCAACGACGCCAATCTGCGCACGAAACCCGGCGCACCGATGAAGGTTGTCAAGGCGGACCGGATCGCCGACGGCCGCATCTACGCCGACTACGTCGAGTGGCGGGCCGACAACCCGTCCGACGACCTGATGACAGCGCTGCTCAACGTCGAGTTCACCGACGAACACGGCGTCCAGCGCAAGCTCACACGTACCGAAGTGCTGCACTACACCCAGGTGGTCGCGGGGGCCGGCAATGAGACCACGGGGCGGCTCATCGGTTGGCTGGCCAAGGTGCTCGCCGAACATCCCGATCAGCGTCGCCAGATACGCGAGGACCGGTCACTGCTCACCCGCGCGGTCGACGAGACGCTGCGCTTCGAACCCACAGGTCCGCACGTAGCACGCTGGATCGCAAAGGATTTCGAATGCTACGGGACGACCGTGCCGGCGGGCAGTGCGATGCTACTGCTGTTCGGCGCGGCCAACCGGGACCCGCGGCGGTACGAGAATCCGGATACGTTCGACATCCACCGCGACAACGGCAGCCACCTGACCTTCGGGAAGGGCCTGCATTACTGCCTGGGCGCCAATCTGGCGCGACTGGAAGGTCGTGTCGCACTCGATGAGCTTCTCAACAGATTTCCGGAGTGGGACATCGACTACGACACTGCGCAGTTGGCTCCGACCTCGACCGTTCGCGGCTGGGAGCGGCTTCGTCTTCTCGTGCGTTGAGTCAGCCGCGTACCTGCTCGGCGCCGATCGCGGCCCTGGCGGGCGCGATCGTCGGTTCTGGGTGACCGGCATCCGTCACCGCCGAGCGCACGGTGTCGGCGACGATGTCCGCCAGGTCGGTGGGGACCAGCGCGATCACGCATCCGCCGAAACCACCGCCGGTCATCCGCGCCCCGAGCGCACCGGCGTGCACCGCCGTATCGGCGATCAAGTCGATGTGCGGGGTGGTGATCTCGAAGTCGTCGCGCATCGACGCATGCGAGGCCGTGAGAATCTCACCCGCCTGGGCGTAATCGGAAACCTCCAGCGCCGCAACGAAGTCGAAAACCCGCTGGTTCTCGGTGAGGATATGGCGAGCGCGCCGGGTGTCTTCGGGGTCGGCCAACCCGTCGAGCGCAGCCAGCCCGCGGGATTGCAACTCGCGCAGCGAATCGACTTGCAACGCGGCGGCGACCCGCTCACACGACGCACGGCGGGCCGCGTACTCCCCGCCGGCATGACGATGCGCGGCACGGGAATTCATCACCAACAGGGATATGCCCGCCGAGTCGGGGTCGAACGGCACCGGTTGCACAGTGAGGTCGCGGAAGTCGATGAGCATCGCGTGCTGCGGTTGGCCGAACAGCGAGGCAAGCTGGTCCATCAGGCCGGTCGGCGCGCCGACGTAGGTGTTCTCGGCCCGTTGCGCGATGCGGGCCTGCTCGACCCGGTCGATGGACTGTCCGCTGGTGAGTGCCGCCAGCACCGCGCATTCCAGCGCGGCCGACGAAGCCAGGCCCGAACCCATCTCGACATCGCTCGTGATGGTCATGGCGCCGCCGGTGGTCGGATGGCCGGCCGTGCGCAATGACCACATCACCCCGGCGACGTAGGCCGCCCAGCCGGTGATGTCTCCGGGAACGGTACCGAGCGGTATCTCGACGTGGCCCGATTCCCGATCGCTTCGTACCGTGATGGTGTCCGAATCGTCGCGCCGGTACTGCACGACGACCCGTTGCGGCAAGGCGATCGGCAACGCCCAACCGAGGTTGTAATCGGTATGCTCGCCGATCAGGTTGATGCGGCCCGGAGCCGCGTAGGTGACCATCACAGTTCCGCCAGCCGTGCCGCGACGCTTTCGGGCGTCACATCGCTGATGAAGGCGTCCATCGCGGATTCCGAGCCGGCCAGGTACTTCAGTTTGGTCGCGCTGCGCCGCACCGACATCAGCTCGACGTGGAAGTAGCCCTCCCGCTGCTCGTCGCTGTCGCGGTACTGATGCAGCGCCGAAATATACGGCAGCGGTGTGGGATACATGCGGTCGAACCTCTGCAGGATGTCGCGGTAGATGTCGGCGAAGCCGTCCAGCTCGTCGTCGCTGAGCTCGGTGAGGTTGTGTGCGAAACGGTTCGGATAGATGTGTACCTCCACCGGCCAGCGGGCCGCGAACGGCACGAAGGCGGTGAACAGCTCGGTACGCGCGACGACGCGTACGCCCGCCGCGAGCTCACGCGCCAGAAGGTCGGCGAACAGGTTGGTGCCGTTGCGAGCCCGGTGATCGGCCGCTGCGCGCAACATCTGCTCGGTACGCGGCGTGAGATACGGATAACCGTAGATCTGGCCGTGTGGGTGGTTGAGGGTCACGCCGATCTCCTCGCCGCGGTTCTCGAAGCAGAACACCTGTTGTATCCCGTCGCGGCTCAACAGATCCTCGGTCCGGTGCCGCCATGCCGAAACCACAAGGCGGGCATGGGGGCGCGGCAGTTGCGCGAAAGCCCCGGTGTGGTCACTTGAGAAACAGATGACCTCACAGCGCCCGTACCCGGGCGCCGACACGAAATCGGCGCCTGCGGTGTCGGGCAACGTGAATGCCGAATCCCCGGACAGACTGGGAAACCGATTCTCGAACACGACGACGTCGTAGTCCGGCGCGGGGATCTCGCTCGTCTCGCCGGACGGGCCCGGGCACAGCGGGCACTGATCGGCGGCCGGCAGGTAGGTGCGGTCCTGCCGGAGTGCCGCGATGATCACCCACTGGCCGGTCTGGCGGTCCAAACGCAACTGCGACATCTGTTTTCCGCGCTCGGGCAACGGGCGGCGATCGGGCACCGGGTCCGGGGTGTGGCCCGGCAGCCAGAAGTACAGTTGCTCGCGGCCGTCGGCCAGTGTCCAGCGCAGGGGTTCGGTCATGACTGTCCCGCCACCTGCGCGATCACGACATTGCCGACCAGGCCGGCCAATGCGGCGCGATCCTCGTCGGCCAGCCCGTCGTCGACGATCAGGGTGTCGACCTGCCCGAGGCCGGCGAAGACGTTCGTGCCGATCTCGCCGTACTTGGTGTGGTCGGCCAAGACCACCACTTGGGCGCCGATCCCGATCAGCGTCCGATTCGTCTGCGCCTCAGCGATGTTGGGTGAGGTCAGCCCGGCCTGCGGATCGAACCCGTGCACGCCGAGGTACGTCGCGTCGACCCGGAACGAGGCTAGTGCCGCGTCGGCGATGGGTCCCACCAGCGCATCCGAGGGCGTCCGCGTGCCACCGGTGAGGTAGACCTGCGGAGCGTCGCCGCCATCGGTCGACGGTGCGGTCAGCACGTCGAACACCGTCAGGGAGTTGGTGACCACGGTGATCGACGGCCGGTGCCGGAGCCTGCGGGCCAACTCGGTCGTCGTGGTTCCCGCGCTGATCGCGATGGTGACGCCGTCGGAGACCATGCCTGCCGCGACGTCGGCGATCGCGGCCTTCTCGGCGCGCTGCTGAGCGGCCTTGACCGACGACCATGGTTCCTCGCCGCGGTTGTGCCGGGTGACCGCGCCGCCGTGCACCTTGCGCAGCAGATCCTCCGCATCCATGGCGTCGAGGTCGCGGCGCACGGTCATCTCCGAAACCGACAGCTGAGCGGCAAGCTCCGCCACGCGCACCGCACCGCCCGAGTTCAGTGCACGCAGGATCGCGCGTCGGCGTTCAGCAGCCAGCATTCGGCGGTGGCACCCCCTTCGAGTGAATACGGCAAACGAACAGTAACAAACAAATTCTCACCGAATGCTCCATATCGGCGCCCCATCCCTGTTACCTTCTGGTTGTTTTCGTTGGAACCTGATACCTCAGAAGGTGTGGATGACCACAGATTTGGCGACGACCACCCTGGCGGCTGACAGTGTTCTGCGCCTGTCCGTCGGCGCGCTCGACTACCTGTTGATCGCGATCTATTTCGTCTTCGTCCTGGGAATCGGCTATATCGCCCGCAGCCAGATCTCGACGAGCCTGGACTTCTTCCTGTCCGGCCGCAGGCTGCCCGCCTGGGTGACGGGCTTGGCGTTCGTATCCGCCAACCTTGGCGCCATCGAGATCATGGGCATGTCGGCCAACGGAGCCGAGATCGGCCTGTCGACGATGCACTACTACTGGATCGGCGCCGTCCCGGCCATGCTGTTCCTCGGCGTCGTGATGATGCCGTTCTACTACGGCTCCAAGGTCCGCAGTGTGCCCGAGTTCATGCGCAGGCGCTTCGGGCCGGGCGCACACCTCGTGAACGCGATCAGCTTCGCCGTCGCGCAGGTACTGATCGCCGGCGTCAACCTGTTCCTGCTGGCCACCGTCATCAACGTGCTGATCGGCTGGAACCGGTGGCTGTCGTTGATCGTCGCCGCCGTCATCGTGCTCACTTACACCGCGCTGGGCGGACTTTCGGCCGCCATCTACAACGAGGTGCTGCAGTTCTTCGTGATCCTGGCCGCGCTCATGCCGCTCACCGTGTTCGGCCTGATCAAGGTAGGCGGTTGGAGCGGTCTCAAGGAGAAGGTCATCGACACCACAACCGACGGCACAGTGACCGCCTCGGTGCACGAACAGCTCACGACGTGGCCAGGACAAGCGTTGTCGGGCTTCGACAGTCCGCTGTGGTCGGTCATCGGCATCGTCTTTGGCCTCGGCTTCGTGCTGTCCTTCGGTTACTGGACAACGAACTTCGTCGAGGTTCAGCGCGCCATGGCCTCGAACTCGATCTCGGCCGCCAGGCGATCGCCGATCATCGCATCGTTCCCGAAGATGTTCATCCCGTTCGTGGTGGTGATCCCCGGCATGATCGCGGCGGCCGCGATCGGTGACGTCATCAACCTGAAAACCACTGGCACCGGCGACATCACCTACAACGACGCGATGCTGGTGATGATCCGCGACATCCTGCCGAACGGCCTGATCGGCGTCGCGGTCACGGGTCTGCTCGCGTCGTTCATGGCGGGCATGGCGGCCAACATCTCGGCGTTCAACACCGTGTTCAGCTACGACATCTGGCAGCAGTACGTGGTCAAGGACCGGCCCGACGGCTACTACATCCTGGTCGGGCGGATCGCGACGGTCGCGGCCACCGTCCTGGCGATCTTCACCGCGCTGATCGCCGCGGGTTACTCCAACCTGATGGACTATCTGCAGACGTTGTTCGGGTTCTTCAACGCGCCGCTGTTCGCCACGTTCATCCTCGGCATGTTCTGGAAGCGGATGACCGCCACCGCGGGCTGGATGGGCCTGGTGGCCGGAACCCTTTCCGCGGTCTTCGTTTTCATCCTGTCCGAGATGGGTGTGATCACCCTGCCCGGCCAGGGCATGCCGTTCGTGGCGGCGGCAGCGGCCTTCGTCGTCGACATCGTGGTCAGCGTCGCGGTCAGCGTGGTGACCAGGCCGAAGCCCGCCGCTGAACTCGCCGGCCTGGTGTATTCGGAGACACCGCGCGAGATCTTCCACGACCCCGAGAGCGTCGGCAAACCGTGGTATCTGCGGGCGACACCGCTCGCCGGGGTCGCGCTGACCATCACCGTGATCCTCAACATCATCTTCCACTGAGCCGGGAGCCCGAATGTCAAGCACTGCAAAGACGAAGCCGCAGTTCCGGCTGTTCGACATCCGCAACATCATCGGTGCGCTGCTGGAGATCTACGGCGTGGTGTTGCTCATCGCGGGCCTCGTGCCCGCCGTCCTGGCCGACCGCCACGACGAGACGACGAACAATCGCGTCGACCTCTACATCGGAACGGACGCCAACTGGTGGGTGGGTGTGTGCCTGCTCGTCGTCGCGGCCGGGTTCTTCGCCTGGGCCTATCTGCGACCCGTCGCGGTCGAAGACGAGCACGAGTGATCCAGGCGTCGTGACCGACGCAATGGTCGAATCTCCTTTGGGCGATCGACCATTTCGTCGCTTTCGTGGCGACTATGCGGAGCTGGCGGCGCTCTCGGTCGCCACCGATTTGGCCCAGCGATAGTCCGCCTTGCCTGCCGGCGAGCGGACGATCTTCGGCGACCGGATGAACGCCTTGGGGATCTTGTAGCGCGCGATCGAACGCTGACACACCTCGACGAGTTCATCGTCGCTGGCGGATGCGCCTTCGGCGAACTGCACGACCGCCACGACCTCGCTGCCCCAGCGTTCCGACGGCCGGCCTACCACCACGACGTCGTAGACGGCCGGATGCGCGGCCACCGCGCGTTCGACCTCCTCGACGAAGATCTTCTCGCCGCCGGAGTTGATGGTGACCGAGTCGCGGCCCAGGAGCTGAATCCGCCCGTCCGGCAGGACATTTGCCCGGTCGCCCGGAACGGACCAGCGCACCCCGTCGATCGTGGGGAACGTACGCGCGGTCTTGGCCTCGTCACCGAGATAGCCGAGCGGGATGAGGTCGCGGCGGGCCAGCCAGCCGCCGCCTTCGCCGGGGCCGAGCACGCGGCTGAGATCCTCGGCGACCACGGCGGTGTCGGACTGAGGATTGAACGTGGCGACGTCGGTCTCGGCCCCCGCGGTCGAGTACGTGCTCATCTGCGCCCCCGACTCCGACGCGCCGACCGCGTCGAGCAGCATCAGATGCGGCAGCGCCGTCAGGATGCGCTCGCGGACGGTGGGCGACAGTGGCGCACCGCCGTTCGTGATCGTCACCAGACCCGAGAGGTCGTAGGTACCGGTCTCGATCTCATCGAGCAGAGGCCGGGCGATCGCGTCGCCGACCACCGGAATACTCAGCACCCGTTCCCGTTCGGCGAGCCGCAGCGCGGCGTCGGGCTGCAACCGCACGACATCGTCGGGGATGACCAGCCGCCCGCCCATCGTGATGGCGTTGTATGCCGCCCACTGCGCGGCGCCGTGCATGAACGGCGGGATCATCAGCATCGACATCGCGCCCGCCGACGCGCGCGCCTTGTCCGCCAGTTCGTCGTACGAGCCCAGGAACGTGTCGCTGCCGAACGGGCGCCCGCCCATCGACGACAAGAAGATGTCGTGCTGGCGCCACAACACGCCTTTCGGCATGCCGGTGGTGCCGCCGGTGTAGAGGATGTAGAGGTCGTCGCCGGACGGGGTCGGCATGTCGGCAGGCGCGGGCGTCGTTAGGATGGCCTCGTAATCGACCGCGCCCGGCAGCAGATCGTTGCCCGATTCGTCGGCGACCTGGATCAGCACGGCCAGATTCGGCAGCCGGTCACGGATCGCGGCCACGCGCGGCGCGAACTCGGCGTTGTAGACCAGGGCCCGCGCGTTCGAATCGGTCAGCAGATAGACCAGTTCTTCCTCGACATAGCGGTAGCTGACGTTGAACGGCGCGACCCGTGCTCGGTAACCGCCGATCATCGACTCGAGGTACTCGTTGCCGTTGCGAAGGTAGATACCGAGGTGATCCTGACCGGACTCGTGCCCGGCCAGCGCGGTGCGCTCGGTATGGGCGCCCAGCCCGGCCGAAACCAGGTAGCGGGCGAAGCCATCGACACGCGCGTCGAACTGCGAATAGCTCAACCGGCGGTCTCGCCACACCAGAAACGTCTGATCGGGGATGGCCCGGGCCACCGTGGAAAAGACCGTGGACAAGTCGAACGTCACATCACCGCTCATGGCACTCCTGTGTGCATGGATTTTGGTGCCACGACCATACACCGGTCGTCCCGCTGTATGGCCAGGTGTGTCGGGTGTGAATCAGCTGGGGAAGAACCCGTTGCCCGTCAAGATGCCGGGCTGCCAGCCCCGCGCGCCCAGGCACAGCATCGGCCTGCCATCGGGCGACTGCGCCGCGGCCTGCGGGCCGGGACACGGCGAGCCGATCTCCTGGACGCCGTGCAGCGGATAGGCGTGCGTCCAGAAGCCCGTGGTGACCGGCGGCCACTGGTTGGGGATCCACCGGCACTGCAACGGCTCACCGCCGGGGCCCCGGCCGAAGACGTTGCGGTCCCAGCTGAAACACGGGGCGCCTTGATGGGCCTCGTAACTCATGCCCGGTACATCGGTCGGATACCGGCCGGGCTCGTCGAAATACATGTTGTCGTCGTCTGCGGCAGCACCGGCCGCCGTTGCCAGTGCGGCTCCCGCGATCGCCGCGGCGACGCACAGTTCGCGAATCATGTCTCACCCTCAGGTCTGCCGGCCAGGTCGGTTGTCCTGGGCCCGAAGCCTAACCGGTGGCGCCCGCGCTCCGTCGGCTTTTACCGACCGGCCTACTCCGTGGTGTCGGCGTCCGGGTCGGTGCGGGCCGTGTCGGTGTCGAGCACGCTGACCGCGATGCCGTACGGAAGGAAGCGCACGCGGCGCACCGGGTCGGTGTTGGTGGCGTTCGCGCGCAGTGCGTCGAGCTCAGTGGGGAAGACCTGCTCGATGTGAGCGCCGCCGTTGTCGTCCACGGTGTAGATCGCCCACACGCCGTCGCCCTTCTCGCCGGTGGTCTCGGGCTCGGTGCGCGGACGAGACATCCGGCTGAACTCGTCGAGCAGCCCGGCCCACCCGGCTCGCTCACCGGACGTGGTGAAGAACCTCGTCATGCCCTCGAGCGCGTCGCGCAATCCTTCGCCTGCCTCGCGGGCGACACGATCGAAATCTTCGGGATCGAATCCGAAAGGTCCGTTGCCGCTCATCGCGACCTCCTCAGTCAAACCGCGGTCAACTACCAGTGTGCGCGCAGCCGGCGGGACACGGGATGGTAAACGAACCATATGACCTTCACACGTGCCGAGCTACTGGCCGCGGTCGAACGATCACCGCAGGCCGCGGGCGCCCACGACCGCGACGGGTGGGTCGGGTTGTTCGCTGACGGCGGACAGGTCGAGGACCCGGTCGGCGCTGCGCCGCACATCGGCCGTGACCGGATCGAACGCTTCTACGACACCTTCATCGGCCCGCGCGACATCACGTTCCACCGCGACATCGACATCGTTGACGGCACCACCGTGGTTCGCGATCTCGAGCTCGAGGTGGCGATGGGCTCATCGGTCACGATGAGAATTCCGGCGTATCTGCGATATGCGCTGCGGGCTGGAACCGCCGGCCTGCAGATCGCCGAACTGCAGGCGTATTGGGAGTTGCCCGCGATGGTGGGCCAGTTCGCGCGCAACGGAATCGCCGCGGTGCCGGCCGGCCTGCACTTGGCGGGCGCGCTGCTGCGAAACCAGGGGGCTGCGGGCGCGCTGGGTTTTGCGAGCGGGTTGCGGGGCGTGGGACGGCCGGGCAGACGGCTGTTCACCGGGCTGCTCGACGACCTGTGCGCGGGTGACGAGGTCGCGCTGCGGCGGCGGCTGAGTCGGAACACTGCCGTGCTGGCGGGCGACACCGTCCCACTCGCCGCGTCGAGGCTCGCCGAGCGGACGGCGGGGGCCCGGTGGCGCAAGGTCATCACGTCGGGTCAGAGCCTGGTGGCCGGTCTCGATTCCGCAGGGCAGCGGGCGGTGCTGATCGCCGACCTCACCCCGAAGCCGCTCGCGGTGAGACGGTTGCGTTACTTCGCCGGCTGATCGGCCGTAGCGGCCCGGTTGTATCGCCCTGGGCAGCCGACGTGAGACCGTATCTACACCATGGCTGACCACGACTACATCACCTACGAGGAATTCGGACGCCGGTTCTTCGAGATCGCCGTGTCCGAGGATCGCGTCGGCGACGCCATCGGAGCCATCGCGGGCGATGCGTTCGAGATGGGCCCGATCGGTCAGGGGCCCGGCAAGATCGCGAAGGTCACGGCGCGTGTCCAGATTCAGAAGCCCCGGGTGAGCCGGCAGGTCGGCGACACCATCACCTTCTCCATCCGGATTCCGCTGGAGATCGACATGGTGATCGATCTGCGTATCGACCGGCCGCAGTTCATGGTCTTCGGTGAGATCGACCTACGGGCAACGGCATTGGCCGCCGAGCCGTTGCTGCTGATCCTCGACGTGAAAAAGCCCCGGCCGTCCGACATCTCGATCCACGTGACCTCGAAGTCTCTGCGTGCCGAGGTGTTGCGCATCCTTGCCGGGGTGGATGCCGAGATCAAACGCTTCATCGCGGCGCATGTGGCCGGCGAGATCGACAGCCCGGAATCCGAGAAAGCCAAGGTGATCGACGTCGCCAAAGAGCTGGACTCGGCCTGGAGCGGGATCTGATCCCGACGGCCCGTACGATTCTCGGCATGCAGCGCAGAACCGTACTGGCCATCCGTGTGCTCGCCGCCGCGGCAGCGATCGCGACCGGAGGTGCCGTCGCGGCCGCACCGGCGCAAGCCGATCCGGTTGACCCGGCGTTCATCGATGCGCTCAACCAGGCCGGCATCGGCGCAACCGACCCCGCTCAGGCGATGTCCGTCGGGCAGTCGGTGTGCCCGATGCTCGCGGAGCCCGGCCAGACGGTCGCCGACGTCGCCGCCAAGGTCGCCGACACCGGCGGCATGCCGCTGGGTCCGGCGACGATGTTCACCGGGGTCGCGATCTCCACGTTCTGCCCGGCGATGGTGGCCAAGATGGGCGAGGGCGCACCGGCCGATCTGGCCAGTCTCCCGCTGTCGATCCTCGGGTTCTAAGCGCTCAGGCTGAGCAGGACCGGCCGGCGCGGTGCTCGGCCCGCCCCGGCCGAGCGGCCGCGCAGGTGACGCCAGATCCACGGCATGAGCATGTTCTGCGTCCACAACGCCTGCGAATAGGCGCGCGACCGAAACGACTGTGGTTCGGCGGTACCGCTGGCATGAGCCCAATCATGGCTGCTGCCAGGCAATCCCAGCGCCTCGGCGGCGGCAGCGGCGAACAGCATGTGCCCCCTGGCCGACCCGTGGACACGGTCGGGACTCCAGGTCTCGGCTTCCCGCATCGATGGTGCCGAGTACAGGTCGACCAACCGAAAACCGTATCGGTCGGCGGCGTCGGTGATGGCGGCGTTGATGTGCAGTACCCGTTTTCCGAGCAGCCTTCCCACCGGCAATATCTGGGTGATGTCCGGAAAAGTCGTGGTCACCACGGTGGCCCCGGATGCGGCGAGCGCGGCGTAGATGCGATCTAGATCGACGAGCGCCCGGTCGAACGACCGCCCCGGCCGGGTGACGTCGTTCATGCCGATGCAGATGGTGACGAGGTCGGGGCGCATCGACAGCGCTTGCGGGAGTTGGTCGGACAACACATCGCTGATGCGATGGCCGCGCACCGCGAGATTGGCATAACCGAGGCCCGGATAGTGTCCGTCCAGTTCGACCGCGAGACGGTCCGCGAACCCCATCAGCCCGACGGTGTCGTCGCCGTCCCACAGTCCTTCGGTCTGGCTGTCGCCCAGTGCGACATACCGGGTAAAGCTTGGCACTCTGGCGACTTTAGCGCCGCGCGGTCGCGGACGACCGGTGACCCGGCCGGCAAACCTCGAGGAGGAACGCCCGAAATGGGCGCCCCTCCTTGATGTTTGGGTGAAGTTTGGCGTTACTTCACGTCGACGTAAACGGTCTTGTCGGTGACGGTCGTCTGCAAGCTGTCACCGGGGTTACCGGAATCGGTCCTCGAGAAGGTCTGACCCGGGCGGACCGCCACGACGGTGGCCTTGTCCAGCGGGGTCGAGCCGGTCCGGTTGACGATCACGGTATAGCCCTCCGACTGGAGTTCACTGATCGTGTCCTGAGCGTTTCCTGGCCCGGACGGTGCGGCCTGCGCCGGTGCGGCGAGACCGATCACGGCTGCGGCGGCCCCACCCACGAGTGCGCTAGCAAATCCAAGCTTCTTCATCTTTCGTGCCTTCTTTCGTTGTTCGGTTATCTCGCGAGTCAAGGTGCGGCGCGTGCATGGCGCATTCGCTCAGTAGTCATCGCTAGGTTCCCTGGGGGTTACGCTCTGTTAAACAGCCAGCTCAGCGATTTCATTCCCACCGCGGATATTTATTGTCGGCAGCCGTTTAGCTGTGCTGCAGCCTCGCTGGGAGTAACGATTGAGACGAGCGCCTCACACCTTGGCGTGACCGGCCTCATACCAAACCAGCAAAGTGATGACCGTTACGGTCGGCCGATCTGCCACTCCGGAAGGGTGGCTTCGATGCGCACGAGGTACGGCGTGAACCGGATACCGGTCACCTGGAGTCCGCGCGGGAGTTCGGGCAGGCGCACCGCATACGCCGGTGCGCGTCGCGGCACCGCCCAGCGCCGGCGACCGACCACCACACGAGTAGGCGTCACCCGCAGAACGGACCCGTCGAGACGCACGTCGATCTCCACGTGTCCCAGCCGGGGGCGGCTGGCCAACCGCACGCGGGCAAGACCGTCGCCTCCAACGTGAACCCGTAGCCGGGGGACGGTGCGGGCGAGGAGTCCGTCGAGCGCATGCGACGCGGCCTCGAGCGTCAGTTCGACCGGTGCCGCCACCAACATCGGCGGCACTGACGGCCGGAGGTGCACGTTGCGCAGCGTCACCGTGGACCGCGCGAAACGGAGATCGCCCCAGCGGATGTCGCGGGCGCCGAGGTGAACGCTGCCCAATTGGCCGATCGCCAACGTGCTGGCATCGAGCTGATTCTCGACCTCGGTGATGGTCAGGGCCACGGTGTCGCCCCCGAGCCGAACCGCGATCCGACGGCCGACCAGCAGCCGACGCACCCGCAGCCGTACCGGACGTGTCACCGCACCAGCATCCGCCATCCCGGCCGCCGGCGTCGCGGCCGCCCCGTCCCCAGTCGCGCGTAACGTGCTCGGAATGGCCAAACTGAGCGCCGGGATACTGCTCTACCGCATTGTCGACGACGTCGTGGAGGTGCTGCTCGCGCATCCGGGCGGGCCGTTCTGGGCCAAAAAGGACGACGGAGCGTGGTCGGTGCCGAAAGGCGAGTACGCCGACGATGAGGATCCGTGGTTGGCCGCCCAGCGTGAGTTCGGGGAAGAACTGGGTGCGCCGCCGCCGGCCGGCCCGCGGCTGGATCTCGTCCCGGTGCGGCAGGCCGGCGGCAAGGTGGTCACGGCCTTCGCGGTACGGGCGGACTTCGATGTGGCCGACGCACACAGCAATACGTTCACGCTGGAATGGCCGAAGGGCTCGGGCAAGGTCAGGGAGTTTCCCGAAATCGACCGCGTTGCCTGGCTTCCGGTGGCCGTGGCCCGGACGAAGTTGTTGGCCGGGCAGCGCCCGCTGCTCGATCAGCTGATGGCCGCGCCGGATCTGGCGCGTTGTCGTGAGGGTGGGGACGCAGACGGCGCAGTGGCCGGGTCTCGATAGCGTTGATGGTCAACGCGCGTCCGTGGATGCGCCAGCCTTTCGGCGTCAACAGGTACTCGTCGTCGTAACGCACATGCCACACCAGGTCGGTCGGATGGTCGGGGCCGAAGCTCCAGTGGTGCGCCACGGCCGTGATACGGCCAAGCGCATATCCGGCCTCGGTGCCCGGCGCGTAGACCTCGCCGACGATCTCGTGCTCGGTGCGCACGACCTCGGTCAGCGCCGACACCGCCGCGCGGACTCCGTCGCGACCATCGCACCGCCGCACCGGATCCAACCGGGCAGGCGGATCGGGCAACCGCAATTCGGCTGTCTCGGTGAACAACTCCGCGACGTCGCCGAAGCGGCGGTCATCGACCGCGGCGGCATACAGGTGCACCAGATCGGCCAGCGCGAGGCGATCCGCTACGGCGAGGGTCATGACTCGAGCCCCAACCGCTGCGCGCACGCCGACAGCGTGTCACAGGCTTCGGCGATATCGGTGAGCGGTGGCATCGCCAGCACCAACCGGTCGGCGCCGAGATCCGCGAGCCGCCCGGCCCGGTCGGCATCGATCTTGGTGACCAGATGTCCCAGCGACAACTCCAGAGCCGATGCGTCGCGGCCAGTTTCGTCGGCCGCGGCCCGCATGACGGCCAGCAGCCCGGACAGTTCGGCACCGGCCACGCCGAGCGGCTGCAACCCGTCGCCCAGCCGGCCGGCCCGGCGCGCCGCCGCACGACTGTGCCCACCGATGTGAATCGGTATGGGCCGAGCCGGTTTCGGGTAGCTCATGGCGTGCGCGAAATCGAAGAACTCGCCGTGGAATTCGGCGCCCGACGGATGGTCTTCCCACAGTGTGCGCAGTACCGCTATCTGCTCGTCGGCGCGGCGGCCGCGGCTCGCGAAAACCGTGCCGCACGCCTCGATCTCCTCCTTGAGCCAGCCGGTGCCGACCGCAAGGCGGAGCCGGCCGCCGCTGAGTGCGTCGACGGTCGCCGCTCGCTTGGCCAGCACGACGGGATGGTGATTGGGCAATACCAGGACCCCGGTCGCGAGACCGAGGCGGCTGGTGTGGCCGGCCAGAAATGCCAGCAGGTCAAGGGGATCGGGCACCGGGCAATCCGCCGCGAGCTCGACCCGGCCGGACGTGTCGTACGGGTAGACGCTGGCGTATTCGGCCATCAGCACGGTGTGTTCGACGACCACGATCGATTCGAAACCGCAGATCTCGGTGTGCCGCGCGAAGGCCGACATCCACACCGGATCGGCGGTGACCCCGGCCGCGACCGGCGCTATCACTGCGTATTTCATGGCAGCCCGTTGCTTCGCCGGATCGACTCGCGGCACTCGCGTCGCGTCATGCCCGTCTGCTGCATGCACACTCGCACCGGCGACTCCTCCGCGAACGGCAGCGGCTCGTCGGTCGGCTCGGTGGTCACGGTCGGGCTCGGGATGTCGCCTTGCGTGAGTGACCAGATCGACGCGCCCGTCGTCTGCAGTGTCGAGCAGTAGGCCGTCGCACCGTCAGCGGTGGAGGCCGTCGCACCGACGGGCGCGCAGGACGCGCCGATCACCGCGGGTGCCTGCGCCGTCGAGGTGGTGGTATCGGTGACCGTGACGGTGTCGGTGGGCGGCGGCGTGGCCACCGGTGGCGGGGGCGAGTTCGGCGGTGTGGTGGTGCTCGTGTGCGTTGTGGTTGTGGGCAGTTGCGGACTGGCCGCCTGCCGCTCATCGGCGCGCCGGAACTCCACCGCCGCAACGACAATCGCGGCGATCAACAGAACCGCGAGCACCGTGGGCACCAGCACCGCGGGCCGCAGAAGTGACCGTGAGCCGGTCGGCCCCGCGATCGGGGACGGCCGGGTGGCATCCGGGCCGGCATCGTCGAGTTGGTGTCGCAGCGCTCTGGCGAAATCGGCGCAGCGCGCGAAGCGATCCTTGGGATCTTTGGCAAGCGCTTTGGCGAGCACCGGGTCGAGCGCCGCGAGTTCGGGCCGGTGCGCGGCCAGTGCCGGGGGAGACGACGACAAATGCTGGCTGATCACGACAGCGGGGTTGGAATGCTCGAACGGGGGACGCCCCGCGAGCAATTGAAATGCGGTGGCCGCCAGCGCGTACTGGTCGGCCCGGCCGTCGAGATGGCTGCCCAGCAACTGCTCGGGCGCGGCATAGGCCACCGTCCCGACCGTCATGTTGGTGGCCGTCAGTCCGCTGACCTCACTGGCATAGCGGGCGATGCCGAAGTCCGCCAACATGATTCGCTGCCCGTCGGTCTCGGGGTGAGCGAGCAGGATGTTCGCCGGTTTGACGTCGCGATGCAGTAGGTCGCGCTGGTGGGCGTAATCGAGCGCATCGGCGATCGCCGAGACGATCTCGCACACTTGATGTTTGGGCATACCGCCGGGATGGCGCTCGCGCAGCAACCGGCCGGCATCGGTGCCGTCGACGTAGTCCATCGCAATCCAGAGCTTGCCCTGGTATTCGCCGCGGTCGTGGATCTCGACGATGTGTGGATGCCAGAGCGAGGCGGCGATGTCGGCTTCGCGGTTGAAGCGGTCCCGGTACTCGGTATCCGCCGAGATCGATGAAGGCAGAATCTTGAGCGCGTCCTGCCGGGGGAGGCGAGGGTGCTGGGCGAGGTAGACCTCGCCCATGCCGCCGGAGCCCAGCGGTCGCACGATCGTATAGCCGGCGAACGTCGCACCAGCGGCCAACGGCATGCGCGGAATAGTACCGCCGGCGCTCAGAGATCGAGGGTCAGTCGACGGCCTTCGTCGGCTCGCGACACACAGGTCAGCAGATAGCCGGCGGCCCGTTCGGGATCGGTCAGCAGCGTGTCGCGATGCTGCACCTCACCGTCGAGCACGCGAACCCGGCACGTGCCGCAGAACCCCTGCTGACACGAATACGGTGCAGGCACACCGGCGCGGCCCAACGCGGCGAGCAACGTCTCGTCGGCGCCGACCTCGACGGTGGCGCCCGTCGACGCGATCGACACCGAGAACTCGGCGCCGTCGACGACCGGCGGCGCGGCGAACCGTTCGAAATGCAGTTCCACGTCGTCGCGGCCGGTGAGCTCGGTGCGGATGGCGGTCAGCATCGGGGCAGGCCCGCAGGCGTACACCGTGGTTCCGTCGGGGCAGGCGCCCAGCAGATCGGTTGCCGACGGCAAGCCGTCGACATCGTCGGTGCGGATCTCGACCCGGTCGCCGTACCGCGCCACCTCGTCGAGGAACGGCAGGCTGTCGCGATTGCGCCCGACGTAGGTCATCGACCAGTCGATGCCCAGCCGCTGCGCGAGTCCCAGCATGGGCAGGATCGGCGTGATGCCGATGCCGCCCGCGATGAACCGGAACCGCTGGGTGGGCGAGCCGTAGCCGGGGACGGTGAGCGGGAACGCGTTACGCGGGCCGTGCGTGGTGAGGCGCGTTCCAACGCGCAGGGTGTCGTGGACTTCGATCGAGCCACCGCCCCCGCCGGGGATGCGGCGTACCGCGATGCGGTAGGTGTCAGCGACCTCGGGATCGCCACAGAGTGAGTACTGCCGGACACGCCCGCTCGCGAGGTGCAGATCGATGTGCGCGCCCGGATACCAACGCGGCAGCGCGTGACCGTCGGCCGCGGCGAAGGTCAACGCGATGACGTCCTGATCGTGAGCCACCACCTCACGGCCAACCACGCACAGCTCGATGACGCGGTTCAACTCCGGCGGCGGGGCCGGCTTGCGGATCCGGCGGGTCAGACCCCACATCGTGGCGATCGCGACCTCGGCCATCCCCAGCATCGGGTCGTGGCGGAACCGGCCTGACGCGCTCGGTGGCAGGTCGCGATAGCGGGAAAGAATCGGCATGGCCGTCACAGGTGCGCGGCCCTGGCCGCGGGCGAGCTGGCCAGGTAAGCGACCGCCTGTGCCGTCGAACCCATCTCGTCCGGTGTGAACGACGGACGGCAGTACATCAGCGTGTTCGAGCCGAACATCCTGGAGAACTTCGGCAACAGGCCCAATTTCGAATCCCGCATGCGCATCCGGTTCATGCGCCACCAGCCGACGTCCACCGACGGGTCGCGCTTGAGCAGCTCCCAAGTGCCGCGCTGGAAGAACATATAGACCGCGGTCGCGGCGATCGACATCGCCCGCACCCGGCTGAAATAACTGTCCTGGAAGTACACCGCGACGTCGTGCGCCACACTGCGATGCTCGACCTCTTCGGCGCCGTGCCAGCGGAACAGGTCAGTCAGGGTCGGATCGGCGCCGTAGTCCTCCCATGTGCAGTTGAGCACGAAGTCGCCGAGCACCGCGGTGTAGTGCTCGATCGCGGCGATCAGCCACAGCCGGTCACACAGATCGTTGAGGCGACGCTGCGGGTCGGTGGCCGTCGTCGGCGCGAGCATCTTCTTGAACACGTGCTCGACCATGGCGAGGATCGGCTCGTACTCCACGCCGTGCGTGGTGAGGAATTCCTCCAGCACCTTGTCGTGGGTCTCGGCATGCGTGGCCTCCTGCCCGATGAACCCGCGCATGTCGTCGGCGAGTTTGGGATCCCGCACGTACGGCAGTGCCTCGTTGAACGTTGCGACGAACCAGTGCTCGGCGGCCGGAAGCACCACATTGAACAGGTTGACCATGGTCGACGCGACGGGATGGCCGGGGATCCAGTGCAGCGGGATACCGCTGAGATCGAAGTGGACCTTGCGTGCCTGGATCTGCACCGGGCCCGGGTCGATTTCCTTGTCGAACCGCAACGGACGCAGCATCGAGAGCCTCCCTGGGATGAGTGGTCTCATGCAGTGTACGGATTATGTGGGAACGCGGGTACCGGGTGGGTGGCGTGTGCCGCGAAACAACGAGCCCGCGATCCGGCGGGATCGCGGGCTCGGAGAACGAGATTTGCCGGTCAGGCCGGCGGCGGGGTCCCCGCACCGGGCGCGCCTGCGATCGGCACCACCGGCGTCGGCGTCACCGTCGTCACGCCGTTGCCGCCGACCCTTGGGCCACCGGACACCGCGTTGTCCGCCGCCTGCTCGGCCGCCTCGGCGCTGCAGTCCAGCATCAGGATCATCTTGCCGCTCGAGTTGACCTTCTGAGAGTCGACGAGGCACTCGGCCTGCGGCAGGGCGCTGCCGAACGAACCGCCGAAGGTCGCCTTGACGCCCTGGCTCTTCAGGATCGCCAGCGCCTTCATATAAGGCTCGCCGACGACGTTGATGGAGGCGGCAGTGGGCTCCGAGGTCGCCGTCCCCGCGGCGAACAGGGCGATCGAGCCGGCAGCGACCAGTCCGCCGCCGAGCACAACAAGCTTCTTCACGTGATCTCCGTCAGTCAGGGTGCGGTGCGAACATATCGCAGCGGTGACGAATGTGAAACCGGAGAACAATGCCGGTGTGTTACACGTTCCAGGTAGACGGCTGCGCCCTGCCCGCGACGACGTCTGCCATGACCTCGCTGAGCGCGTTCGCCCTCGCGTCGTCGAACACGTCCTCGAGCAGGATTCGGCGGCCGTCCGGGCCGCTCAGCGGCACACGCCAATTCGGATACTCGTCGGTGGTGCCCGGCTGATTCTGCGTGCGAAGGTCACCGACCGCGTCGGCCAGCGACAGTGCGAGCAGCTTCGACGGCGTACCGCCCAGATACCGGTGCAGTGCCGTCACGATCTCGTCGGTGTCGGGATCGGGGCCGAGCAGGCCGACTCGGCGCAACTCGTCGAACCACGCGGCCTGGGCCGCCCGATCCTCTTCGAGTTCCTGATCGGCAGGCCGCGTGAGCAGCCCCAGTTCCTCGCGCAATCGCACGTGCTCGCCGGCCAGATAGCCGGCCGTCGGCGGCAGGTCGTGGGTGGTGACCGACGACAGGCAGTACTCGCGCCAGCGCTCGGCAGGTAGCGGCCCGCCGGAGTCGTCGGATTCGAACCACAGGATCGAGGTGCCGAACAGACCCCGCTCGCGCAGGTAGTCGCGGACCCACGGTTCGACCGTGCCGAGGTCTTCGCCGACAACGACGGCGCCTGCGCGGTGTGCCTCCAGGGCGATGATGCCGATCATCGCGTCATGGTCGTAGCGGACATAGGTGCCGTCGGTCGGGGCGGCGCCCTTCGGGATCCACCACAGCCGGAACATGCCGATGATGTGGTCGATGCGCACCCCGCCGGCGTGCCGCAACGCCATGTTCACCAACGCGCGAAACGGTTCGTAGGCCGCCGCGACGAGCTTGTCCGGCCGCCACGGCGGTTGCGACCAATCCTGGCCGAGCTGGTTGAACTCGTCGGGCGGCGCGCCCGCGGTGACGCCGAGCGCCAGCACATCCTGCAACGCCCAGGCGTCGGCGCCGTTGGGGTCGACGCCGACCGCGAGATCGCCCATGATCCCGAGCGCCATCCCGGCCTGCTGTGCGGTCGCCTGCGCTACGGTCAGCTGATCGTCGAGCTGCCACTGCAGCCACCGGTGGAAATCCACGGCCTCCGGATTGGCCGCGGCGAATGCCGCGACATCGGGGCTGCGCGGATGCTGCAATTCATGCGGCCAGGCGTGCCAGTCGTTGCCGTACTGTTCGGCGATGGCACACCAGATCGCGAAGTCTTCGAGGCTGCTGCCCTCCCTGGCCTGGTACGCCCGGTAGGCGAGTTCGCGGCCTGCCGACCGCGGGACGCGGTACACCTGTTGCAGCGCAACCCGTTTTGCTTTCCAGGCGCCGTCGCGGTCGATGACGTCACGGCGGGCGGCGCGTTCGCTCACCCCCGAGCGGAGCTTGCGGATTCGACCCCGGCCGCGCACGGCGGAGTATTCCGGTATGGCTTCGACCCGCAAATACAGCGGGTTGACGAAGCGACGCGTGGTCGGCAGGTACGGCGACGGTTCCATCGGCGCGGTGGGGGCCGCCGCGTGCAGGGGATTTACGAGGACGAAACCCGCGCCGTGCGCGGCGGCCGACCACACCGCGAGATCGGTCAGATCAGTGAGATCGCCGGTTCCCCAAGAGTTCTCGGAGCACACGCTGTAGAGCTGAACTGCCAGCCCCCAGGTTCGCCGTTCCCCGAGCCGGGTGGGCAGCGTCAGGACGGCGGGGGAGACAACGACCGGCGTCTCGGTGTGGAAGTCGCCGACCCGCAACCGCAGGCGGTGATACCCGAGCGGCAGATCGGCGGGAAGTTCGAACGTGGCCTCGCCGATCCAGCGGTCATCGAGTTGATAGGGCGCCCGGTTGTTCTCCAGCTGGCGCAGTGTCGCGCGCTCGGTCCCGTCCTCGAGCGCGAGCGTGATGTCGACGGCGTCGCCGTGCGTGACATGCACCCAGAAACTCGACGGTGCGCCGGCCCGGCCGAGCACGATCGGTGGAAGCGACCGCTGCCAGTATTCGCGGTCAAGGGCGGCAAGGGCCTCGGCGCGGCCTTGTTCGGTGCTCGCCGGCAGGCCCAGCGCGTCGAGGACCGCCACCAAGGTGGACTCCGGCACTGCGATGCGCCGACCGGTCCAGTCTTCGTACTCCGTTGCGACGCCGTAGCGATGGGCCAACTCCAGCAGAGCCGGGGGCAGTGCAGTCATGACCCCAATCTTGGGGCCCGCAGCGCGATCGCGTCAGTCGACATCGCGGACCAGCAGGTCGTCCCACGTGTCACGTCGCACGACGAGGCGCGCGGCACCGTCGCGCGTGAACACCACCGGGACCCTGCGGGCGCCGTTGTACTGGTTGGACATCGTGTAGCAGTACGCGCCGGTGACCGGCACGGCGAGCAGATCCCCGACGACCGGATCGCGCAGTGCGACGCCGTCGACCAGTTGGTCGCCGGACTCGCAGTGTCTGCCGACGACGCTGACCGTCTCGCCGCCGCCCACGCGGTCCACGATGGTCGCCTCGAACCGCTGCCCGGTCAGCGACACCTCCAGGTTGTCGCCCATGCCGCCGTCGACGGCAACGTGCGTGACGACCCCGCGTTTGACAGTCGTGACGCGGTAGAGCGTGCACGCGCTGGCCGCGACCATGCTGCGGCCGGGCTCCACGATGATCCGGCTGCCGCTCGGCAGCAGCGCCATGGCTTGCCCGATCATGGCGTCGGCGTACTCCTCGAGGCTGGGCGGATGCTCGTCGTAGGTGTAGCGGGCCCCGAGCCCGCCACCGAGGTCGTAGACCTCGAACGTGCCGAGGCGTGCGATCGGCTCCACGGCCGCCGCGAGTTGGTCGACGTCGAGCAGTTGCGAGCCGACATGCGTGTGTACGCCGCCCATCCGCAGCCGCGGACTGGATTCGATGCGGGCGATCGCCGCCCGCGCGTCATTTGGTGACAGGCCGAACTTCGACGCGGCGTGGCCGGTGGCCTGCGAGGCGTGCGTGGCGGCCTCGACACCGGGAATGACGCGCACCAGGCAGGCCTGCATGCGGCCCGCGCCGACGATGCGCTCCAGGCGGTCGATGTCGTCGAAGTTGTCGACCACCACGAGCCCCGCGCCGTGCCCGACGGCGAGCTCGAGTTCCTCATCGGTTTTGGCATTGCCGTGCAACACCAGCCGGGCGGGGTCCACGCCCGCCTTGAGCGCAGTCACGATCTCCCCGCCGCCCGCGACGTCGAGGTGCAAGCCCTCCTCGACCATCACCCGTTGAACGGCCGTGCACGGGAACGACTTCGACGCGAACGCCACGTCGCTGCGCGGCCACCGGCTGCGGAACGAGGCGAGGTAGTCGCCGGCCCGCCTGCGCAACGCGTCCTCGTTCACCACGATCGCCGGCGTGCCGAACTGTTCGGCGATCGCGTCCAGACGGCAGCCGCCGACCATCAGGGTGCCGTCCGCATCGGGTCGCGTACCGGGTGGAAAGAGCCCGATCAGATCAGCGGCGGCGGTGGTCACCAGCTCAGCGTGCCATTCCCGGCGCCATCCTGACGATCCTGCTAGCCTGTCTGTAACGATCCCTACAGAGGACGGGGCATGGGTGCACCGCTGACCAGAAGGCAGCAACAGGGCGTCAGTTCACGCGAACAGATCCTCGACGCCACCGAACGGTTGATGGCCACCCGCGGTTACGCCGCTACGTCGATCAGCGACATCCGCAAGGCATGCGGGCTTCCCGCCAGCTCGATCTACTGGCACTTCGGCTCGAAGGACGGTGTGCTGGCCGCTGTCATGGAACGCGGCGCCGACCGCTTCTTCGCGGCCATCCCCGCCGACGGCTCCATCGACGAACAGCTGAGTGTCCTGGCCGCGTTGCAGTCCGACCATCCCGAGTTCCTGCGATTTCTCTATCTGCTCGCCCTCGAACGCAGCGACGATCCGGTGGTGACCGAGGTGGTGCGCCGCGTGCGCGACACCGCGATCAGCCGGTTCGCCGGCGCCGTGCGACGGTTGCTGCCGACCGGCATCGCGCCCGATCGCGCCGAGCGGCTGACCGCCGAACTCACGGCCTTCGCGGTGGCCCAATCCGACGGCGTGTTCTTCGCCAGACACCTCGAGCCCGACGACATCGACGTCACGCGCATGTACCGCAGGCTGTGGCAGGCCGTCACCGCCCTCGTCCCCTTACTCCTGGAGGAACAGTGACCGACCGAACCGTGGTGATTACCGGCGCCAACGCCGGGCTTGGCTTCGAATGTGCCCGCGCGCTACTGGAATCCGATCCGTCCTGGCACGTCGTGCTGGCTGTACGGGACACCGGCCGCGGCGCCGACGCGGCTTCCCGCCTCGGTCACCCCGGCCGCACCACCGTCAGCGCACTCGACCTCGCGGCCCTGCGGTCGGTGCGCGACTTCGCCGGCCGGCTGCCGCACCTCGAGGTGCCGCCGCTGCATGCGTTGGTGTGCAACGCCGGGCTGCAGGTTGTTTCCGGCGCGCAGACGACGGCCGAAGGCTACGAGATGACGTTCGGCGTCAACCATCTGGGCCATTTCGCGCTCATCTCCCAGGCGCTGGACCAGTTGGTCAAGCCCGCCCGCATCGTGGTCGTCAGCAGCGGCACGCACGATCCCGACAAGTTCACCGGGATGCCATCGCCGCGCTACGCGACAGCCGACGAACTGATCTACCCGCCCGCGGGCGGCCTGACGGCCGAAGAAGGCCGGCGCCGCTACACCACCTCCAAACTGTGCAACATGCTGTTCGCCTACGAACTCGATCGACGGCTCGGGCACGGCCGCGACGGCGTGACGGTCAATGCGTTCGACCCCGGCCTGATGCCCGGCTCGGGTCTGGCGCGCGACTACTCGCCCGCGCAGCGGCTGGCCTGGCGGGCCCTGATGCCCGCGCTGCGGGTGCTGCCCGGCGTCAACAGCACGCGGCGGTCCGGGGCCAACCTCGCCAAGCTCGTCGCCGACCCGGCCCTCGACGGGGTGACCGGCGCCTACTTCGCCGGCACCCGCCAGATCCGGTCGTCACGGGAGTCCTACGACGAAGCCAAGGCGATCGACCTCTGGCAGCTCAGCGACCGGCTCGTGTCGGCCGTGCGCTGACCGGCGGTAGTGTGGCCGCAGTGCCACTCAGACCGGCCCTAGGACAGCGCGAATCCGCCGACCTGCGGCGGGCCCGCATCGCGGTCGCGGCGCTGTTTCTCACCAACGGGGCGATTTTCGCGAACCTGCTGCCGCGCTACCCGGAGATCAAGACCGATCTGGGCCTGAGCAACGCGGTGTACGGGGCAGCGGTCGCGGCATTCTCGGGCGGGGCGCTGGTCGCCGGACTGACTGCGGGCGTACTCATCCGGCGGTTCCGCAGTTCACGCGTCGCGGTGATCGGCACGATCGCGCTCGGGACGTTCGTGGTGGCAGCGGGCCTGGCGTCATCGCCGGTGACGTTCGCGGCCGCCCTCTTCTTGGCCGGGGCCTGCGACTCGGTCGTCGACGTCGCGCAGAACGCGCACGGGCTGCGGCTGCAACGCGACTACGGCCGGTCCATCATCAACTCGCTGCACGCGGTGTGGGCGGTCGGCGCGATCATCGGCGGGCTCACCGGGGCGGGCACCATCGCGCTCGGTGTGCCGCGCGGCACACACCTCGCGGTCATCGCCGTGTTGTTCAGCGTGGTGGTGCTGGTCGCCTACCGGTATCTGTTGCCCGGGCCCGACCACGACGATCATCCGGCCGCCCTGGCACCCGCGGGCACGAGGGCGGGCCCACGGGTCTACCTGATCCTGCTCGCACTGGTGTTGATCGCGATCGCAGGCGCAACGGTCGAGGACGCCGGAAGTTCGTGGGCCACGCTGTATCTGCGCGACACCCTGCACGCGCCCCCGGCCGTCGCGGTGTTCGGCTACATCGCACTCGTCGGGTTCATGTTCGTGGGCCGGCTCATCGGTGACCGGATGGTCGACCGGTTCGGCGAGGCCGCCGTGGTCCGGGTCGGTGGTTTGATCACCGCCGCCGGGATGGGCGCCGCGCTGGCCTTCCCGAACATCGCCGGGACGATCGCCGGGTTCGCGGCCGCCGGGCTCGGGGTTGCGACGTTGATCCCGGCGGCCATGCACGCCGCCGACCAGTTGCCCGGTATGCGGCCGGGCACGGGGCTGACCGCCGTGACGTGGTTGATGCGAATCGGGTTCTTCGGGGCACCGCTGCTGGTCGGCATGATCGCCGACGCGGCAGGCCTGCGCGCCGGCCTGCTTGTCGTGCCGGTCGTCGGGGTGTTGGTGATGCTGTTGGCCGGTGTGTTGAGACGCGCTCCGTCAGTGCGTGGCGCCCGCGACCTCGATCGTGAACACACCCGACACGATTAGCGCGATACCGAGCATCATCACCGGCGTGAGCGGGTCTTTGAACAAGAACTTCGCGATCAGCGCGACGAGGGCGACGCCGCAGGCCGTCCAGATTCCATAGGCGATACCGACCGGAACTCCGAGCGACAGAGCCACCCATAACAGGTAGAACGACGTCGCATAGCCGGCGACCACCGGAACCGCCCACGCCTTGCGCCGCAGACCTTCCGACGCGCGCAACGACAACGTCGCGAACACCTCGACGAGGATCGCGCCGGCCAGTGCGAGCCACATCATGACTCGGCCCCGCGGGGGTGCGACCCGAGTTCGACGAGCAGCACACCCGCGATGATCAGGCCGATACCCGCCACGATGGGCCACGTGAACGGATCGCCGAACAACACCGCTGCCAGCACCGCGGTCGTCGCGGTGCCCATCGCACCCCAGATGCCATAGGCGACCCCGACCGCCATGCCGGCGCGCAACACCAGGGTCAACAACACGAAGGACGACAGGTAACCGGCAACCACGAGTACCAGCCAGGCGGCGTGGTCCTGGGACGCGCGCAGCGAGAGCGTGGCAGTGACTTCGGTGCCGATGGCCGCGCCCAGCAACGCCCACTTCCGCACGGCACCAAGGCTAGGCGACCGGTGCGGTGGTGATCACGGCGGCTGACGGGACGGTTCCGGCGCGCGCCGCCGAGGTTCGTCACCACCGAGAATGTTCGTCCTGCGTACCGTGGGGGAGTTCGCTGCGCACAAGTCACCGGCACGGAGGAGATGCATGACCGACCCGATGCGCACCCTCGTCGTCGAGACGGAGTACGGCCCGGTTCGCGGCACCGACGACGGAACAGCCAAGGCATGGTTGGGAGTTCGCTATGCGCGGGCCCCGCTCGGCGAATTGCGGTGGCGTGCTCCCGAGCCGCCCGCGCGGTGGCGCGAGACCGCTGACGCCACGAGGGTCGGCCCGGTGTGCCCGCAGCCCACCGATCCGAGGATCCCGCTCGACCTCGGCGGTCAGCAGGGCGAGGACAGCCTCGTGCTCAATGTCTGGGCGCCCTCGGACAGTGCGCCCGGGGACCGGAAGCCGGTCATGGTGTGGGCGCACGGCGGCGCGTACGTGCTCGGCTCGGCCAACCAACCGCTGTATCGCGGCCGGGTGCTGGCCTCAGAAGGCGATGTCGTCGTCGTCACCGTCAACTATCGGCTGGGCGCATTCGGGTTCCTCGATCTCTCCGAGTTCAGCAGTGCCGGCGGCATGCGTTTCGACACCAACGTCGGCCTGCGCGACGTGCTCTGTGCGCTGCGGTGGGTCCGCGACAACATCGCCGCGTTCGGTGGCGATCCCGGCCGCGTCACGCTGTTCGGGGAATCCGCGGGCGCCGGAATCGTCACGACCCTGTTGGCCAGCCCGGAGGCCGACGGGCTGTTCACGGCGGCGATCGCGCAGAGTTCCCCGGCGACGTCGATCTACGATGCCACCCGCTCGCGCAAGGTTGCCCGGCAATTGCTCGACCGGCTCAACATCGTGCCCGGCGACGCAGGCCAACTCGCACACGCCCCGCTGTCCGCGATCCTCACCGCATCCCAGGGCATCTTCAACGACGTTCCGGCACAATCACCGGGCACGCTGGCATTCGCCCCGGTGGTCGACGGTGACCTCGTGCCGGACTATCCGGTGAAGCTGGCCCGGGAGGGCCGCACGCATGCGGTGCCGTTGATCATCGGCACCAACAAACACGAAGCGGCGCTGTTCCGCTGGATGAAGTCACCGCTGATGCCGATCACGCCGGAGGCCATCAGGACGATGTTCGAGGGGATCGCGTCCGAGCAGCCGGGCCTGCAGCTGCCGACCGAAGCGCAGATCACCTCGGCATACGCGGGGCTGCGCACGAAAGCGATCGGGATGGGCGTCGCGCGCGACATCGGCTTCCGGATGCCGTCGTTGTGGTTCGCCGAAGGACACAGCGCCGTGGCGCCGGTGTATCTCTACCGGTTCGATTTCTCGACCCCGATGTTGCGACTGCTGCGCCTCGGCGCTGCCCACGCGACGGAGCTGCCCTATGTGTGGGGCAACCTCGTGGCCGGGCCGAAGGATCCGACGTTCAAGCTCGGTGGCCTCAAGCACGGCCGCGCGGTATCGCAGCGAATGCGCAGGCGCTGGGTAAACTTCGCGGCGAAAGCCGAGCCCGCCGGTGCACCGGGCGAACCGGTGTGGCGGCCGTACCGCCGAGACGACCGGGCCGCCCTGGTGATCGACAAGCAGGACAAGACCGTCGCCGAGCTCGACCGCGATCTGCACGCGGCGTGGGGTGACGAGGTGCTCAACTTCCGGTGACGTGAGGCCTGGCGGTTAGGCTGTCGTCACCGATGGACGCCATACGGTCCGTGCTGGACCTCCTACCACCGCCGATGCGGGATCCGGTGCTGTTCGCCATCCCGTTCTTCCTTGTGCTGTTGACGGTCGAGTGGACCGCCGCCTGCAAACTCGAATCGATCGATTCGAGCGGTCGCGCCCCGGCGGGCGCTTTTCCGGCCCGCGACGCCTGGGCGAGCATCTCGATGGGTCTCGTGTCGATCGCCACCACAGCGGGATGGAAGCTGTTGGCGCTGTTCGGCTATGCCGCGCTCTATGCGTACGTGGCCCCGTGGCAACTGCCCGCCGGCCAGTGGTACACGTGGGTCATCGCGATCGTCGGCGTGGACTTGCTGTTCTACGTCTATCACCGGGTGGCGCACCGGGTGCGGTTGATCTGGGCGACACATCAGGCCCATCACTCGAGTGAGTACTTCAACTTCGCCACCGCGCTGCGGCAGAAGTGGAACAACAGTGGTGAGATCATCGCGTGGATCCCGCTTCCGCTGCTGGGCATCCCGCCGTGGGTGGTGTTCGCGAGCTTCTCGGTGAACCTCGTCTATCAGTTCTGGGTCCACACCGAGCGGATCGACAAGCTCTGGCGCCCAATCGAATTCGTCTTCAACACGCCGTCGCACCACCGCGTGCACCATGGCCGCGACCAGCAGTACCTCGACCGCAACTACGGCGGCATCCTCATCATCTGGGACCGGTTGTTCGGCACGTTCCAGCCCGAGGTGTTCCGGCCGCACTACGGGCTCACCAAGCCGGTCGGCACGTTCAACATCTGGAAGCTGCAGACCCACGAATACGTGGCAATCGCGCGCGACGTCCGTCGCGCCGGCCGGTTGTCCGACCGCGTCGGCTACGTGTTCGGCCCGCCGGGCTGGCAACCCGCCGCGAGACGTGTGGCCGACGGATCTGCGCGGGTAAGCACCTGACCGGGCTGTCGACGCAGCAGTATTGACGCATGGACGTCAAAGAGGTACTGCTGCCGGGTGTCGGCCTGAGGTTCGAGTTCGAGAACCGCGACGGCGACCGGATCGGGGTCGTCGCCCTGCGGAGCGGCGACTTCGAGGTCGTGGTGTACCCGCACGAAGATCCCGACCAGGCTCAGCAGGTGTTCCGGTTGTCCGGCGAGGAGGCCGAGGCGCTCGCGCAGATCCTCGGCGCGCCGCGGATCGCAGAACGGTTCGCCGACCTCACGCGGGAAGTGCCGGGTCTCAGTGCCGGTCAGGTCACGATCCGGCCGGGCAGTCCCTTCGCCGACCACCCGCTCGGTGATACGAGAGCCCGCACCCGCACGGGTGCGTCGATCGTGGCGATCGTGCGCGACGAGGAGGTCCTCGCGTCACCCGGTCCCGCCGACCTGTTGCGCGCCGGCGACGTCCTCGTGGTGATCGGGACCGATTCCGGCATCGCCGGTGTCGAGCAGATCGTCGCCCGCGGGGACGTGCCCGGCTCGCCGGCCCAGGGCTGACTCGGTGGCTGTATCGGCTGCGCTTCTGCTGGAGCTCGGCATCATCCTCGCGGTGCTCACCGTGCTCGGCACGGCCGCGCGCCGGTTCGCGCTATCGCCCATCCCGCTGTATCTCGTGGCCGGCCTGGCCCTCGGCGAAGGCGGCATCGCACCGGTGCCTGCCGCGGGCGAGTTCGTCAGCACCGGCGCCTCGATCGGCGTGGTCCTGCTGCTACTGACGTTGGGGCTGGAATTCTCCATCGGCGAGTTCGCCACGAGCCTGCGCAGGCATCTGCCGTCGGCGTGGGTTGACCTGGTGCTCAACGCTATTCCCGGCGCGGTCGCGGGCTGGCTGCTCGGGCTGTCCGGTGTCGGGATCCTGGCCCTGGCCGGCGTCACCTACATCTCGTCGTCGGGCGTGATCGCCCGGCTGCTCGGGGATCTGCGCAGGCTCGGCAACCGAGAAACGCCTGCGGTGCTGTCGATCCTGGTGCTGGAGGACTTCGCGATGGCGGCATACCTGCCGCTGCTCGCGGTGCTGGCCGCGGGCGGCACGCTGCTGCATGCGCTGCTCGGCATGACCATCGCGATCACGGCGCTGGTTATCGCCTTCGTGGTGTCCTACCGGTGGGGTCAACACGTCACCCGGTTCGTCGCGCATCCGGACAACGAGCAACTCCTGCTGCGGGTCCTGGGGCTCACGTTGATCGTCGCGGCGCTCGCCGAGTTCATCCACGCGTCGGCCGCGGTCGGCGCGTTCCTGGTCGGTTTGACGCTGACCGGCGATTCCGCCCAGCGGGCCCGAACGGTGCTCAGTCCGCTGCGGGACCTGTTCGCGGCGATCTTCTTCGTGGCCATCGGAATTTCGGTGGATCCAGGGGATCTCGTGCCGATGCTGCCCGCCGCGTTGGCGCTCGCGGTGGTCACCGCGTTCACCAAGGTGCTCACCGGCCGGTTCGCCGCCCGGCGTGATGGGGTCGCCAGGCCCGGTCAGCTGCGCGCCGGTACCGCGCTGATCGCGCGCGGCGAGTTCTCGCTCGTCATCATCGGCCTCGTCGGGTCCACCTACGAGCAGCTCGAGGCGATCGCGACGCCGTACGTGTTCATCCTGGCGATCGTGGGACCGGTTCTGACGCGCTACGTGGGTACCAGACCCGCGGTCCGGGGCTGACGGACGCCCGGTCGAATGCCCGCCGCGAACACGAACCACCCCGTAATGTCCGCAGCGTGCGCACCGTGTTCGATGCCGAAGTCGACGCCGCACTCGTCGACCGGGCTCTGGCCGCCAGCAGCCTCGGGTCGGTCTGGCTCGACATGCCAAGGCCGCGCCATCCCGCGCTGACCCATTCGGCGAGTTGCGATCTGGCGGTGATCGGCGCGGGCTACACCGGGCTGTGGACCGCGCTGCACGCCGCCGAACGCCATCCTGACTGGCGGATCGTGCTCATCGACGGCAACCGGATCGGCTGGGCGGCGTCCGGCCGCAACGGCGGATTCGTCGACGCGAGCCTCACCCACGGCGAGAACAACGGAAAGGCCCGCTGGCCCAACGAGATCGAGAAGATCGACGCCATGGGCCGAGACAACCTCGACGGGATGCAGGCCGACATCGCCCGGCTCGGCCTTGACGCGGAGTGGCAACGCACCGGGATGTTGACCGTGGCCACCGAACGCCACCAGATCGACTGGCTCGCACAGGCGGCCGCCGCGGGCGAGGGTGTGCTGCTGGACCGGGAGGCGGTCCGGGCCCACGTCGATTCGCCGACGTACCTGGCCGGGCTGTTCGAGCCGGACACCTGCGCACTCGTGCATCCGGCCAAGCTGGCGATCGAACTCGCCCGAGCATGCACGGACGCGGGGGTGCACATCCACGAGCACACGAGTGCGCGCACGATCAACTCCGGGGGAGCGGTGCTGCGCATCGAGACGCCGGAGGCCGTCATCACCGCCCGCCAGGCGGTGCTCGCCACCAATGTGTTTCCCAGCTTGTTGCGGCGCAACAGGTTTCACACCGTACCGGTCTACGACTATGTGCTGGCCACCGAACCGCTCACCGATGCCCAGCTGGCCAGGATCGGTTGGCGGGGCCGCGAGGGCGTCGGCGACTGCGCCAACCAGTTCCACTACTACCGGCTCACGACGGACAACCGAATCGTGTGGGGCGGCTATGACGCCGTCTACCATTTCGGCCGCAGGATCAAGGCCTCCTACGAGGATCGGCCAAAGACTTACCGCAAACTCGCGGCGCATTTCTTCGTGACCTTCCCACAACTCGACGACGTGACCTTCACCCATCGCTGGGCCGGCGCGATCGACACCAACACGCGCTTCTGTGCGCACTGGGGGCTGGCGCGCAACGGACGCATCGCCTATGCCAACGGGTTCACCGGTTTGGGCGTCGCCGCGGCCCGGTTCGCCGCCGATGTGTGCCTCGACCTGCTCGACGGCACCCCGACCGAGCGCACCGAGCTGGAGATGGTCCGCAAACGGCCGCTGCCGTTTCCGCCGGAACCTTTGGCCGCCATGGGAATACAGGCCACCCGCTGGTCGCTCGACCGAGCCGACCACGCCGCGGGCAAGCGCAACCTGCTACTGCGCGCTCTCGACGCGCTCGGACTGGGATTCGATTCGTAATCCAAAAGTTCGTTCAGCGTTTGAATTCAGCCGAGCAGAACGGCACACAAGCAAAGCCACGATCAGTAGGCTCGGCTGAGTAGGTTGAACGTCAAGAAAGGGGAGCTGCGTGGGAGACACACTTACCGAAGGACAGAAGCTGGAAAAAGGGGGGTCGCTCACTTCCAACAACGGTGCCTACACGCTCACGTTGCAGGACGACGGCAACCTCGTGCTCTACGCACGCGATCAAGCGGTCTGGTCGACGGAGACCAACGGCCAGGACGTAGTCCGCGCCGAGGTACAGACCGACGGCAACTTCGTGCTGTACACGGCGGACAAGCCGGTGTGGCACACCGACACCAAGGGCAAGAAGGACGTCAAGCTGGTTCTGCAGGACGACCGCAATCTGGTGTTGTACGCCAAGGACGGGCCGGCCTGGTCGTCGAAGACCGACACCACCGAGCCGCCACCGCCGCCCCCGGCCGCTGCCGAGCCCGAGGTGGCTCCCGCCGCGGTCGAGGAACCCGCACCTGCGCCCGAGCCCGCGCCCGAGCCTGCTGCTGCGCCGGCCGCACCGCCGCCGCCTCCGCCGCCACCGGCGCCGCGCACCTACACCGTGGTCTCCGGCGACACGCTGTGGGCGATCGCGGAGCGGTTCTACGGCGATGGCAGCAAGTACCAGCAGATCGCCAATGCCAGCGGAATCTCCAACCCTGACCTCATTCATCCCGGACAGGTTCTGACGATTCCCTGACCTGCATCAAAGCGACGGCCCGGACCTCAGCGGTCCGGGCCGTCCTCGCTTTATCCGAAGGGCCGCCGGTGAACTGGCGCGCAACGGGCCATCGCGCCGGTACCCTTGGAAATCACCACTACCGCAAACCGATGGGAGGCCGGCCGTGCGCCACCCGTGGCTTCGCGCGTTGCGATCGTTCATGGCAGCGGTCCCGTTGGCAGTGCTGCTGCACGGTGCCCCGGTGGCCCAGGCCATGCCGGGCGTGTTGGTGTACCCCGGCATGGAAATCCGCCAGGACACCAACGTCTGCACGCTCGGCTACGTCGATCCGGTCAGCCGCATGGCGTTCACCGCGGGCCATTGCCGGGGCAGCGGTCCGGTCGGGGACCGGAACGGGAACTTCATCGGCCAACAGACGTCGTTCCGGGACAACACACCTGACGGCGCGACGATCGACACGAATCACATGATCTCCGACTGGGAAACGATCCAGCTCGCAGGCGATGTCGCGGTGAACAACATCCTTCCGGGTGGTCGCATGTTGGTCGAGGACCCCGCGGTCGTGCCGTCGCCAGGTCTTCCGGTGTGCCACTTCGGTGTCGTGACGGGCGAGAGTTGCGGAACCATCGAGGCCGTCAACAACGGCTGGTTCACGATGGCGCACGGTGTGGTCAGCCAGAAGGGCGATTCGGGCGGGCCGGTCTACGTCGTCACACCCGACGGCCGGGCCGCGATCATCGGGATGTTCAACAGCACTTGGGGTCAGTATCCCGCCGCGGTGTCGTGGCAGAGCGCCAGCGGCCAGGCGCGCAACGCGCTCGTGCAGACGTCCGGTGACATCGCGAATGTCGTTGCGCCGCACCCCTAATCAAGCAGCTTGAACACCGGGATCGACCGTGCGCCTTCGCGAAGTTCGGCTTCGGTCGATTGCGGCGTCAATCCGGCGGCATGCCCCTTGACCTCCCAATACCAGCGGTCGAGGTAACGCTTCAGCAGCGCGGGTTTGTCCTCATCGGGCAGCTCGGCGATCCGGACGGGACGGCGGCGCCACCGCGGGCCGATCTCCACGGCTCCGGCCACCCTGGCGTTGCGGACCCACTGCGTGTTGCCGCGCGGCGCCACCAGAAACCTCGCGCCGTCGACCGTCAGCAGATTGACCACGACGGAGTGCGGTTTCCCGGTCCGCCGCCCGCGGACGCGCAGCGCGGTCGTGCCGGCGACGCTGATGCCGAATTCGGCGAGGTGGCGGATCACGTCGTTGCCGGCGCGCGCGACCGGACCGGGTGCGTCGTAACGCGTTGTCATCGTGGCTCCTTCATGTCGCGAGCAATAGAGAGCACTGCTCTCTATTGAGAGTTGCACGGCTTGCCGGGAAATGCAAGAGCACCGATCTCGGTTCTGGCAGACTCGAGCTGTGGGAAAGCGTCAGGAGGGCCGGGAGCGTATCGAGTCCGCGATCATCGAGATCGGGCGACAACATCTGGTCACCGAAGGTGCGGCCGGCTTGTCCCTGCGTGCGATAGCCCGCGACCTCGGGATGGTGTCGTCGGCGGTGTATCGCTACGTATCCAGCCGCGACGATCTGCTGACCCTGTTGGTGGTCGACGCCTATACCGAGCTTGCCGATGCCGTCGACGGCGCCGCACCGGAATCCGACTGGCGGACGCGGATCCGGGGCATCGCCCACGCGGCTCGCAACTGGGCCACCGATCAACCCGCGCGCTGGGCATTGCTGTACGGCAGCCCCGTGCCCGGCTATCACGCTCCGGCCGAGCGCACGGTCGGGCCCGGCACCCGCGTGGTCGCCGCACTGTTCGCCGCGGTCGCCGACGGCATCGCGGCTGGAGGTATTGCGTCGGCGAAAGGAGCGGTCGCGCAACCGCTCTCGTCTGACCTGGCCCGGGTTCGTGCCGAGTTCGGCTTCGGCGCCGACGACGAAATCGTGGCGAAGTGCTTTCTACTGTGGGCGGGCTTGGTCGGCGCGATCAGCCTCGAGGTGTTCGGGCAGTACGGTGCGGACACTCTCACCGAACCGGTGCAGATGTTCGAGCTGCAGATCGGGCTGATGATCGACATGCTGGCCCGGCTTTAAATCAGCCTTGACTTATATAAGTACTGGCTTCTATCTTTGAGCCGTGCACGCGTTCGACGTCCTCGGTGACCCGGTACGGCGGCGCATCTTGGAATTATTGGCCGGCGGTGAACTGACCGCAGGCTCGATCGGGGCCACGATCCAATCGGAGTTCGGCATCAGTCAGCCCGCGGTGTCTCAGCATCTGAAGGTTCTGCGGGACAACGGGTTTACCGCGGTCCGGGCCGAGGGGCAGCGCCGCCTCTATTCGGTGGACAGTGCGCCACTGCGTGACATCGACCAGTGGCTGGACACGTTCCGGCGGTTCTGGACGCCGCATCTGGACGCGCTGGCAACCGAGATCGCGCGCGGCAAGAGGCAACGCAGAACCGAAGGGAAGCACCATGATTGACGTAAACCACCAGGTCAATGCGGTTCGCCGCACGGTCGGCAGCCGAGTGCTCGAAGCCGGGGAGGCTCACGTCATCACGATCGGCCAGGCATATGCGACCGACGCCGCCGATTTGTGGGACGCGCTGACCAACATCGACCGGATACCGCGTTGGTTCCTGCCGATCACCGGCGAGTTGCGCGTCGGCGGCCGATACCAGCTGGAGGGCAACGCCAACGGCACCGTGCTGAGCTGTGACCCGCCCCGCGGGTTCTCCGCCACGTGGGAGTTCGGTGGCGACGTCAGCTGGATCGAGGTCCGCGTCTTCGATGAAGGTCCGGATCGATCCCGGTTCGAACTCGACCACATCGCGCATGTCGACGACGACACCTGGCGTCAGTACGGGCCGGCCGCCGTCGGGATCGGCTGGGACCTCGGCCTGGTCGGGCTGGCGATCCACCTGGAGACCGGCGAGGCGATCGAGGCGGGCTTCGAAGAGACGTGGTCGGCGAGCGAGGGCGGCAAGCGGTTTGTCGCGCAGGCCGCCGCGCAATGGCAGCTGGCCGTGGTGGCCAGCGGTGCCGATCCGGACTGGGCGCGTGCCGCGACGGACCGCTGCGTCGCCTTTTACCTGGGCGAACCGCAGAACTAGAACGCGTTCTAGCCTTACCGCCCGGTCGGCGATATCCTCGTGTCGTGCTCAATCAGACACCTGTCCAGATTGCCTGGGTGACGGGCGACCTGACGGCGACTGAGCAGGCGCTGACCACCTTGCTCGGGGCACGCCGGTGGGTGCGCATGCCGGCAGTCCACTTCGGACCCGATCGCTGCGTCCACCGTGGTGGGCCCGCTGATTTCGTGGCCGACATCTCGCTCAGCTACGCCGGCGACACGCAACTTGAACTGATCGCCCCGGTCCGCGGTGACAGCGTGTACTCGGAGTTTCTGGACAGCGGCGGCCCGGGCCTGCATCACGTGTGCGTCGAGGCGCCCGACCCCGCTTCGTTCGAGGCCCGCCTGCGCGACGCCGAACGTGAAGGCGCGCCTGCGGTGTGCCACGGCGAGATGCCCGGTGGCATGAAGTTCGCCTATCTGTCGGCTGCCGACGCCGGAGTGCCGTATCTGGAAGTCGCTTTCATCCCGCCCGAGATCCGGGCGTTCTTCGAATATGTGAAACAGGAGCAGCAGTGAACGAGATCCCCGAGGTTGTCAACGCCGCCGACGTCGCATCGTGGTCCGACGAGGTCGACGTCGTGGTGATCGGCTTCGGCATTGCAGGCGGATGCGCGGCGGTCAGCGCGGCCGCGGCGGGCGCGCGGGTCCTGGTTCTCGAGCGCGCCGCCGCGGCGGGCGGCACGACGTCGATGGCGGGCGGACACTTCTACCTCGGCGGTGGCACCGCGGTACAGGAGGCCACCGGGCACCCCGACACCCCTGACGAGATGTACAAGTACCTGGTGTCGGTGGCCCGCGACCCCGACCACGACAAGATCCGCGTGTACTGCGACGGCAGTGTCGAGCACTTCAACTGGCTGGAATCGCTCGGCTTTCAGTTCGAGCGCAGCTTCTACCCGGGCAAGGTCGTCGTTCCACCCGGCACCGAGGGGCTGTCCTACACCGGAAACGAGAAGGTGTGGCCGTTCTGTGAGCAGGCCCAACCCGCCCCGCGGGGCCATTCGGTGCCGGTGCCCGGCGAGCTCGGCGGTGCGGCGATGGTCATCGACCTGCTGCTCAAGCGCGCTGACGCGCTCGGAGTCGAGATCCGCTACGAGGTCGGCGCGACCAACCTGGTGGTCGACAACGGGTCGGTCGTTGGGGTGCGGTGGAAGCACTTCGGTGAAACCGGTTGTGTCAAAGCGAAATCGGTGGTCATCGCGGCAGGCGGATTCGCGATGAACGCCGAGATGGTCGCCGAGTACACGCCCGCGCTCGGCACCAAGCGCCGCACCAAGCACCACGGTGAGGTCGAACCGTACATCCTCGGCAATCCCAACGACGACGGTTTGGGCATCCGCATGGGGGTGTCGGCCGGCGGAGTCGCCAAGGACCTCGACCAGCTGTTCATCACTGCCGCGGCATACCCGCCCGAGATCCTGCTCACCGGCGTGATCGTCAACAACCAGGGGCAGCGTTTCGTCGCCGAGGACTCCTACCATTCGCGCACATCGGCTTTCGTGCTCGAGCAGGCCGACCAGGAGGCTTATCTCATCGTCGACGAGGCACACATGGAGATGCCTGCGATGCCGTTGATCCGCTTCATCGACGGCTACGAGACGATCGAGGAGATGGAAACCGCGCTCGGAATCCCGAAGGGCAACTTGGCGGCGACGCTGCAGCGCTACAACGAGAACGCGGCAAAGGGCGCGGACCCCGACTTCCACAAACAGCCCGAATACGTTGCGGTCCAGGACAGCGGGCCGTGGGCGGCGTTCGACCTGTCGTTGGGCCGTGCGATGTACTCGGGTTTCACCATGGGCGGACTCGCGGTCTCGATCGACGGCGAGGTGCTGCGTGCGGACGGCAGCGCCGTGCCCGGTCTGTACGCGGCAGGAGCGTGCGCCTCCAACATCGCGCAGGACGGAAAGGGTTATGCCAGCGGAACGCAGCTCGGCGAAGGGTCGTTCTTCGGCCGCCGCGCCGGTGCGCACGCCGCAGCGCGCTAAGGCTGTTCGGCGATGGCGCTGAGCCGCCATTGCCCGTCGCCGAGCAGTGCGAGCTGCCGTTCGTGATGCTGGTTGACGCTTTCGCGATGGCTGACGCTGACAACGATGCACTCGGGAAGCTCGGTTCGCACGGTCTCGTACATCGCGTACTCCTGGCCCGGGTCGAGCGCCGATGTGGATTCGTCGAGGAACACCACGCTCGGTCTGGTCAGCAGCACGCGTGCGAACGAGATCCGTTGCTGCTCACCGGGTGAGAGGATCTTCGACCAGTCCGCTTCCTCGTCGAGCCGTGACGACAGGTGGCCCAGGGTCACGGCGGCCAGTGCTGCCCGGATCTCGTCATCGCCGAACATGCCTGCGGGCGACGGGTAGCTCACCACCCCGCGCAGGTTGCCCAATGGGGCATACGGCAACTGGGACAAGAACATCACCGTGCCGCGCTCGGGGTATCGCACCGTGCCAGACCCGAAGGGCCACAGCTGCGCCAGGCTGCGCAGCAGTGTCGTCTTACCGGTGCCGGATGGCCCGGTGACGACCAGTCGGTCCCCGGGCATCAGCTCCATCTCCAGGTTGTCGAGCAGCAGTTCGCCTGCGGGGGAACGCACCTCGACGTCGTCGAGTTCGACGCCGCCGTTGTCGCTGACACCGGACGCCAGCCGCGGGAGTGTCTTGGCCTGTTCGTTGGCGGTGACCAGCCCGTCGAGGCGGATGATCGCGGCGCGGTATCCGGCGAACGCGTCATAGACCGATCGGAAGAAGCTCAACGAACTCTGCACCCGGTTGAACGCACTCGCCGACTGGGTGACATCGCCGAGCTGGAGTTCGCCGGCGAACAGCCGGGGCGCCTGGATGATCGTCGGCAGCGGGTCGATGATCTGGTTGATGGACCGGTTCCACCCGAGGAATGCCACGCCGCGCAGCACGAGCTTGCGATAGTTTGCGATGATGCGGGCGAATCGCACTGCGAGCGTGTCGCGCTCGGTGCGCTCGCCGCGGTAGAAGCCGACCGCTTCGGCGGAGTCGCGGATGCGGACGAGCGCGTAGCGGAACGCCGCGTTGGTGAGCTCGTTGCGAAACGTCAGCCGGATGATCGGCCGGCCGATCCAGAACGCCACGACCGTCGTCACGGCCACCCACAACAGCGCGATCCAGAACAGGGCCTTGGGCACCGTGACACCGAGAATCGTCAACGGCCCGGCCAGGTTCCACAGGATCGGCGTGAACGCCACGACCGACACGAGCGCGTAGACCGATCCGAACAGCAGCGTCTGCGACGTCGCGACCGTCGGGTTGTTCGTCTCCGGCCCCGTTCCGGTGGTGAAGACGTCGATGTCGTGCTGGATGCGCTGATCCGGATTGTCGATCGGCCGTCCGCCGAACGCGCCGAGGAAGCGGCCGCGATAGTAGGCCCGATCGTCGAGCCAGTCGCCGGTGAGGCGGTCGGTCAGCCACACGCGCCACCGAATGATGAAGTACTGCATGAGGTACAGGTCGAGCAGCGTGCGGGTGATGTCGGCGGTCACCAGCATCGCGAAGATGACGATGGACTTCCAGAAACCGGCGATACCGGAGTCGCGCACCGCGTCGTTGCCCGCGCCCGCACCTTCGAAAGCCACTTGAAGCGCGGTGAACTGGTCGTTGGCGTAGTAGGAGAACAGCACGTCCATGCGCACCGACACCATCACCGACAGCAGCAGGACCGCGAGCAGTACCCACACCGGAATGCTGTGGCGCCCAGTGAAATAGCCGCTCGTCACGCGCCAGAACTGCCGTCCCCACCCGGTGAACCGTGCCAGCGCGGCCAGCACAACGACCATCGAGACTGCGCCGACGACCCACGCTTTTGCCACCCACAACAACGACGCCAGGATTTCGTTGCCCCAGTCCAGCGACTGGGTGAACATCTCCATGCCCGGGAAGCTACCGTGGCCGGGTTACACGAGCGCGGGTTTCGAGTCTTCCTGGCCTTCCACGCGGCCCAGCCGCCATTCGCCATCGCCCAGTAGCTGAAGTTCGTGGGTGTGATGCTGCTCGACGGTGGTGCGATGGCTGACGCTCACCAGGATGGTGTCCGGCAGCTCCGTGCGCACCAGCTGATAGAGCATGAACTCCAGCCCCTCGTCGAGCGCGGATGTCGACTCGTCGAGGAACACGACCTTGGGCCTGACGAGCATGATGCGCGCGAACGCGATTCGCTGTTGTTCGCCGGGGGAGAGCACCTTGGCCCAATCCTGGACCTCGTCGAGCCGGCCGACGAGGTGGGCAAGCGCGACCTCGTTGAGCGTGCGCTTGAGTGTCTCGTCGTCGACCGAGCCCTCTTCGCCCGGATACGTCACCACCGCCCGCAGATCGCCGAGCGGCACGTACGGCAACTGGGACAGGAACATCGTCTCGTTGGGTCCGCACGGGCGGGTCAGCGTGCCGGAGGTGAACGGCCACAGTTCGGCCAGGCTGCGCAACAGCGTGGTCTTGCCGCTGCCCGACGGCCCGGTGATCACCAGGGTGTCGCCGATGTCCAGGGAGATGTCGAGCGGTTTGATGAGCTGCCTGCCGTCCGGGGTGCGCACCTCGACGTCGCTGAGCTTGACCGTGCCGTCGACGCACGGTGTCGTCGTCACCTCGGGCAGTTCGCGGGCCTCGTCGTTGGCCACCACCAGGCCGTGCAGACGGATGATCGCGGCCCGGTAGCCGGCGAAGTTGTCGTATGCGCTGCGGAAGAACGACAGGCCGTCGAGCAGGCTGCGAAACGCGCTCGCCGTCTGGGTCAGTGCGCCGAGCGTGATCTCGCCACTGTAGAAGCGGGGGAACTGCACCACGTAGGGGATCAGCTCCTGGGCCTGGTCCACCGACAGGTTCCAGCCGAGGAACTTCGTCATGCGGTTGACGTAGCGCTTGTAGTTGGAGACGACGGGCGCGAACAGGCGGCGCAGGCCGGTGCGCTCGGCGATCTCTCCGCGGTAGAACGCAACGGCTTCCGACGCGTCGCGCAGGCGCACAAGCGCATACCGGAACGCGGCGTTGTATTTCTCGTTGTTGAACGACAGCCAGATGATCGGCCGGCCGATCCAGAACGCGATCACGGTCGCGAACAACACGTAGACGATGCCGATCCAGAAGATCGCCCGGGGCAGGTCGACATTGATGAGCGGCAGTGTCACCTCACCCGACAGATTCCACAGAATCGCGGTGAACGAAATCATCGAGGCGATCGAGCTGATCGCGCCGAACAGGAGCGTCGCGGTCGAGGTGTTGTTGGGCCGGTTCGGCAGCGAGTCGGCGCTGCCCGTGAAGATGTCGATGTCGGTCTGGATTCGCTGATCCGGGTTGTCGATCGTGTCGTCGATGAATCGGGCCCGGTAGTAGGCCTTGCCGTCGAGCCAGTCGGACGTGAGCCGATCGGTGAGCCACGCGCGCCAGCGGAGCATGAAGCGTTGCGTCATGTACAGGTCGAGCATGATCCTCGCGACGTTGAGCACCGCGAGGATCGTGAACACTCCCAGCGACAGCCAGAAGCCGTCCTTGCCGGACACCTTGACTTCCTCGTTGCCGCTGGAAATGCCCGCGGCGATGATCTGGAAGCTGGTCATCATGTCGTTGCCCTGGAAGCTGAACAACACGCTGAGCCGCACGCCGGTGATGACCGACAGCAGCAGCGCGGCGAGCCAGAGCCACACCTTCACGCTGTCAGGGCCGGTGAAGTAACCGCTGCTGACGCGCCAGTACTGCCTGCCCCACTCGGTGAACCGGGCGATCAGAAACAGGATCACCATCGTCGACACCGCGGCGATGACCCAGCCCTTGGCGATCCACACCAGCGATGTCAGAAGCTCGTTGCCCCAGTCGAGAGTCGGGGTGAACATCTCCATGCGGGCAAGGTACCCCGCAATCCTGCGGACGGCGTCGCGGAGGCTCCGTCCAACCGGTCCCGTCCGGCGTCTGCGGTCCTCCGCGTACCGTGAACATGTGCCAAAGACGTCCAGCGCCAAACCGGGGCGCTTGAGCAGCAAGTTCTGGAAGCTTCTGGGTGCCAGCACCGAGCGGAATCAGGCCCGTTCGCTGTCGGAGGTCAAAGGGGCGGCGGAGTTCGAGGAGAAGGCCGCCGGACTCGACGACGAGCAGCTCACCAAGGCCGCCAAACTGTTGCAGCTCGAGGATCTGGCCGCCGCGGCCGACATCCCGCAGTTCCTCGCGCTGGCGCGGGAAGCCGCCGAGCGGACGACGTCGCTCCGTCCTTTCGACGTGCAGCTGCTCGCGGCGCTGCGCATGCTCGCCGGTGACGTCGTCGAGATGGCCACCGGTGAGGGCAAGACCCTGGCCGGCGCGATCGCTGCGGCCGGCTACGCGATCGGCGGCCGCAACGTCCACGTCATCACGATCAACGACTACCTGGCCCGCCGCGACGCCGAATGGATGGGGCCCCTCATCGAGGCACTGGGGCTGACGGTCGGCTGGATCACCGCCGACTCGACTGCCGAGGAGCGCCGCGCGGCTTATGAGTGCGATGTCACGTATGCCTCGGTCAACGAGATCGGCTTCGACGTCCTGCGCGATCAGCTCGTCACCGACGTCGAGGACCTCGTGTCGCCGAACCCCGACGTCGCGCTCATCGACGAAGCCGACTCGGTGCTCGTCGACGAAGCGCTCGTGCCGCTCGTCCTGGCCGGCACCAGCCACCGCGAGCAGCCCCGGGTCGAGATCATCCGCATGGTCGGTGAGCTGACCCCTGGCAAGCACTACGACACCGACGCCGACAGCCGCAACGTGCACCTCACCGAGGCGGGCGCCCGCGCGATCGAGGCCAAGCTCGGCGGCATCGACCTGTACTCCGAGGAACACGTCGTCACGACCCTCACCGAAGTCAACGTCGCCCTCCACGCGCACGTGCTGCTGCAGCGCGACGTCCACTACATCGTGCGGGACAACGCCGTACAGCTGATCAACGCCTCGCGTGGCCGCATCGCCGCCCTGCAGCGCTGGCCAGACGGCCTGCAGGCCGCTGTCGAGGCCAAGGAAGGTATCGAGACGACCGAGACCGGCGAGGTGCTCGACACCATCACCGTGCAGGCGTTGATCAACCGGTACCCCAGGGTGTGCGGGATGACGGGCACCGCGCTTGCCGCCGGTGAGCAGCTGCGCCAGTTCTACAAGCTCGGGGTGTCGCCGATCCCGCCGAACAAGCCCAACATCCGCGAAGACGAAACCGACCGGGTGTACATCAACGTGGCGGCCAAGAACGACGCGATCGTCGAGCACATCGCCGAGATCCACGAGACGGGCCAGCCCGTTCTCGTCGGTACCCACGACGTGGCCGAATCCGAGGAACTGCACGAGAAGCTCGTGAAGGCGGGCGTCCCCGCGGTGGTGCTCAACGCCAAGAACGACGCCGAGGAAGCCGCGGTGATCGCCGAGGCGGGCAAGCTCGGCGCGGTCACGGTCTCGACGCAGATGGCCGGCCGCGGCACCGACATCCGCTTGGGTGGTTCCGATGAGGCGGACCACGAGAAAGTCGCCGAACTCGGTGGTCTGCACGTCGTCGGCACGGGCCGCCACCACACCGAGCGGCTCGACAATCAGCTCCGCGGCCGCGCGGGCCGTCAGGGCGACCCCGGCTCCACGGTGTTCTTTTCCAGCTGGGAGGACGAGGTGGTGGCGGCGCACCTGGAGCGCAGCAAGCTGCCGATGGAGACCGACCTGGAAAAGGGAGACGGTCGCATCCTCGCCCCGAAGGCGGCCGGACTGCTCGACCATGCGCAGCGCGTCGCCGAGGGCAGGCTGCTCGACGTGCACGCCAACACCTGGCGCTACAACCAGCTGATCGCCCAGCAGCGCGCGATCATCGTCGAACGCCGCGAAACCCTGTTGCGCACCGCGACCGCGCGCGACGAACTCAAGGAGCGCTCGCCCGAACGCTACGAGAAGCTGGCCGAAGGCCTGGGGGAGGACGCCGACGAGCGACTGGAGAAGATCTGCCGGTTGATCATGCTCTATCACCTCGATCGGGGTTGGTGTGACCACCTGGCTTATCTGGCCGACATCCGCGAGAGCATCCACCTGCGGGCGCTTGGCAGGCAGAACCCGCTCGACGAGTTCCACCGGATGGCGGTCGACGCGTTCGCATCGTTGGCAGCCGACGCGATCGAGGCTGCGCAGCAGACCTTCGAGACGGCCGAGTCGATCGAGGACGAACCGGGGATTGACCTGTCCAAGCTCGCACGGCCGACGTCGACGTGGACTTACATGGTCCACGACAATCCGCTCGCCGACGACACGATGTCTGCGCTGAGCCTGCCCGGGGTGTTCCGCTAAGTTTTAGTTCCATGGACGACGCGCCTGCTCCGCAGGGCAGGAGCGCAGTGCCGGCTGGTGAGTCATCCAGCCGTGACCGCGTGATGACGGTGCCCAACGCGCTGAGCATCGTGCGCCTCGTGCTGGTGCCGGTCTTCTTGTATCTGCTGTTCGTGGCGCACGCGCAGGCCTGGGCCGTCGCGGTGCTGATGTTCAGTGGGTTCTCCGACTGGGCCGACGGCAAGATCGCCCGGCTCGTGGCCAACCAGTCGTCGCGCCTCGGGGAATTGCTCGACCCGTTGGTGGACCGCATCTACATGGTCACCGTCCCGGTGGCGCTCGCGTTCTACGGCGCGGTGCCGTGGTGGATCGTGCTGACCCTGCTCGGCCGCGACGCTGTCCTGGCCGCGACTCTGCCGATACTGCGCCGCCACGGGCTGGCCGCGCTGCCGGTCACCTACATCGGCAAGGCCGCGACGTTCGCGCTCATGTCCGGGTTCCCGCTGATCCTGCTGGGGCAGTGGGATGCGTTGTGGAGCAGGGTGATTCTGGCCTGCGGCTGGGCCTTTCTGATCTGGGGCCTGGCGCTGTACCTCTGGTCGGCCGTGCTGTACCTGATGCAGGTGGTGTTGGTGGTGCGCCGAATGCCGGTGGCCCGATGAGCTTGCTCGGTGGCTACGAGTCGGGCGCCGGCCTCAACCACCACGAGGCCGATGCGCCCAAGCGCATCCCGGTGCCCTCGCTGCTGCGGTCTCTGTTGTCCGACCATCTCGATCCCGGCTATGCCGCTGCCGCGGCGGAGCGAAAGGCTCGCGGGAAATCCCGGCCCCGCGCGTTGGAGTGGGGCTGGCAGGTGCTGGCGGCGCTCGCGATCGCCACGGTGTTCGCGGTGGCTGCCGCGCAGGCACAGACCGCGGCCCCGGCCGCCCGTGAGGCGCAGCACGCGCTGGCCGGACGAGTGCGGGCCGCCGAGGTTGGTGCCGACAAGGCCGGCGCCGAACGCGGTGCGCTCGTCGAGCAGGTGGACGCCGAGCGGCGGGCCCGGCTCGGTATGGACGAGAACGGCCAGCGGCTGTTGTCGAGCCTTGACACCGCGAACATCGCTGCGGCGGCGGTACCGATGATCGGTCCGGGACTGACCGTGACGGTGACGGATCCCGGTGTCTCCAAGGATCTCAGTGACGTGTCGAAACAGCGCGTTGCCGGCAGCCAGCAGGTCATTCTCGACCGGGACCTGCAGCTGGTGGTCAATTCGCTGTGGGCGAGCGGTGCCGAGGCGATCTCGGTGGGCGGCGTGCGGGTGGGCGCCGGAGTCACCATTCGCCAGGCCGGCGGAGGGATTCTGGTCGACAATCAACCGATCACGAGTCCTTATGCCATCGTGGCCATCGGCCCACCGAACGGGATGTCGGATGCGTTCGATCGCAGCCCAGCGCTACAACGCCTGCGACTGCTCGAGACCTCGTACGGGGTCGGGGTGAACGTGACCGCCGGGGACGGTCTCGATGTGCCTGCGGTCGCGGTACGGGATGTCAACTTCGCCAAGCAGATTGGATAGCAGTGGGTAGCACAGGATTGATCGGCTAGATGATCGGGATCGCCGCACTTGTCGTCGGAATCGTGCTGGGTCTGGTGTTTCACCCCAGCGTGCCGGAGTTCGTCGAGCCGTATCTGCCGATCGCCGTGGTGGCCGCGCTGGACGCGGTGTTCGGCGGCCTGCGTGCCTATCTGGAGCGGATTTTCGACTCTAAGGTTTTCGTGGTGTCGTTCGTGTTCAACGTATTGGTGGCTGCGCTGATCGTGTATGTGGGGGACCAGCTCGGGGTGGGTACGCAGCTGTCGACCGCGATCATCGTGGTGCTCGGCATCCGCATCTTCGGAAACGCCGCCGCGTTGCGGCGCAGGCTCTTCGGCGCATGACATGAGCGAATCCGATCCAGATCAGACCGGTGGTTCCGCCGAGCGGCCGGCGGAGCATCACGCCGGCGGGCCGGCGGAGCATCACGCCGGCGGGCCGGCAGAGCATCACGCCGGCGGGCCGGCAGAGCATCACGCCGGCGGGCCGGCAGAGCATCACGGCCGTCACGAGATGCCCGACGACGTGTCGCCGCGGCGGTTCCGGAATCTGCGCATCGTTCGGCGCACGCGCTCGCAGCTGGTATTCGGGGCGTTGGGGGTGTTGTTGTGCGTGCTGCTCGGTGTGGCGATCGTCACTCAGGTGCGGCAGAACGAATCCGGTGACTCGCTGGAGACCGCTCGTCCGGCCGATCTGCTGGTCCTGTTGGATTCGCTGCAGCAGCGTGAGGCGTCGCTGAACACCGAGGTGGCCGATTTGCAGCGCACCTTGCAGCAGTTACAGGCATCCGGCAGCAGCGACCAGGCAGCCATCCAGAACGCCCAGGACAGGTTGGCGGCGTTGTCCATCCAGATCGGTACCGTCGCGGCGACCGGTCCAGGTGTGACGCTGACCATAGAAGACAACGGGCCCGGCGTGGCGGCCGAGATCATGCTCGACGTCATCAACGAACTGCGGGCCGCAGGCGCCGAGGCGATCGAAATCCGTGATCAGCAAACGGCGGTGCGCGTCGGGGTCGACACCTGGATCGTCGGCGCACCCGGCGAGCTCACGGTCGACAATGTGCCGCTGCGCCCGCCGTATTCGGTTCTTGCCATTGGCGATCCGCCCACGCTCGCAGCGGCGATGAACATACCCGGCGGGGCGATGGACAGCGTCAAGCGAGTGGGCGGCACGATGGTGGTACAACAGGCCGAGCGTGTCGACGTCACCGCCTTGCGGCAACCGAAACCGCGCCAATACGCTCAGCCCGTCAAGTGATTGCCCGTTAATCTGACCACCGACCCTGACCCGCAAGGAGCGTCGTGAGCGAGATTCCAGCCGACCTGTACTACACCTCCGAACACGAGTGGGTGTTGCGTACCGGCGACGACACGGTCCGCGTCGGTATCACCGATTACGCCCAGTCGGCGCTGGGCGATGTGGTGTTCGTGCAATTGCCCGACGTGGGTGCCGATCTGTCGGCGGGCGACGCGTTCGGCGAGGTGGAGTCCACCAAGTCGGTGTCGGACCTCTACGCCCCGGTCACCGCGAAAGTTGTTGCGGTCAACGGGGATCTGGACGGCAGCCCGCAGCTGGTCAACTCGGATCCGTATGGCGAGGGCTGGCTGGTCGATCTTCGGCTCGAGGAGGGTACCGCCGACGACGCCCTATCCGGTTTGCTGGACGCGGACGGCTACCGCGCGGTCGTGACCGAATGAGGAATTGTTAGGGTTTCGGAGCCGGTTCGATGACCGGATCGACCATGCCCGGCGCGCAGATATCTACCCCATCGGATCCGGCGGTGGTGGATACAGCGACGCCTGTTGCGCGGTACGGTCGACGTGAGACCGACGAGGGCTGGGCCCCGCCGGGCAACGCCACAGCAGCCAGTGAGGAGCAGCGGGTGACGGACAAAGACAGCAATCTGGGGGCTGATCAGACGTCGGAAGATGTGACGGTTGAGACCACATCGGTCTTCCGTGCGGACTTCCTGAACGAACTTGATGCCCCCGCCGCGGCGGGAACCGAAGGCGCTGTTTCCGGCGTCGAGGGCCTGCCGTCGGGGTCGGCTTTGCTTGTCGTCAAGCGCGGACCGAATGCGGGGTCGCGTTTCCTTCTCGACCAGCCGACCACGTCGGCCGGGCGGCACCCGGACAGCGATATCTTCCTCGACGACGTCACCGTGAGCCGCCGCCACGCGGAGTTCCGGCTGGAGAGCGGTGAATTCCAGGTGGTCGATGTGGGCAGCCTCAACGGCACCTACGTCAACCGCGAGCCGGTCGATTCGGCGGTGCTGGCCAACGGCGACGAGGTGCAGATCGGCAAGTTCCGCCTGGTGTTCCTGACCGGGCCGAAGTCCGACGACGACAGCGGCTCGACCGCGTAGCCGAAATGACTGCCCCCGACAGACCTGCACTGGCCGGGATGTCGATCGGCGCGGTATTGGACCTGCTGCGAGGCGACTTTCCGGATGTGACCATCTCCAAGATCCGGTTCCTTGAGGCCGAGGGACTGGTCACGCCGGAGCGCACGGCGTCGGGTTACCGGCGGTTCACCGCCTATGACTGTGCCCGGCTGCGCTTCATCCTGACCGCGCAGCGTGACCAGTACCTGCCGCTGAAGGTGATCAAGGCGCAGCTGGACGCTCAACCGGACGGTGAGCTGCCGCAGCCCGGATCCACTTACGGCGTACCGCGTTTGGTTCAGGTGGCCGGCGAGACCGACGACGACGGCACGCCGGGCGTTTCGGCGGTGTCGCCGACGCAGGTGCGCCTGTCGCGGGAGGATCTGCTGGCGCGGTCGGGGATCGACGAGGAGCTGTTGGGCGCTCTCGTCAAGAACGGCGTCATCACCACCGGGCCGGCCGGTTTGTTCGACGAGCATTCGGTCGTGATCGCCCAGTGCGCCAGGGCACTGGCCGACTACGGGGTCGAGCCCAGGCATCTACGGGCCTTCCGCTCGGCCGCCGATCGGCAGTCGGATCTCATCGCCCAGATCGCCGGTCCGGTGGTCAAGGCGGGTAAGGCAGGCGCCAGGGACCGGGCCGACGATCTGGCTCGCGAAGTGGCGGCGCTCGCGATCACGCTGCACACGTCACTGATCAAGTCGGCCGTACGCGACGTTCTGGATCGCTGAGGATTAGACTCGTTTTGACGGCTACTTCGTCAAGGTCAGGTCCGCTTCGGATGAATCACGGACGAAACAGCACAGCGGTGCGGAGGGTAGGCACAGATGGCTGAGGTTCGGGTTGTCGGCATTCGCGTGGAGCAGCCGCAAAACCAGCCGGTGCTGCTGCTCCGCGAATCCAATGGTGACCGTTACCTGCCGATTTGGATCGGGCAGTCGGAGGCCGCCGCCATCGCGCTGGAACAGCAGGGTGTCGAGCCGGCCCGGCCGCTGACGCACGATCTGATCCGAGATCTCATTGCCGCGCTGGGGCATTCGCTCAAAGAGGTGCGCATCGTCGACCTGCAGGAAGGCACGTTCTACGCCGACCTGATCTTCGACCGCGACATCAAGGTGTCGGCGCGGCCGTCGGACTCGGTGGCGATCGCCCTGCGCGTCGGCGTGCCGATCTACGTGGAGGAGGCGGTGCTGGCCGAGGCTGGGCTGCTGATCCCCGACGAGAACGACGAGGAAGCGGCAGGCACCGTCCGCGAGGACGAGGTGGAGAAGTTCAAGGAGTTCCTCGACAGCGTGTCACCCGACGATTTCAAGGCGACATGAGCCCGGCCCGCGCTGCGGCCCCGGCTGTGCCGGTTGAGGTCACGGATACGTCTCAACTGGCCTCATCGGTGTCGACACGCGGCGCGGGAGTCTTTCAACGGGGATTCCGGCAGCCATACTTTGGTTGCAGCGAGCAGTCATGGCTCGACGGGAAGCGTATGCTCGACACACTCGGGCTTGTAGCAAACCGCCGCAGTGCAGGTCGTTGCGGTAGACCGCGGGCGAGTTCGAACGGCGAGAGGATTCACAGTGGGTGACACGCCACGGCAGGAAGAGCTGGATCTCACCACCGGAAGTGGGGCCGAGCCGCCCGTCAGGGTGTCCAGCGAACCTGTTCAAGCCGGGTTGTTCCCCGACGATTCCGTTCCCGACGAGCTTGTCGGCTACCGCGGCCCGAGCGCGTGCCAGATCGCAGGTATCACCTACCGGCAGTTGGACTACTGGGCACGGACCTCGCTCGTGGTGCCCTCCATCCGCGGCGCCGCCGGATCGGGTAGTCAGCGGCTCTATTCCTTCAAGGACATCCTGGTCCTCAAGATCGTCAAGCGACTGCTGGACACCGGAATTTCTCTGCACAACATCCGCGTGGCGGTGGACCACCTGCGCCAGCGCGGTGTCCAGGACCTCGCGAACATCACCTTGTTCTCCGACGGCACCACCGTCTACGAATGCACGTCGGCAGAAGAGGTCGTCGACCTGCTGCAGGGTGGCCAGGGTGTGTTCGGCATCGCGGTGTCGGGTGCCATGCGTGAGTTGACCGGCGCCATCGCCGACTTCCCCGGCGAGCGGGCCGACGGCGGCGAGTCGATCGCCGCCCCCGAGGATGAGCTGGCTTCGCGGCGCAAGAGCCGCGATCGCAAGATCGGCTGAACTCCCGCAAATTCTCTGAGCGGTAACGCCTTCCGGCGTTGTGGCCGACGCTTGCCGCTTCGGCCGGGCCGACCGGTAGAATCAGCAGCGCATCGCCCTTGTGCGGGAGAGTTCCGTGATCGCCAGTCACGGACGCCGAAGGAGCAACACCTCTCCGTCAACCTCTCAGGCACCCAGGACCGCGCCAGGCCCCGATGCCTCTGGAAAGCGGTGCCGTTGCGGCGCCCGCCCATGGGGAAAGGCCCACGCCGGGCCGAATCTCTCAGGCGCCCGTGCGGGTCGACGACAGAGGGAGAGGGACGGTAGTACGTCTCGTACGTCTACGCCTCGATCAGGGGAGAGACCTTGTCCGACCAGCATCTGCCGCGTTTTGTCGACCGTCACATCGGTCCGGACGCCTCCGCCGTCGCCACCATGCTCGACGTGATCGGTGTCAGCTCACTCGACGAGCTGGCCGGCAAGGCGTTACCCGCGGGCATCCTCGACAGCCTCGACGGCGATGGCCGCGCACCCGGGCTCGCCCAGCTGCCCGCCGCGGCCACCGAGGAGCAGGCGCTCGCCGAGCTGCGTGCGCATGCAGACTCCAACACCGTCGCGGTGTCGATGATCGGCCAGGGCTACTTCGACACCCTGACGCCGCCGGTGTTGCGCCGCAACATCCTCGAGAACCCGGCCTGGTACACCGCCTACACCCCGTACCAGCCGGAGATCAGCCAGGGCCGGCTGGAGGCTCTGCTCAACTTCCAGACCATGGTCTCGGATCTGACCGGTCTCGAGGTGGCGAACGCCTCGATGCTCGACGAGGGCACCGCCGCGGCGGAGGCCATGACGCTGATGCACCGCGCGGTGAAGGGGCCGGCCAACCGGCTCGCCGTCGACGTTGATGTCTACGCACAGACGGCGGCGGTGCTGGCCACTCGGGCACAACCGCTCGGCATCGAGATCGTCACCGCTGACCTCCGCGACGGACTGCCCGAAGGCGAATTCTTCGGCGTGATCGTGCAATTGCCGGGCGCGAGCGGACGTGTGGACGACTGGTCGGGACTGATCAGCGCAGCGCACGAGCGCGGCGCCCTGGTCGCGGTCGGTGCTGACCTGCTGGCACTGACCGTGGTCACCCCGCCGGGCGAGATCGGTGCCGACGTCGCGTTCGGTACGAGCCAACGATTCGGTGTGCCAATGGGTTTCGGCGGCCCGCATGCCGGCTACCTGGCCGTGCACGCCAAGCATGCCCGTCAGTTGCCCGGTCGCCTGGTCGGTGTGTCCGTCGATGCGGATGGGGCGGCGGCGTACAGATTGGCACTGCAGACCCGCGAACAGCACATCCGCCGCGACAAGGCGACCAGCAATATCTGCACCGCCCAGGTGCTGCTCGCCGTGATGGCCGCGATGTATGCCAGCTACCACGGTGCGGAGGGGCTCACGGCCATCGCGCGCCGAGTCCACGGTCATGCCGAGGCGATCGCGGCGGCACTCGGCGATGCACTCGTGCACGACAAGTACTTCGACACCGTCCTGGCGAAGGTTCCCGGACGCGCGGACGAGGTGATCGCGGCCGCCAAGGCCAGGGGCATCAACCTGTGGCGCGTCGACGCCGACCACGTCTCGGTGTCGTGCGACGAAGCCACCACCGATGACCACGTCGCCGCGGTGCTCGACGCGTTCGGGGTCAGCGCCGCCGAACCGCGCTGCGCCGGGATCGTCACGCGGACCTCGGACTTCCTGACCCATCCGGCGTTCACCCGCTACCGCACCGAAACCGAGATGATGCGTTATCTGCGGTCGCTGGCGGACAAGGACATCGCCTTGGACCGCAGCATGATTCCGCTCGGCTCGTGCACCATGAAGCTCAACGCCGCAGCCGAGATGGAGCCCATCACCTGGCCCGAGTTCGCTCGCCAGCACCCGTTCGCGCCGGCATCCGACAATCCGGGCCTGCGCAAGTTGATCGCCGACCTGCAGACCTGGCTGAGTGGGATCACCGGCTACGACGAGGTGTCGCTGCAGCCCAACGCCGGTTCGCAGGGGGAGTACGCCGGGCTGTTGGCCATCAAGGCCTACCACGATGCCCGCGGCGACCATGCCCGAGACCTCTGCCTGATCCCGTCGAGTGCGCACGGCACCAATGCGGCCTCGGCCGCGCTTGCCGGTATGCGCGTTGTCGTCGTGGCGTGCCGCTCGAACGGCGACGTCGACCTCGACGATCTGCGCGCCAAGGTGGCCGAGCACGCGGATCGCATTGCGGCACTGATGATCACCTATCCGTCGACGCACGGCGTGTACGAACACGACGTCGCCGAGATCTGTGCGGCGGTGCACGACGCGGGCGGCCAGGTCTACGTCGACGGGGCGAACTTGAACGCGCTCGTCGGGCTTGCCCGTCCGGGCCGCTTCGGCGGTGACGTCAGTCATCTGAACCTGCACAAGACGTTCTGCATTCCGCACGGCGGTGGCGGGCCGGGGGTGGGTCCGGTCGCGGTGCGGTCGCACCTGGCGCCCTTCCTGCCGGGCCACCCGCTGGCCGACGAGTTGCCCGATGAGCACACAGTCTCCTCGGCACCGTACGGATCGGCCTCGATCCTGCCGATCACTTGGGCCTACATCCGGATGATGGGTGCCGACGGGTTGCGCGCGGCATCGCTGACCGCCATCGCGTCGGCCAACTACGTCGCTCGCCGCCTCGACGAGTACTACCCGGTGCTCTACACCGGCGAGAACGGCATGGTCGCCCACGAGTGCATCCTGGATTTGCGAGCCATTACCAAGACCACCGGCGTGACGGTCGACGACGTGGCAAAGCGCTTGGCCGACTACGGGTTCCACGCTCCGACCATGAGCTTCCCGGTCGCAGGAACGCTCATGGTGGAGCCGACCGAAAGCGAGAGCCTGGCCGAGGTCGACGCATTCTGTGACGCGATGATCGCGATCCGCGCCGAGATCGACCGCGTCGGTTCCGGCGAATGGACGTCCGAGGACAACCCGCTGCGCAACGCCCCGCACACGGCCGAATGCCTACTGGTGACCGAATGGAATCATCCCTACACCCGCGAGCAGGCCGCCTACCCGCTTGGCAAGGGCGTCCGGCCGAAGGTGTGGCCACCGGTCCGGCGCATCGACGGAGCCTACGGCGACCGCAATCTCGTGTGCTCGTGCCCGCCCGTCGAGGCGTTCGCGTAGCGGCTGGGTCGGCGCCCCAGGCTCATCTCAGGCCGATGTGCCGGGGCGGCCGAAACGCGTCCGCGGGCTGCGCGAGTGCGACGGCGATGCTGCTGCCGAGCGGCCCGTGCCGGTCGTACAGCGTCGCGGCCCCGGACGCGACACCGGCGTCACTGTGATGACTGTCGGCCGCCAGACCGATGTAGTCCCCATCGGGTAGCCGGCTCAGCGTTACCGTGAAGTCGGCGTTGATGTAGCGCAAACCGCCTGTGCCCCAATGGGTCAGGGCGCTAGTGACATCACCGGCCAGCGCGAGCCGGGTGAACGGGGTCATGTCATGGCCGGCGATCAGCGGGCGTATCTCGCGAACCCAGGCGAACTTCGGTGCGCGGTCCTGTTCCCATTCCGCCGACGTACCACCCAGAGTTCCTGCCGGCCCGCCAGATCCGTATGCCCACAGCAGGAACGGCATCGTCACCTCGGGTTCGGCGGAACCGTCGGGCACGGGCGGCATGCTCGACGGGCTAGACCACACCGATCCCTCGGGTGCCTCACCGCGGCGTAGGAACACCGCACTCGCTCGCGAGACCACCGCGTCACGCTGCCATGCATGTGCGTCGATCACCGTGATGCGCCGGCCTTCTCGCTGCATGGACGTACGCAGCTGGATTGGCTCCATGAATGTGGGACGTAGTAGGTCGACGGTGAGGCGTGCCGGTTGCAGGCCGGGATCGGCCTGCGCCCGTTCGACCGCCCAGCCGAGCAGGCCGCCCATGATGTGACCGCTCACCGTGGCTCCCCACGGCCCTTGTGCCATCGGACCCGGCACGAAGCGGTCTCCGTCGACGGTGAAGAACGCTTCGGGCTCGGACAACGATCAGCTCAACAGCGTGGTGATCGCGTTGGTCAGTTCGGGGGACGCCGAGCTGGACACGTTCTGGTAACTGCCGCCGCTGATCTGGGCGACAGCCTCCCAGGTGGCGCGGTCGGAATCGCCACCGAAGTCGATGACGTTGACCGCGACAGGGCGGGCCTGATCGAACGCGCCGCGAACGAACTCCTGCAGCCCTGAACCGTCCAGGCTCTGGTCGGTGTGCGGGCCGGTGGTGATCACCAGTATCGAATTCGCCCGGCCTTCTTTGTAGTTGGCTATCGCCTCGTTGTAGACCAGCCGCAGCGTGGTGAACGAGACGGCGCCGCCACCCGAGGGGGACTGCTCCTCGAAGGTTGAGCTGAGTAGTTGTGAGCGGGCGCGGCCGCTGACCGGTTCGGCCAACGGTCCCAGGGTCACCTCGGAGCGTCCTTCGGTGCCGTCGAAGGTCCACAGACCGACCTCGGACGTCGCGGGCAGCGCCTTGAGCCGGCTGTTGAGCGCAGCCACCACGTTGGCCAGCCGGGATTTTCCGCCTTCCTCGGTCGGCATCGACTGATCGAGCATGATCGTCACGGCCGGGCTCGAGGCCGGCGCAGCCGTTGCGTTGGCCAGTGTGACGCGCATCGAGTTGTCGCTGACCGAGAGCGGAGCGGCGAGCGGGCCGAATTCGGTGACGTCGCTGGACGGCGGCGTGGTGCCCTCGGCCCTGAACCCGGCATTGGCGAGCTCGCTCAGTTGCTCGGGCTTACGAAGGTAGCGGGCGAACTCACTGGCCGCGGTGACCTGTTCCTGCTCCAGCCAGTCACCGGCGAGCAATACCGCCGGATAGTCGGCGACTGCCGTCGGCCCGTCCGGTACCCAGCCCGCCAACGAATCCTTGGCATCGCTGAGCGTCGCAGCGTGCGTGAACAGCTGCTGCTCGGTCGTGGCCACTGCGTGCACCGGAGCGGTCGCGGGATCCGACGCGTTGAGCATTGCGTCGAACGCCGTCGCGAGCTCACCGTCGTTGAGTTTGGGTTGTCCGCCGAGCAGGGTGTTGACCCCGCTCATGCCTGCCGTCGGAGGCGAACCGGACGGAGCGGACTCAGTGGCCACGGCTTCGGCGGCCAGATACGCCGCGTCACCGTTGTTGCGGTTCGGCAGGGCGAGCTTCAACGTTCCCCAACCGGGCAGCCGCAGCCCGTTCATCGCGGCCGGGTTGCTCTGCAGTTCCGGTAGCTTCGACCAGTTCTGCTGGCCGAGAGCATCTTTGAGCTGCGGGCTGACCGCGAGCAGAACCGGTGAGGTGACCAGCGATCGGCTGTCGCTGACGGTCTCGGCGCCCGCGGTCGCTTCGAGGCGGGCGGCGGAGATACTGCTCGACGGGATCCACAACGCCGGGCGGTCTCCGAGTTCGCTCGGCCAGGTGTTCGCGAATCCGCTCACCACGCGGTCGGATTCGGCCGATTGCACGCGCACCTTGACGCAGCGGTCTCCGACCGGGCTGGCCGATTCGTTGTACTTGTTGGCCAGGGTTTCGATGTGTGACGAGATCGTCGGGTCGGCGATCACGGCCACCCCGAGTTCACCGTCGACACAGCGCGCGGCGGCGGCGTCGCTTCGATCCGACAGGACGTCGCCGAAGAACTTCCACAGGATCACGCCTGCGACCACGGCCACGACCGTGACGAGGGCAGCGATCACCCCGACGCTGACCCCGCGGCGGCCGGATGCCACCGCGCGGTGGCTTCCCGTCCATTCGCCGTCCCAGTCCCCGCCGCGTTGCCGGCGAGACGGGGTGGACGGCGGAGGCGGGGGACCCGCCGCACTCAGCTTTGCGGTCGGAGCATCGCGATCGTCGTCTTCGGCATAGTCGTCGGCGTACTCGTCGGCGTACTCGTCGGCATAGCCATCGACATACTCGTCGGCGTACTCGTCGGTGTAGTCGGCATCCGAGTAATCGGGATAGTCGGAGTCGCCGCCAGAATCGCGAAAGTCGTCGGCGTCGTCGGCGTACCGGTGCTGGCGGTACGCCGATTCCGGCGGGCGATCCGCTCCGCGCCGGTAGTCGGCTTCCGGCCGGTACCCGCGCTCTCCCGGGTACTCGGGCGGTGGCTGCTGGTAGCCGCGGTCCTCTCGATAGCCGGGATCGGATTGATACCCCGGCTTCCGCTCATACCCGTAGTCGGGCTCGTCGGCTTGGGGATACTCCGAACGCCCGAACCCCGACTGGCCGTGCCCGCCCCGGTCCTGGTCGCGCTCGCGATACGACTCGTGACGACCCGGCGTTTCATAACCGGTGTCGTGGCCGGGCCCCAACTCGGGCTCGTCGGCGGAGTCCTCGGGGTCGGGAATGCTGTGCCTGCCCATTCCTAACCCCTTGACTCGTCACTCATCCGGCCCCGCCGAAGTCTAATCACTGGGCAGCGGTGCTCGCTTTGAACTCGCGCCTGCGCCGGTGCAGGATCGGCTCGGTGTAGCCATTGGGCTGCTCGGTGCCGGACAGGATCAGCTCCTGCGCGGCGGCGAACGCGATGCTGGCCTCCGGGTTGGGCGCCATCGGCAGATACGCGGGATCCTTCGAGTTCTGCTCGTCGACCACCGCGGCCATCCGGCGCAGGCTGGCCTTGACGTCCTCGGCCGTGATCACACCGTGGCGCAGCCAGTTCGCCAGCAGCTGGCTCGAAATACGCAGCGTGGCGCGGTCTTCCATCAGTGCGACGTCGTGGATGTCGGGCACCTTCGAGCATCCGACACCTGCGTCGATCCAGCGCACCACGTAGCCGAGGATCGACTGGCAGTTGTTGTCGACCTCCTCGTGGATCTCCTCCGGAGACCAGGTGAGCGACGAGTCGGCGAGCGGGATCGTCAACAGGTCTTCGAGCTTGCCGCGCTTCTTGCCTGCAAGCTCCTGCTGGACCGCGAACACATCCACCTGGTGGTAGTGCATCGCGTGCAGGGTGGCCGCAGTTGGCGACGGCACCCATGCCGTGGTGGCGCCCGCCTTCGGTTGTCCGATCTTCTGCTCGACCATGTCGGCCATCAGATCGGTCATGGCCCACATGCCCTTGCCGATCTGCGCCTTGCCGGACAGTCCGGCCGCCAGGCCCACGTCGACGTTGGCGTCCTCGTAGGCCTTGATCCACGGTTGGCTCTTCATGGTGCCCTTGCGCACCATCGGGCCTGCTTCCATCGAGGTGTGGATCTCGTCGCCGGTGCGGTCCAGGAACCCGGTGTTGATGAACACCACGCGGTCGGCGGCGGCTTTGATGCAGGCCTTGAGGTTGACCGTGGTGCGGCGTTCCTCGTCCATGATGCCGACCTTGAGGGTCGCCTGGGGCAGTCCGAGCACGTCCTCGACGCGGCTGAACAGCTCGCACGTGAACGCGACCTCGTCGGGGCCGTGCATCTTGGGCTTGACGATGTAGACCGAGCCCGTGCGGCTGTTGCGCAGCGGCCCGTTCGCGCCGTCGTTGTCGGAGGCGTCCTTCAGCCCGTGCATGGCGATGAGGCTCGTGAACAGCGCATCCTGAATGCCTTCGAAGACCTCGTTCCCGTCGGCATCCACGATCGCGTCGTTGGTCATCAGGTGGCCGACGTTGCGCACGAACAGCAGGCTGCGGCCGGGCAGCGTGAGTTCACCATCCCCGTCCGGTGTGGTGAAGACGCGGTCCTGGTTGAGGACGCGGGTGAAGGTCTTGTCGCCCTTGCTGACCTCTTCGGCCAGATCACCCTTGTTCAGACCCAGCCAGTTGCGGTAGCCGAGCACCTTGTCATCGGCGTCGACCGCGGCCACCGAGTCCTCGAAGTCCATGATCGTGGTGATCGCGGACTCCAGCACGACGTCTTTGATGCCCGCGGCGTCGGTGGCGCCGACGGGGGAGTCGGGGTCGATCAGGATCTCGATGTGCAGGCCGTGGTTGCGCAGCAGCACCGACCATTGCGGCTTGCCCAGCTCACCGGTGTAGCCGACGAACTGCTCGGGCGCCGCGAGGCCTTCCGACGAGCGCTCGCGCGAGGAGTCATCGGCCCCGGACAGGTCGTCACCGTAGGTGACGAGCAACTGACCCTCGTCGATCTTGAGGCCGGTCGCCTCGCTCCACGAGCCGGCCGCCAGCGGGACGGCCTCGTCGAGGAAAGTGCGGGCGTACGCGATGACCTTGTCACCGCGCACCTTGTTGTAGCCCACACCCTTCTCAGCGCCGTCCTCCTCGGAGATGACGTCGGTGCCGTACAACGCGTCGTACAGCGAACCCCACCGCGCGTTGGCGGCGTTGAGCGCGAACCGGGCGTTGAGGATCGGCACCACGAGCTGCGGGCCCGCGGTGGTGGTGATCTCGTCGTCGACACCGGCCGTGGTGATCGTGAAGTCGTCGGGCTCGGGCAGCAGGTAGCCGATATCGGTGAGGAACTGCTTGTAGGCAGCCGGGTCGACCGGTTCGAGCACATGCGAACGGTGCCACTTGTCGATCTGGGCCTGCAGTTCGTCGCGGCGGGCCAGCAGGTCCTGGTTCTGCGGGGTGAGGTCGGCGACCACCTTGTCTACTCCGGACCAGAAGGTGTCGGGGTCGATGCCGGTTCCGGGCAGCGCTTCATTCGTGATGAAGTCGTGCAACACGCGCGCCACGCGCAGATTTCCGACCGTCACACGATCGCTGGTCATGCTTTCCTCCCTCGGCTCCAGACACCGTGCGGCGCCTGCCGTTTATCCAGCTTACCCATCGGTAACGTCGGCTTTTTCACCGTCCGTGCTGATGAGTAACAGCTCACATCGGTTTGCCAGAGTGGCCCGCAACGGGGCGGCCCTCTCGGCGATCTCCTGTTGGGCCCGGACGTATTCGGCACGCCCGGCCGGTGTTTCGATGGGGATCGGCTCGAAACCATAGCGCCTCAAGTCGTATGGACTGGCGCACATGTCCACCGCCCGCGCGTCGGCGGCCAGTTCGAGCGCATCGATCACCAGCTCAGAAGGCACCAGTGGCCCCAGTTTGTACGCCCACTTGTACAGGTCCATCGCAGCGTGGATACAGCCTGGTTGCTCGGCGCTGAGCTGCGTTTCCCGGCTGAGCCTGCGGTCGTTGCGTACGGCGGCCGGTTCGGTGAAGAACCGGAACGCGTCGAAGTGGCTGCACCGCAACGGCATCGACTCGACCACCGCGTCGGTGGCGGCTGCGCCGAGACGCAGCGGAACCTGGGTGTGGCGTACGGCGTCGGTGCGATACACCATCGCCCACTCGTGCAGCCCGAAACAGTTCAGGCGGGCGGGGCGCGTGGCGGTGGCGCGCAACAGCGACGCGATGAACCGCACCGTTTCCGTGCGGGCCGCGAGGTGACCGTGCGTGACGGTGACGCCGTCGGGGCAGCGGCCGTAGCCGGTCGCGCCGAGGTAGCGGCGTGCCGACGCACCAGCCAGGACCACCCCGAATCCGGGATGCCAACGACGCAGTTGACGCGGCCGCAGGCTGTAGTAGGTGAACAGGAAGTCCCATACCGGGTGGGCTTCTGCGCGCTCCTGACGACGCACATGCGGCGTCAGGAACGTCTCGACCCGCTCGCGATGACGCTGTTCGGCCGAGGTCCACTCGGCCTCGCCCAGGATCCGGGCCAGGGTGGCGACGGGCGCCGGCTCAGACACGGTGCGTTCCGTCGCGGACGGTGCCAACCAGATCCTCGACCAGGTCTTCGAGCGCGACCATCGCGGTCACCGCACCGTCGGGCGACGTGGCCAGGGCCAGGTGGCTGTTGCTGCGCCGCAGCCGCGACAGGGCGTCGGGCACCGGCAGCGTGGCCGCCAACTGCGGGAGCGGCCGCACCATCGCGCGGTCTACCACCGCGTCGGGCTCGTTGACCTGGGGCAACACGTCCTTGATGTGCAGGTAGCCGATGAACGCCCCGAACATGTCGACGACCGGGAAGCGCGAGTATCCGGTCTCGGTGAGGGCCCGCTCCACGGCGGCGACGGTCGGTCCGGTGTCCTGCGCGGCAACCTGCACCGCGTGAATTTCGTCGAGCGGCATGGCGACGTCCGCCACGGTCCGAGTGCGGGTCTGCAGGGCGCGGGTCAGCCGGTGGTGCTCCTCGGGATCGAGCAGGCCCTCGGACACGGATTCGGCGATCATCTCCGACAGCTCGACAGTCGACACCGCCGATGCCAGCTCGTCGCGCGGTTCCACCCGAAACGCCCGCAGCGTCGTGTTGGCGCACCAGTTGTAGAACGCGATGAACGGCCGCGCCGCGCGGATGTAGAGCAGATAGGGCGGGATGAGCAGCATCGCCGCGGACTCCGGCCCGGCGATGGCGATGTTCTTCGGGACCATCTCGCCGAGCAGGACGTGCAGGATCACGACGATGGCCAGGGCGACGAAGAACGACACCGTGTGCAGCACCGCGTCGGACACTCCGAGCAGCCCGAACGGCTTCTCGAGCAGATGCGCGACGGCGGGCTCGCCGACGCGGCCCAGCAGGATCGAACAGATTGTGATGCCCAGCTGGGCGCCGGCCAGCATCAGCGACAGATTCTCGCCGGCCCGGATCACCGTGACGGCACTTCTCTTGCCCTGCTCGGCCAGCGCTTGCAGCCGGTCGCGGCGGGCGGAGATCAGCGCGAACTCCGACGCCACGAAGAATGCGTTGGCCGCGAGCAGCAGAACCGTCAGCAGCACGCCGAAGATGTCACCCATGGTGGTCGCCTCCGTGCGGGCTGCCGTTGCCCAATCCGGTCAGCTCCAGCAGGTCGATACGGCGGCCGTCCATCCGGACCACCGTGGCCAACCAACGAGTCGGCTCGTCGGACCCGCTGTCCGGATCGAATGCCGTCAGCTCGACCGCCTCACCGGTCTCGGGTATGTGGCCGAGCTCCTGCAGAACCAGGCCGCCGATCGTCTCGTATTCGCCTTCGGGGGCGCGGAATCCGGTCTCGGCGGCGACCTCGTCGATACGCAGCAGGCCCGAGACCTGCCAGCCCTGACCGGCGGGCACGACGTCGGGTGTCGCGTCATCGTGTTCGTCGCGGACATCCCCGACGATCTCCTCGATGAGATCCTCGACCGTCACCATGCCCGCGGTCCCGCCGTACTCGTCGACCACCAGGGCGGTCTGCAACCCGTTGGCCCGGATCTGGGTCATCACGGCGTCACCGTCCAGCGTGGATGGCACGGTCGCGACGGGCAGGGCCAGGCCCGCCAGCCGGGTGCGGGCACGGTCGTCGAGCGGCACGGTGAACACCTGCTTGACGTGCACGACGCCGATGGTCTGATCGAGGTCGCCTTCGATGATCGGGAACCTCGAGAATCCGGTCTCGATCGCGGCGGTCATCAAGTCCGCGACGGTGTCGTCGGCATTGAGTGCCTCGATCTTGGACCGTGGCGTCATCAATTCCTCGGCGGTGCGCTCGCCGAACTGCAGCGAGCGGTCGACGAGCAGAGCCGTTGTCTGATCGAGTGATCCGGTGCGTGCCGAGTTACGGACGAGTGATACCAACTCCTGCGCCGAGCGCGCCGAGCGCAGTTCTTCGGCAGGCTCGATCCCGAGCCTGCGCAGAATCCAGTTCGCCGTGCCGTTGGTCAACCGGATCACCGGGGTGAACAACATCGAGAACAGCAACTGGAACGGCGCGGCGGCGCGCGCCGTGGGGACCGGCCGGGCCACCGCCAGATTCTTCGGCACCAGCTCGCCGAACACCATCGACAGCGATGTCGCGATCAGCACGGCCAGAAACAGCGAAAGACCACCGGCGAGGTTGGCAGGCAGGCCCATCGCGTCGAGGCCGGGTTGGATCAACCGTCCGACAACCGGCTCGGCGAGGTAACCGGTGGCCAGGGTGGTGATGGAAATACCCACCTGCGCGCCGGACAGCTGGAAGGACAGTGTGCGGTGCGCGCGCCGGACCATCTGGTCGCGGCGGTCACCGTCGCGGGCGTTCGCCTCGACCGTGCTGCGTTCGAGGGCCGTCAGCGAGAACTCGGCAGCAACGAACACTGCGGTGCCGACGGTCAGAAGCACGACCGCCAATATCGACAACAGCGAGAAAACCACGCTCGAACTCATCGGGATCTCACCTGCGGGGCGCCGGGCACCAGGCCCGGCCAACTAGGAGAGGGGTCGTCAGCTTCGGCGTTCAGGACTGATTGCTGCTCCGCCCGGAATCCCGGTTCAGAACCGGAGGCCTCAGTCGGTGCCTGCGGCACGTGAACCCTTTCGTTCGCGCCGGCCATCGGATCTGGCCGACCATGAATGCAGTGAAGCTCAATACTAACGCGAACGTAGCGGCCGACTGCCGCCAACCGTCGCGTTGTGCCTGCAAATCGGCGCCCTGTCATGCGGTTTACGCAGCCTAACCAAACTCGCGCGGGTAGGGTCATCCCATCCCGTCGGGCAGCCGAAGGCAGGTCCTCCATGACGTCTTTCCTGGCTCAGTCGAAGCCGGTTCTCCGCCTGGCCGGTGCGCTCGGTGCCGTCGCCGCCGTGTTCGCGCTGAGTGCGTGCGGATCGCAGCCGGCGGAATCGGCGGACAAGATCGTGGTGTATTCGGGCCGCAGTGAGGAGCTGGTCGCACCGCTGATCGAACAGTTCACCAACGACACCGGAATCGAGGTGGAGACCCGCTATGCCGGTTCCGGGGAACTGGCCGCGCAGCTGATCACCGAGGGCGACAAATCGCCGGCCGACGTCTTCCTGTCGCAGGACGCCGGCGCACTGGGAGCCGTCACCCAGGCCGGCCTCTTCGCGCCGATCGATGCCGAGACGCTCAAGGCGGTTCCGGACAAGTTCTCGGCTGCCGACGGCACTTGGGTCGGGGTGTCCGGCCGCGCCCGCGTCGTTGTGTACAACCCGACCCTCGCGCCCAACGCGCCGGACACCATCGACGGACTGCTTGCGCCGGAGTGGAAGGGAAAGATCGGGTTCGCGCCCAGTAATGCGTCCTGGCAATCGTTCGTCACCGGACTGCGGGTGATCCGCGGTGACGACGGGGCCCGGCAATGGCTTCAGGCCTTCAAAGCGCAGGAACCCAAGGCATATGAGAACAACGTCGCGGTGCGCGACGCGGTGGACTCCGGGCAGCTGCCGTTGGGCCTGGCCAATCACTACTACCTGTACGAGTTGATCGACGCGAAGGGCCCGCAGGCAGTGACCGCGCGCAACAAGTTCATGGCACCGGCGGATCCTGGCGGCCTGATCAACGTGGCCGGGGTCGGGGTTCTCAAATCCGCGCCGAATCCGCAAGGCGCACAAGAATTCGCGTCGTATCTGGTCGGCACGTCGGCGCAGGAGTACTTCGCGGGCGAGACGATGGAGTATCCCTTGATCGCCGGGGTGGCGCCGTCGGGTGAGATGCCACCGCTGAGTGACCTGCAGCCGCCTGCCGTCGATCTGTCGGCGCTGTCCGATCTGGAGGCCACCCAGGAACTGTTGGTGGAAACCGGACTGCTGACCAACTGACCCGATGAGCGGACGTGGCCGACGTGCTCCGGCGCCGTTGGTGGGTGCGGCGGCGCTGGTCGTCCTCGCCACGTTGGTGCCGCTGGTGTATCTGGGTGAGCGCGCCGCGGAGCGGGGTTGGGCGTTCGTCGTCGACGAACTGTGGCAGGCGCGGACCGCGGCGCTCGTGGGGCGGTCGCTGACCCTGGTCGTCGTGGTCACCGCGATCTGCGTCGTGCTCGGGGTGGGGCTGGCGGTGCTGGTGTCGCGGACCGATCTGCGCGGCAGGCGCGGACTTGCCGTCGCCCTCACGCTTCCGCTCGCCATACCGAGCTATCTGCTTGCCTACCTATGGGTTTCGGTATACCCGGCGGTCGAGGGATTCTGGGGTGCGTGCCTGGTCCTTGTGCTGGTGAGCTATCCGCTCGTGTTCCTCACGACCATGGCGGCGCTGTCGCGGGTGGACCCGGCGTTGGAGGAGGTGGCCCGTTCACTGGGACACGGCGGCCTTTCGGTGCTGTTCCGGGTGACGCTGCGGCAGGCCAGGGGTGCCATCACGGCAGGCGGCCTGCTGGTGGCGCTGTATGTGCTCAGTGACTTCGGCGCGGTGGCCGCGATGCGGTATGAGGCGTTCACGTGGGTGATCTACGGCGCCTACCGGTCCGGGTTCAACCCGTCGCGGGCGGCGGTCCTCTCACTCGTGCTGTTGGTGCTGGCGCTGGTGTTGGTGCTGGCCGAAGCGCGGGCCCGCGGGATCGCCGCATCGCGGATCGGTGGTGGCACCCCGAGGCCCGCGCCGCTCAACCGGTTGGGGCGGTGGTGGCCGCTCGCCGTTGTCGTCCCGGTCTCGGTGCTGGCCGCCGCGATCGGGGTGCCCAGCGTCGCGTTGGTGGGTTGGTTGTCGACCGCGGGCGCGCGGTGGGACGGCGGCGAGTGGGTGGCCGCGCTCGGCGCGACGATCTGGCTCTCGGTCATCGCGGCGGTGGTCTGCACTGTCGCCGCACTGCCCCTCGGTGTGCTCGCGGCGCGTTACCGCGACCGCGCGACCCGGGTACTGGAGGGTGCGAGCTATGTGGCGCACGGACTTCCGGCGATCGTCATCGGCATCTCGATGGTGTCGCTCGGCGTGTTGTTGCTGCGTCCGCTCTATCAGCACGCGCCACTGCTGATCCTGGCGTATGCGGTGCTGTTGGTGCCGTTGGCGGTCGGCTCGGTGCGGGCGGCCGTCGAGACGACGCCGGTGCGGCTCGAGGAGGTCGCACGGTCGCTCGGGCGCAGTCCGCTACGCGCGTTCGGGGCGGTGACCGCGCGTCTCTCGGTTCCGGGCATCGGAGCTGGCGCGGCACTGATCCTGCTGACGTGCATGAAGGAGTTGCCGGTGACCCTGCTGTTGCATCCGACGGGTGTCGACACGCTGGCGACGCGACTGTGGGGCTATAGCTCGGTCAGCGACTACGCCGCCGCCGCACCGTACGCCGCGGCCCTTGTGGTGTTCGCCGCCCTCCCGACTGCCGCGCTCGGATTGTTCAGCGCGGGCCGAAGCGGGGTCCGAAGTGACTGAGGGCGTGGCAGGTGTTGCAGCACTTGGGATTCACAAGTCGTATAGCAGGCGGCAGGTGCTCGCGGGTGCCGATCTCGAAGTGCCCGCCGGCACGATCACCGCCGTGCTCGGACCGTCGGGCTGCGGCAAGACCACACTGCTGCGCATCCTGGCCGGATTCGACGATCCCGATGCGGGAACGGTGCACATCGCGGGGCGGCCGATGGTCGGTCGCGGCCCGGTGGTACCGGCGCATCGGCGGCGGGTCGGCCTCATGCCGCAGGAAGGCGCGCTGTTTCCGCACCTGACGGTCGGCCGCAACGTGGCGTTCGGTCTCGAGGGCCGCAATGGGCTGGCTTCGGAGGTCGCGTACTGGCTCGACGTCGTCGGCTTGCCCGGCCTGGCGAATGCCCGCCCGCACGAACTGTCCGGCGGCCAGCAGCAGCGCGTCGCGCTCGCAAGGGCACTCGCTGCCCGGCCCCGTGTCCTCCTGCTCGACGAGCCGTTCGCCGCGCTGGATGCTGGGCTGCGGACCCGGGTGCGCGAGGACATCGCCGAAATCCTGCGCGGCGCAGGCACTACCGCAGTCCTCGTGACGCACGACCAGACCGAGGCGTTGTCGCTCGCGGATTCGGTTGCGCTGCTGATCGACGGTGCGGTGGCCCAACACGCCGCGCCTGGCGACCTCTATGGGCGGCCGGCCAACCTGGTAACCGCCCGATTCGTCGGCGCCACAGTCGAATTGGCCGGCACGTGCCGTGCGGGTGTGGCGCACACCGCGCTCGGTGCCCATCCGGTTCGCATCGAGGTGGCCGACGGACCGGCTGTCGTGGTGTTGCGGCCCGAGCAGTTACGGATGGGCCTGCCGGTCGGCGATACCGATGCCGGCAACACGGCGCGGGTGTGCGCGAGCCGGTTCTATGGCGCTGACACGGTCGTGCATGTCGCGCTGCGCGACGGAACTGCGCTGCGCTTGCGCAGCCCGGGGGACGCGCGCGTGGCCACCGACAGTGCGGTCACCGTCGAGGTGGCCGGCGACGTGCTGGCCTACCCGTCACCACCCGCTGGGTAACGGATGGCCTTCGGCGAATCCGGCGGCCGATTGCACACCGAGCACCACCTTCTCGTGGAGTTCGGCGAGGTTGGCGGCGCCGACGTAGGTGCACGTGCTGCGTACGCCCGACGTGATGTGATCGAGCAGATCCTCTACACCGCCACGCGCCGGGTCGAGGCCCATGCGGGAACTTGAAATGCCTTCTTCGAACAGCGCTTTGCGCGCCCGGTCGAATGCGCTGTCACCGGCTGTGCGAGCTGCGACCGCACGCTTGGAAGCCATGCCGTAGCTCTCCTTGTACGGCCGGTCGTCGCGGTCGTGCAGCAGATCGCCTGGCGATTCGTAGGTGCCGGCGAACCACGAGCCGATCATCACGTTCGACGCGCCCGCCGCCAGGGCCAGTGCCACGTCGCGCGGGTGCCGGACGCCACCGTCGGCCCACACGTGTGCACCGAGTTGTCTTGCGGCGGAAGCGCATTCGACGACAGCGGAGAACTGTGGCCGGCCGACTCCGGTCATCATCCTGGTCGTGCACATCGCGCCGGGGCCGACGCCGACCTTGACGATGGATGCGCCGGCACTGATGAGGTCGCGGGTGCCTTCGGCCGACACCACGTTGCCCGCCGCGAGCGGCAGGCCGAGATCGAGCGACGCCACTGCCTTGATGGCGTCGAGCATCTTGAGTTGGTGACCGTGCGCGGTGTCGATGACCAGCAGGTCGACCCCGGCCTCGGCGAGCGCCCTGGCCTTGGCCGCGACGTCACCGTTGATGCCGACCGCGGCGGCGATGCGCAGCCGGCCGGCGGCATCGACCGCGGGTGCGTAGATGCCTGCGCGGATCGCGGCGGTGCGGGTGAGCACCCCGGCCAGGGTGCCGTCGGGCTCTGTCATCACGGCCACGTCGATCGGCGCGTGCTCGAGCAGGTCGAACACCTCGCGGGGGTCGGTGCCGACCGGTGCGGTGATGAAGTCGGACAACGCGATGTCCCGAACGCGGGCGAACCGGTCCACGCCTGCGCAGGCGGCCTCGGTAACCAACCCGATCGGCCGACCTTCGAACACCACGACGGCTGCGCCGTGGGCACGCTTGTGCAACAGCGCGGTGGCGTCCGACACCGAGTCGTCGGGGCTCAGCGTCACCGGTGTGTCGACAACCAGGTCCCGGCTCTTGACGAACTCGACGGTCTCGCTGACCGCCGTGATCGGCAGATCCTGGGGCAGCACCACGATGCCGCCGCGCCGCGCGATGGTCTCCGCCATCCGCCGGCCGGCCACCGCAGTCATGTTGGCCACCACAACGGGGATCGTGGTGCCCGAACCGTCGACGGTCGAAAGGTCCACGTCGAAGCGCGACGCCACATCCGACCGGCCCGGGACGACGAAGACATCGTTGTAGGTCAGGTCATAGGGCGGTGTGTGCCCGTCAAGAAATCTCATCGCCACCGAGTCTAGTTGGGCGCCGCCCCGCCGAGCAGACACAGAGTCGCACGAACCAGGCCCTGGTAGCGCGATTCTGTGTCGGCTCGCGGTGGGAAATCAGGCGGGGACTTCGCTGCGGTCGCCGCTCCACAGGGTGTGGAACTTCTGGCCGGGTTCGGCGTCGATGCGGCCGTAGGTGTGGGCGCCGAAGAAGTCGCGCAGGCCCTGGGTCAGTGCGGCTGGAAGTCGCTCGGTGCGCAGTGCGTCGTAGTAGGACAGCGCCGAGGAGAAGCCGGGGATCGGGATGCCCAGCTGCGTTGCGGTCACCACGACGCGGCGCCAGCTGTCGATGGCCGATTCGACGGCGCTGCGGAAGTACGGCGCGGCGATCAGCGTGGCCAGGTCCGGCTCGACGTCGTAGGCCTCTTTGATCCGGTTGAGGAACTTGGCCCGGATGATGCAGCCGCCGCGCCAGATGGTGGCGAGGTCGCCGGGGGTGATGTTCCAGTCGTATTCGGCACTGCCGGCCTGGATCTGGTTGAAGCCCTGGGCGTAGGCGACGATCTTGGAGGCGTAGAGCGCTTGGCGCACGTCCTCGGTGAACTGTGCGGCGTCGGCCGGTGCGGCACCCAGGTCGCCGGAGGCCAGGCCCACGGTGGCCTTGCGCTGGGGCACCGAACCCGACAGGGCCCTGGCGAATACGGCCTCGGCGATGCCGGTGACGGGCACGCCGAGGTCGAGGGCGGATTTCACGGTCCAGCGTCCGGTGCCTTTTTGTTCGGCCTCGTCGACGATCACATCGACGAGCGGCTTGCCGGTCTTGGCGTCGGTCTGGCGCAGCACCTTGGCGGTGATCTCGACCAGGAAGCTGTCGAGGTCGCCTTTGTTCCATTCGTCGAACACGTCGGCGATCTCGCCGGCACTCTTGCCAAGGCCGTCGCGCAGCAGTTGGTAGGCCTCGCCGATCAACTGCATGTCGGAGTATTCGATGCCGTTGTGCACCATCTTGACGAAGTGCCCGGCACCGTCGGGGCCGATGTGGGTGCAGCAGGGCACGCCGTCGACGTGGGCCGAGATCTCCTCGAGGAGCGGGCCGAGGCTCTTGTAGGACTCGGCGGGGCCACCGGGCATGATCGAGGGGCCGTTGAGCGCGCCCTCCTCGCCGCCGGAGATGCCCGCGCCGACGAAGTGCAGGCCACGCTCTCGCATCGCGGCTTCACGCCGGATGGTGTCGGTGTAGAGCGCGTTACCGCCGTCGATGATGATGTCGCCTTCTTCCATGGCATCGGCGAGCTCGTTGATGACGGCATCGGTGGCCTCGCCTGCCTTGACCATGATCAGGACTCGACGCGGCTTTTCCAGTGCGTCGAGGAATTCGGCGATGGTCTCGCTGCGGACGAACTTGCCTTCCGACCCGTGCTCGGCCAGCAGCGCATCGGTTTTGGCCACTGACCGGTTGTGCAAAGCGACGGTGTAGCCATGGCGGGCGAAGTTGCGGGCGATGTTCGAACCCATCACCGCCAGGCCGGTAACGCCGATCTGCGCCGTGCCGGAAGTGCTCGTGTTGGTCATGCAGGAGCCTTTCGTTGTTTTGTTGTAGAGGAACGCCTGACCGGAACGGCCTTATCCCAGGCCGGAGAACAGGCGGTGCAGCTCGGTGAGCCAGGGCACGGCGACCGCGACAGTGGGGACGACGAGTACGGCTACTGCTGCCAGATATGCGATCGCGGACAGGACCAGACTGTTCGGTTTGCCGCCGAGGCGTCGCACACGGATCACGGTGGTTGGCCCGCCCGCGGCAAGCGCTCCGGACGGTGTGCGACCGCCCGCGCACGCGACAAGGGCGCGGGCCAGGGGAGTGGGTCCGGCGGTCCGCACCGCGGCGTCGTCGGCGAGGAGCTCGATCAGCAGGCGCACCGCGTCCAGCGCACTGGCACTGCGGACGAACCGTGGAAATGCGGCGTGCACGGCGGTGAACATCTCGAGGACGAGGTCGTGCCGCGCGCGCAGATGCGCACGCTCATGGGTGAGGATCGCGGTGACCTCGCTGTCGGACAACGTGTTCAGTGTCCCTTCACTGACCACGACCCGGCTGCGCACACCGGGCAGACAGTAGGCCAGCGGCTGCGCCACATCGAGGATGCGCAAGCCGCTGGCCGAGGTACAGAGGTGGGTCGGCACGGCGTCGCGTGACCGGCTCAGTAGGTCGACCATCATGCGGTGATGCGCCCGGCGCCTGCGGGTCGCCACGGCGACCTGGATCACCGCGACACACAGCCGGGCGCCGATGAGCAGGGTCAGGGTGAAGACGACGACATAGAGCAGCCACAGCGGCCAGCCGAGGACTTTGATCTCGCTCGTGATGGTCGCCGTCGGGCGCCCGTCCGGCCCGGGGACGAACAGCCGGCTGGCGATCGCGATGCCCGCGGAGAACGCCGAGAGCACGGCAGCCAGGGCGATCGACTGCCACAGCACGATCGCGGCGCGCGGCGCACGCAGCGGCCATGACGCCCGCGCCAACATCGCCGGCACTGGCCCAACCAGGGCCAGCGCGACGAGGGTGAAGGCCAGCGCGGACACGCCGTAAGTCTCTCTCAGGCGGTGCTGGAATTACCAGTCGGTGGCGGGATCCGGTGTTTGCTTTCGAGCTCTTGAAGCGCGCGCCGCAGCGCAGCGGCCTCATCGGCGCCGACTCGCTCGACGAAGTGCACCAGCGCGGCCTGACGGCTGCCGGAATCCGCGGCCTGGTCGAGGGCGTCGACCATCAGGCCGGCGACCAGTTCATCGCGGCCATGTGTTGGCGCGTAGCGGTGCGCGCGGTCATCGCGGTGCTGCACGACGAGGTTTTTCTTCGCCAGGCGCTGCAGCACGGTCATGATCGTGGTGTAAGCCAAGTCGCGGCGGGCGGCCAGCGCCTCGTGGACTTGGCGCACAGTTTGGGGTTCCGGCGCGGACCAGAGGTGATCCATCACCTCGCGCTCCAATTCCCCAAGACGCGTCAATTTGGCCATGTTCCGTTCACTCTCCTGAGCAGTAAGCCCAGCGTACTACGGGCTTACTACCGCGTGTCGTATCCATCGACGAGCAAGTGCTCCGCCGCCGTCGGCGGGCGTCTACTTCAAGGTCAACGACCATTCACGGGCCGGCTGTGAATCGAGTCACAGGGGGTGGCCCTCGATCATCGCGTGACTATAGTAAGGCTAACCTAAGTCACATTGGAGCCTTCGGAGGTGTCATGACGGTCTTGATCGAGGACCCGCTGATCGCGGGTATGGCCATCAAACGGGCACTGCCGCTGCACGAGTCCAGCCGGCGCCTGCGCGAGCTGTATCCGGAGTGTCCGCGGGTCTACGGTGTTGCCGTCATGGGTGACCTGTCGCGCCGGCGGTGGTGGCCGCTGGCCGAGGCGCTGAGCGGCGATCGGCTGCAGCTGATGTTCGACACCGCGATCGCCGAGACCGACAACCGCGCCGCGGTCGCGCAGCAGATGGCCGCCACGCTCGCGCACGTCGTCATCGGCCGCGTGGTGCCGCTGTTGGTGCTGGAGGGCCGCGCCTGGGACACCGGCTTGGAGAATCTGTGGGTGCATGTCGACTCGGAGGGCGCGATCGACTGGGTGGGCGTGGTCGATCCGATCCTGCGCGCGCTGCCCGACGATCCGCATTTCCGTGCCGGGATGACTCGCATTTCCGATGCCGCGCATGACGGCATCGTGGCGCTGCCGAGTGAGGCCGCGCTGACGACGTGGGTGGCGCACCGCAGTCATCGCGCTCTCGAGCCGCTGTTCGCCCGGTTGTTCGAGATCAGTGGCGGCGCGATGTCCGTTGCGGCCATGTGGCACATGGTCGGTGCGGCCGTCGTGAGCGCGGCCACGCAGGTACCGCTGCTTGCCAATTGCAGTGAACTGGTCAGCATGCGTCGCGGTCAGGCGGTGCTGGACGCCCTCGTCGGCTTCGGTCTGCCGGTCCGCGGCGCCAGTCGCGCAGGGAAGGTCTTGCTAAATTAGGGCAGCCTTGCCTATTCTTTCGGTACGAGGCTAACGGACCGCGCCGGAGTCCTGAGGGCTGCAGAGACCCCCGGTCCACTCGAGGGCGGGTCCCGTGCGAATTGCACGGGACCCGCCCGCATCTTTATGGCGGCCCGCCGTGTAGACACGAGGACTGTGACGACAGACGCGCCCGAAGGGCTGGGCAAGGGATTCGACACCGAATTGGGCCTGACCTATCTCGAGCTGACTCCCGACGGTGGCCGAGCCGAGCTCAAGATCCACGACAAGCTGTTGCAGCCGTGGGGCATCGTGCACGGCGGCGTCTACTGCTCAATCGTCGAGAGCCTTGCCAGCGTGTCCGGACACATCTGGCTGTCGCAGAACGGCGGTGGCACCGTCGTGGGCGTCAACAACAACACCGACTTCCTGCGGGCGATCGGATCAGGAACTGTGACAGCGGTTTCCACGCCGATCCACCGCGGACGCCGCCAGCAGCTGTGGCTCATCACGATCACCGATGAGAACGACCGGCTGGTGGCCCGGGGGCAGGTCCGGTTGCAGAACATGCCTGCCGCCTAGCTGCTTCGGTACGCCGCGCGCGGGTGCGGGCGGCGTGGCAGTATCGCCCACTATGCGTTTAACGCCGCATGAACAGGACCGGCTGCTGATCTCGTATGCCGCAGAGCTTGCCCGTCGTAGGCAGGCTCGCGGTCTTCGGCTCAATCACCCCGAAGCGGTCGCGGTGATCACCGACCACCTACTCGAGGGTGCGCGCGACGGCCGCTCGGTCGCCGAATTGATGGCGAGCGGCCGCGGCGTGCTGACCCGGGATGAAGTCATGGAGGGGGTTCCCGAAATGCTGGCCGACGTCCAGGTCGAGGCGACCTTCCCGGACGGCACGAAACTGGTCACCGTCCATCAGCCGATCGCTTGAGGTGGCTGCTCATGATTCCAGGTGAAATCCTGTTCGGGGACGGCGTGATCGAGATCAATCGCGGGGCTGACCGGCTGACCCTCGACGTCGTCAACACCGGCGACCGGCCGGTTCAGGTCGGCAGTCACGTGCATCTGCCGCAAGCCAACGCCGCTCTGGACTTCGACCGCACCGCAGCACACGGCCACCGGCTCGACATTCCGGCAGGCACCGCGGTTCGTTTCGAACCCGGTGTGGCCCAACGCGTCTCTCTCGTACCGCTTGCCGGGGCCCGTGAGGTGCACGGCATCAGCCTCAACCCGCCCGGCCGATTGGACCCCTCATGACCCAACTCTCCCGGGCCCGGTACGCCGCGTTGTTCGGCCCGACCGCCGGTGACCGGATCAGGCTGGCCGACACCGACTTGTTCGTCGAGATCACCGAGGACCGCAGCGGCGGACCGGGTCTCGCCGGTGACGAGGCGGTGTTCGGCGGCGGCAAGGTGCTGCGCGAATCCATGGGGCAGTCGCGGGCGACGCGTGCCGACGGTGCACCCGACACCGTCATCACCGGTGCGGTGATCATCGACTACTGGGGAATCATCAAGGCCGACATCGGTATTCGAGACGGCCGTATCACCGCTATTGGTAAGGCCGGGAACCCCGACATCATGACGGGCGTACATCCCGATCTCGTGGTGGGTCCTTCCACCGAGATCATCGCGGGCAACGGCCGTATCCTCACCGCGGGCGCGATCGACTGCCACGTCCACCTCATCTGCCCGCAGATCATGGAGGAAGCACTCGGCAGCGGCATCACCACGATCGTCGCCGGCGGGACCGGGCCGGCCGAGGGCAGCAAGGCCACCACCGTCACGCCCGGCTCGTGGCATCTGGCCCGGATGCTGGAATCGCTGGACTCCTGGCCGCTGAATGTCGCCTTACTCGGCAAGGGCAACACGGTCAGCGCCGAGTCGATGTGGGAGCAACTGCGCGGCGGCGCAGCCGGATTCAAGCTGCACGAGGATTGGGGTACGACGCCCGCTGCGATCGACGCGTGCCTGACCGTCGCCGACGCGGCGGGCGTGCAGGCCAACATCCACACGGACACCCTCAACGAGGCCGGATTCGTCGAAGACACTCTTGCCGCCATCAAGGGCCGGTCGATCCACGCCTATCACACCGAGGGTGCCGGCGGCGGGCACGCGCCCGACATCATCACCGTCGTCGGCCACGCCCACGTTCTGCCAAGTTCGACCAACCCCACCCGGCCGCACACCGTCAACACCCTCGACGAGCACCTCGACATGCTCATGGTGTGCCATCACCTGAATCCCGCCGTACCGGAGGACTTGGCATTCGCCGAGAGCCGGATCCGGCCGTCCACGATCGCCGCCGAGGATCTGCTGCACGACATCGGTGCCATCTCGATGATCGGCAGCGACGCGCAGGCGATGGGCCGGATCGGCGAGGTCGTTCTGCGCACCTGGCAGACCGCGCACGTGATGAAACGCAGGCGCGGTGCGCTGGAGGGTGACGGCGATGCCGACAACAACCGGGTGCGGCGCTACGTCGCGAAATACACGATCTGCCCGGCGATCGCGCACGGGCTCGACAGCGAGGTCGGTTCGGTCGAGGTGGGTAAGCTCGCCGACCTGGTGCTGTGGGAACCGGCGTTCTTCGGCGTCCGTCCGCATGCGGTGCTCAAGGGCGGCATGATCACGTGGGCGGCGATGGGCGATGCCAACGCGTCGATTCCCACGCCGCAGCCCGTGCTGCCGCGGCCCATGTTCGGCGCGGCTCCCGCGGCGGCCGCCGCGACCTCGGTGCACTTCGTCTCGCCGCACGCGATCGACGACGGACTCGCCGATCGCCTCGACATTCGGCGGAAACTCGTGGCGACCAAGAACGTTCGGCACGTGGGCAAGGCTCAGATGCCACTCAACGATGCGCTGCCGCACATCGAGGTGGAGCCCGACACGTTCACGGTGCGCATCGACGGCGAGGTGTGGCAGGAACAACCGGCAGCCGAGCTACCCATGGCACAGCGATACTTCCTGTTTTAGATGAGCAGTCTGGCAACACTTCTCACCCTGGCCGACTCGCGATTGCCGACCGGCGGGCATGTGCATTCCGGCGGCGTCGAAGAAGCCGTCACCAGCGGCCTGCTCACCGACCTGACGACATTGCACGCCTATCTGGTCCGGCGTATCCGAAGTCAAGGCCTGGTGGCCGCCTCGCTGGCCGTCGCCGTGCAGTCCGGTGCATTGACGCCCGAAGCCGCCGACGCCGAGACCGACGCCCGCACACCGTCTCCGGCGGCCCGCGACGCGTCGCGGGCTCAGGGCCGGGGATTGGTCCGGCTGGCACGGCGGGTGTGGCCGGGGGAGCGGTGGGCCGCAGTCGGCTCGCGGCCCCATCTTCCGGTCGCGGCCGGGGCGGTGGGCGCGGCGGCCGGGCTGCTTGCCGAACAGACCGCGCTTTCGGTGGTCTACACCACGATGACCGGCTCGGCGACCGCCGCGCAGCGCCTGCTCGCGCTGGACCCGGGTGACGTCGCCGCACTTACCTTCGAACTTTCCGCGCTGTGTGACTCGATCGCCGCAGAAGCCACAGCCGGGCCGGCCGACCTGTCCGATCCACTGCTCGACGTGCTGGCCCAGCGCCACACCGAACGCGAACGCCCGCTGTTCGTCTCCTGAATCACGAAAGGCCCCTCATGCCACCGCATTTCCTCGACGGTGAACCGCACAACCACGCAGAACGCCCGAAACGGGTTCGGCAACCCGGCGAGCCGTTGCGTATCGGCATCGGCGGCCCGGTCGGCTCGGGCAAGACCGCGCTGGTTGCCGCGTTGTGCCGTCAGTTACGCGAGGAACTGTCGCTGGCGGTGCTCACCAACGACATCTACACCACCGAGGACGCTGATTTCCTTCGTCGCCACGCGGTGCTGCCCGACGAGCGGATCGCCGCCGTGCAGACCGGCGGCTGCCCACACACCGCGATCCGTGACGACATCACCGCCAACCTCGACGCGATCGACGATCTGATCGAGGGCAACCCGGCACTGGATCTGATCCTCGTCGAATCCGGCGGTGACAACCTGACCGCGACATTCTCGTCGGGTCTGGTGGATGTGCAGATCTTCGTCGTCGACGTCGCGGGCGGCGACAAGGTGCCGCGCAAGGGTGGGCCGGGGGTGACTTACTCAGATCTGTTGGTGGTCAACAAGACCGACCTGGCACCGTTGGTGGGTGCCGATCTCGACGTGATGCGCCGGGACTCGGCAAAAGTCCGCCAGGACCGGCCGACGGTGCTGATTTCACTCACCGACGACCCGACGGCGGGCCCCGTTCTGTCCTGGGTCCGGGAACAGTTGGAGGCCGCTCGGGCGCAGTCGGTCTGATGCGTTCCGACGTCGTCATCGTCGCGCGCCCCGGCCGGGTGCCGCGCATCGAGGCCACCGGTGGGCTCACGGCCCGCTGCACCGAACCCGACACCGTGCATCTGGTTTCGACGGCGGCCACACCGCTCGGCGGCGACGTGCTCGCGGTGCGGGTGGTCGTCGAAACCGGCGCCAGGCTCCGAATCCGGACTGCCGCCGCGACGTTGGTGCTGCCCGGCGCGCATACGCTGCATTCTGAGGCGCACTGGGATGTCGAGGTAGCCGGCCACCTCGATCTCGATCCTCAGCCGACGGTCGTGGCAGGCGGTTCGCGCCACCGAACCACTACCCGGCTCCAGCTGGCCGACACCGCACATGTGCGGATACGCGAACGCATCCAGATCGGGCGATCGGGTGAGCGCGACGGATTCTGGTCCGGCGCGCTGCACGCCGACATCGTCGGCGACGCATCGACGCCGCTGCTTCGGCACCGGATCGAACTGGGGTGTGGGGCGGTCGGCGACGACGAATTGGCCGCACCGCGCGCGTGCATCAGTGAAATGCGTTATCCCGCATCATCATTCGACGGTGCAGGCACAGTGCTCGCGCTCGCGCGCGGCGGCAGTCTGGCCACCTGGCAAGGTGACCAGCTGCCTGCCGGTCGAGTGCGCTAGGACGCCGCCTTCTCGGTCTCCTGGACCGAGGCCGCGATCTCTTCGAGTTCCTCGATCCGGGTTCGGGCGTAGGCCTGCTGCTCGGTGATGGTGAGCTGGCCGCGCTTGGTGCTCAGGAACGTCACGGTCCACGACAGCAGCGTGACGATCTTGGTCTTGAACCCGACCAGATACACCAGGTGCAGTACGAGCCAGCACAGCCAGGCGAAGAATCCGGCGAACTCGACCTTGCCGACCTTGGCGACCGCCGAGAACCGCGAAACCGTCGCCATCGAGCCCTTGTCGAAGTACTCGAACGGGGCCCGGATCTTCTGGCTGGTGCCGCTGACCTCGCGCTTGATCAGCTTGGCCGCGTACCGGCCGCCCTGGATCGCGCCCTGCGCGACGCCGGGCACACCCTCGACCGCCGCCATGTCGCCGACCACGAACACGTTCGGGTGGCCGGGAACCGTCAGGTCTGGTTGGACCTTGACGCGGCCGGCCCGGTCGAGTTCGACACCGGACTGTTCGGCGAGATCCTTGCCGAGCGGGCTCGCCGACACCCCGGCCGACCACACCTTGCAGGCCGATTCGATCCGCCGGAGGCTGCCGTCGGAATCCTTGACCGTCAGACCGTTGCGATCCACGTCGGTGACCATGGCGCCGAGCTGAACCTCGACCCCCATTTTCTCCAGGCGTGCCTGCGCTTTCTTGCCGAGCTTCTCGCCCATCGGCGGAAGCACGGCAGGTGCGGCGTCGAGCAGGATCACCCTGGCCTCGGTCGGATCGATGTGGCGGAAGCTGCCCCGCAGGGTCTGATCCGCCAATTCGGCGATCTGCCCGGCCATTTCGACACCGGTGGGGCCCGCCCCGACGACGGTGAAGGTCAGCAGTTTCGCCCGGCGGACGGGGTCACTGGACCGCTCGGCCTGCTCGAACGCGCCGAGGATGCGACCGCGAAGCTCCAGCGCGTCGTCGATCGACTTCATTCCCGGCGCGAACTCGGCGAAGTGGTCGTTGCCGAAGTACGACTGCCCAGCGCCTGCCGCGATGATCAGGCTGTCGTACGGCGTCGAGTAGGTGTGGCCCAGCAGCACCGAGTCCACCGTCTGCTTCTCGAGATCGATATGGGTGACGTCGCCCAGCAACACCTGTGCGTTCTTCTGCTTGCGCAGGATCACGCGCGTGGCAGGCGCGATCTCGCCTTCGGAGATGATCCCCGTCGCCACCTGGTAGAGCAGTGGCTGGAACAGGTGATGGGTGGTGCGGGCGATCAGCTTGACGTCGACGTCGGCGCGCTTGAGGGTCTTGGCGGCGGTAAGACCGCCGAAACCCGATCCAATGATGACGACTTTATGCCGATCCGACGCCGTAGCTCCGGGATGGCTCATTGCTGCTCCTCGCGGACGTTTTCCCACTTGATACAACCGATAGGTTAGTCGGCACGATTCCGGTCAGCGCGGTGACGTAGGCAACCGCACTGAATGTTTACCCGGATATCAGCGGTTTCAACGCTTCGCCGACCGCGGTGACACCGCCGGGCACGTAGCCGCCGATGGTCACCGGACTGAGGATCACCCCGTCAACGCCGACGTCGAAGAGCTTGGTCTTGAGCTGTTCGGCAATCTGCTCGGGGTTGCCGAAAACCGCGCGTTGCTTGAACTCGTCCGGGATTGCGTCGGCGCTGATGTTCTCGCCGATCAACGCGATCACCAGCATGCTCGTCTCGAGCGTCGCGGGATCCCTGTCGATCTCCTCGCAGCGCTGCCGGATCACCTCAAGCTTGCGCGGCAGCTCGTCGAACTCCGCGATGATGTTGAGGTGGTCGAAGTGCCGCGCTGCCAGCGGGATGGTCTTCTTCTCGCCGCTGCCGCCGATCATCAACGGAATGTGCTCGCGGAAGCGGGGTTCGGCGAACGCTTCCTGCGTGCGGTAGTAGGCGCCGTCGACCGTCACGCGTTCGCCCTTGAGCATCGGCACGATGATCTGCAGCGCCTCGTCGAGTTTCTTGAACCGTTCGGTGAACGTGTTGAATTCGAAGCCGAGGCTGTCGTGTTCGAGTTCGAACCAGCCCGTGCCGATGCCGAGGATCGCGCGGCCCTGGCTCATCACGTCCAGCGTGGTGATGGCCTTGGCGAGCAGGGTCGGATTGCGGTAGGTGTTGCCGGTGACGAGGGTGCCCAGCTGCACCTTCTCTGTCGCGGTGGCCAGCCCGCCGAGCGCGGTGTACGCCTCCAGCATCGGCTGGTCGGGAGTGCCCAGCCCGGGCAGCTGATAGAAGTGGTCCATCACGAAGACGGAGTCGAAGCCTGCGTTCTCGGCTTCTTGAGCCTGCGCGATGACCGTCGGGAACAGTTCCTCGACGCCGGTGCCGTAGGAGAAATTGGGAATTTGGAGTCCGAGTCGGATTGTCACTTCTCCGACCCTAACGCGTTATCCCAAAGTCGCGAGCGCACCGCGGCTGACGTGCAGCGTCTGCCCGGTGATGTGGCGTGCCGCCGACGTACTCAAAAACACTGCGAGCCGCGCGAACTCGTCGGCGACCGACGGCGGCGTGGTGCCCAGCCCGTCGTAACCGGGCTCGGCGCTGCGGCCGGATGCGACCGCGTTCACGGTGATGCCGCGGGTGCCGAAGTAGTTCGCCTGTCCTGCGGTCCAGTCCGACAGCGCCGCCTTGACCGCGGCTTCCGCACTGCCTTCGCGGGGGCTCTCCGGCAGGACGTTGATGATCGAGCCGCCCGAGCGCAGATGGTCACCGACGATCTGCACCGTCAGCGCCGCCGAGACCACGGTGGCGTCGAGATTGTTGCGCCAGGCCGCGGCCAGGTCGGCCAGCGTGTAGGTGCGGGGATCCTTGGCCTCCCACAGCGGTGCGGGCACGTTCACCAGGGTGTCGAGGTGATGGGGGAACAGGGCGCGGGCCTCCTCGAGGCTCGCCGCGTCGGTGTTGTCGAACACGATCGACTCGACGTCGAGTTCCTTGGCGGCCACTTCGAGATCGTCGCGGCGGGCGCCTGCGATGACCACGTTGTGGCCGGCGTCCCGGAAGCCTGCCGCGATCGCGCGACCGAGTTCGGTATCGCCGCCGGTGACAAGCACCTCCGCCATGATGTACCTCCATGTACTGCCGGGATCGCCACGCCGGTTTGGAAGCGATCAACGACCGATGTTACTGGACAGTAGCTAGGTCGCGAAACTCGACGCGCCATGGCTAGTCCGGCGAGTTCGCCCGCGCGTGTGCAAGGGTTTCTCCAATGACGCAAACCAGTGCCCTGACCACTGCCGTCGTCGGCGTCATCGGACGTTGAGCACTTCGCCCGGCCTGCCGCGCTGGATCTATCTGCCCGCCGCGCTCGGCGCGGCGTTCGTGGTCCTGCCGATCGTGGCGATGGCGGCCCGCGTGGACTGGCCGCGGTTCTGGGCGCTCATCTCCAGCGACACGTCCACCGAGGCACTGCTGCTGAGCCTCAAGACCGCCGCCGCGAGCACCATGCTGTGCCTGGTGCTCGGCGTGCCGCTGGCGTTGGTGCTCGCGCGCAACGACGGTCGCATCGTGCGGCTCACCCGACCGGTGATCCTCTTGCCGCTGGTCCTGCCACCGGTGGTGGGCGGGATCGCGCTCCTCTACGCGTTCGGCCGGCTCGGCCTGATCGGGCGGTACCTGGAGGCCGCGGGCGTGCAGATCGCGTTCACGACGGCGGCCGTGGTGCTGGCCCAGACGTTCGTGTCGTTGCCGTTCCTCGTCATCTCGCTCGAGGGCGCCGCCCGCACGGCGGGGTCGGACTACGAGGTCGTCGCGGCGACGTTGGGTGCGCGGCCCGGCACGGTGTGGTGGCGCGTGACGTTGCCGCTGCTCGGGCCGGGTTTGGTGTCGGGTGCGGTGCTGGCTTTTGCGCGTGCGCTCGGCGAGTTCGGCGCCACGCTGACTTTCGCCGGTTCGCGGGAAGGCATCACGCGGACACTGCCGTTGGAGGTCTATCTCCAGCGGGAAAGCGATGCCGACGCGGCCGTGGCGCTGTCGGTGCTGTTGGTGGCGGTGGCGGCCGTGGTGGTGATCGGTCTGGGCAGCAGGCGGTTGCGCGCCGGAGGCTGGACATGAGCCGGCGTCTGCAGGTCCGCGCCGTCGTCGAGCGTCGCGACCTCGACGTCGACTTCGACGTGGCCGCTGGAGAGGTACTGGCGGTGTTGGGCGCCAACGGCGCAGGCAAGTCGACCACGCTGCACGTGATCGCGGGGCTGGTCGAGCCAGACACAGGCCACGTCCGGGTGGGCGAACGCGTTCTCACCGACACCGCGGCGGGTGTGCAGGTGGCCACGCATGACCGCCGAATCGGCCTGCTCCTGCAGGATCCGCTGCTGTTCCCGCATCTGAGTGTCGAGGCGAACGTCGCGTTCGGACCCCGCAGCCTGCGCCGCGCGTCGAGGACGGCCGCTCGCACCACCGCACACCGGTGGCTGGCCGAGGTGGATGCCGCCGAGCTGGCCGGGCGCAGGCCACGCCAGCTGTCGGGTGGGCAGGCGCAGCGGGTGGCCCTCGCGCGTGCGTTGGCCGCCGACCCCGACGTCCTGTTGCTCGATGAGCCCTTGACGGGATTGGACGTGGCGGCGGCCACCGCGATGCGCAAAGTCCTGCGTCGGGTGTTGACGCGGGACCACCGGTGCGCGGTGCTGATCACTCACGATCTGCTCGACGTGCTCACCCTCGCTGACCGGGTGGTAGTCCTGGAGGCCGGCAAAGTCGTCGAAAAAGGTTCGGTTGCAACAGTTCTGGCAACGCCCCGAAGCCACTTCGCGGCGCGATTCGCCGGTGTCAACCTGATCGGCGGCACCGCCGCGGAGGGCGGGGTGCTGACCACCGCGTGGAACGCGCATTGGCACGGAACCCCTGCTGACGATGTGGTGACGGGTGCGCCCGCGGTCGCGGTGTTCTCCCCGTCCGCCGTCGCGGTGTATCGCGACGAGCCGCATGGCAGCCCCCGGAACCTGATCGCGGTGACGGTCGCGGAGCTCGACAGCCGCGGACCTGGCATTCGGGTGCGCGCCGACGAGCAGCCGGATGGTGCCCCCGGACTCGCCGCAGACATCACCGCCGAGTCCGCAGCCGAGCTGAGCCTGGCGCCGGGGGAGCGGGTCTTCTTCTCGGTCAAGGCGCAGGAAGTCTCGGTCCATCCGGCGCCGTGAGTGGCGAGTAACGGAGCGCTGTCGGGCGCCGATGTTCCGGTCGGATTCGCCGACGTTAAGGTGTTGCGGGCCGCTGTTACGGGGCTCGGGCGTGGCGCCCGCGGCCTTGTCGTGCCAGCAATTTCGACAATTGCGTTGATGTGTGCGTTCTTCGCTCACAGCTATCGTCCAGTAAAACACTCTAAGAGCAACTCACACTTGCGTCACGGCGGTAACACGGTAGTTTCTTCCCCATGGACGAGTCGGACGCGATGTCTCATCGACGCAGAGGCCTGTCGAAGAAGCTGACCCTGGTTGCGATGACCGGCGCGACCGCGGTGGCCGTGGCGCTGCCGTCGGTCGCGCATGCGGAGCCCGTGCCACCGCCGCCTCCTCCGGCGCCGGGTAACACTTTCCTGCCGGCTCCGCCGCCCGCAGATCCGAACGCGCCTCCGCCCGCGCCTGCCGCACCCGGTGCTCCCGCGCCGGCACCCGCGCCTGCCGCACCCGGTGCGCCCGCTCCCGCGCCGCCGCCGGCACCCGCGCCCGGAGCCCCCGGTGCACCTGCGCCCGCGCCCGCCGATCCGAACGCGCCGCCGCCGCCGGCGCCTGAGCCCGGTCGCGTCGACAACGCCGCAGGCGGCTTCAGCTACGTCGTACCGGCGGGCTGGAAGGTCTCGGATGCCACGCAGCTGTCCTACGGGCAGGCGCTGCTGACCAGGATTCCGCCGGAGGGCACACCGGAGCCGCCGAACGACACCAGCGTGCTGCTGGGCCGGCTCGACCTCAAGCTGTTCGCCGGCGCCGAGTCGGACAACAGCAAGGCCGCCGTTCGTCTGGCCTCGGATATGGGCGAGTTCTTCATGCCGTTCCCCGGCACCCGGGTGAACCAGGAGACCGTGCCGCTCGACGCGAACGGAATGCCCGGCGTCGCTTCGTATTACGAGGTGAAGTTCACCGACGCCAACAAGCCCAACGGGCAGATCTGGGCCGGTGTGGTCGGCGCGCCGACGCCGCCGGGAACGCCACGCGGTCAGCGAGCGCCCGAGCGGTGGTTCGTGGTGTGGCTGGGCTCGGCCAACAACCCCGTGGACAAGGGTGCCGCGGCGGCGCTGGCCAATTCGATCCGGCCGTGGGCGCCTCCTCCGCCGCCGCCCGTTGACCCCAACGCGCCGCCACCGCCGCCCGCGGACCCGAATGCGCCGCCCGCGCGGCCGGGGGTGGGTGTTCCGGTTCCGGTCACCGACGCGCCGCCGGAGATGTTGCCCCCGGCCTGACCGGCCGGGGTCTTACGGCCCGACGTACGGCACGTTGCCGGCGAGGTTGTTGACATTGAGCAGGTAGCAGTTGGTGCCACCGAAACCCATTGCTCCCGCGGTCACGCAGCGCTGGAACGTGCCGTCCTGCGCGATCGGCCCGTCACACGTGGTGCCGCCGCCCCAGGGTGTCCAGCCGCCTTGGCATCCGGCACTCGCCGGTGACGCCGTCGCCAACGCGATGCCGCTCGCTGCCAATGCGCCGACCGCTAATCCGATCAGTGCCTTCATCGATGCCTCCTACGTCAAAGGCCTGGTGTTTGCTGGCAGCGCGCTGTGGCTAGTGTGACCAGTGGGGCATAAGGTGCTGATGTGAGATAGCCGCCGACGGATCAGCTTCGGCTGAACTGCTCGGTGCGGGCGGCCTGCCCGCATCGCGCACCGGTGCGTCTACGCTGCACATCGCAACCTTCCCAACCCGGCGGCGTCATACCCGGTCGGCGCCGCGCGTATCCACAGCGAGTTGCCAGATATTGACGAGGGTAGCCAGATAACGGCCCGGCGACAATGTGATATCGGTTTGCCAGGGCTGGGTTTCGCTGTCGGCGGACGGTCGGTGGACCGAACGCTGATCGTTCCCAATTCGCCGACTTAATTGTTTCCCAATTCGCCGACTTAATTGTTACGTTCGGCGGGTAGACCTGAGAAGTGGCTCAGCGAGCCCTGCTGGGCATACCCAGTGACAGGTAGGAGACCTGCAATGGATGTTTTGGCAGCTACGGAGATCCTCGCCCGTTCCACGACGTTGACCAGTGTGGGCTGGATCGGCTACATCATCATCGGCGCGATCGCGGGCTGGATCGCAGGCAAGATCGTCAAGGGCGGCGGCTCCGGGATTCTGATGAACATCGTCATCGGCATCGTCGGTGCGCTCATCGGCGGCTTCCTGCTGAGCTTCTTCCTCGACACCGCGGGCGGAGGCTGGTGGTTCACGCTGTTCACGGCCATCCTCGGATCGGTGATCCTCTTGTGGATCGTCGGCTTGGTGACCAATCGCACGTAGCCGCGCTGCGGTCATGACGACGGAGACCATGGCCGCATGGCAGGTGGTGCGGCCCGGCCCGGTCGAATCGCGACCGCTGCAACGCGTCACGCTCCCGAGGCCGGAACCCGCGGCAGGCGAACTGCTCGTCGCGGTTCGGTCGTGCGGTGTCTGCCGGACAGACCTGCACGTCGCCGAGGGTGATCTGCCCGTGCACCGGCCGCGGGTGGTACCCGGGCACGAGGTCGTCGGCGAGGTGGTCGCGCTCGGTCCCGACGCCGAAGGATTCAGCGTGGGAGACCGGGTCGGGATCGCGTGGCTGCGCCACACCTGCGGCGTGTGCGACTACTGCACCCGTGGTCGGGAGAACCTGTGCCCGCGGTCACGGTACACGGGCTGGGATGCCGACGGCGGGTACGCCGAATTCGCCACGGTGCCTGCGGCCTTCGCGCACAAGCTCCCGCAGGGCTATACCGATACCGAGCTCGCGCCGCTGCTGTGTGCCGGGATCATCGGGTACCGCGCGCTGGCCCGCACCGACCTGCCCGCCGGCGGGCGGTTGGGACTCTACGGCTTCGGCGGGAGCGCCCACCTGACCGCCCAGGTCGCTTTGGCGCAGTGCGCAAGGGTCCACGTGATGACGCGCGGCGAGCAGGCCCGCGACTTGGCGCTCGCGCTGGGCGCCGCCTCCGCGCAGGGCAGTGCGGACATGCCGCCCGAACCGCTCGACGCCGCCATCCTGTTCGCCCCGGTCGGGGATTTGGTGCTGCCCGCGCTGGCCGCTCTCGACCGCGGCGGCGTGCTGGCGATCGCGGGCATCCATCTCAGCGACATCCCGAGCCTGAACTACCAGAAGCACCTGTTCCAGGAGCGCGAGATCCGGTCGGTCACTGCCAATACGCGTGCGGACGCTCGAGATTTCTTGTCGTTCGTGGCCGACCATCGTGTCCAGGTCACCACGCCCGAGTACGCCTTGGACCGCGCCGACCAGGCCCTTGCCGACCTCAGCGCCGGCCGCATCGCGGGTGCGGCGGTGCTGTTGCCCTAGTGCTACCCCGCGTCCCGGGCCCGCGCCATCGTCACGCCCGCCAATGTCACGCTGGCGTGGCAATCGGCGCCAACAGCCACGCCAGCGTGACAAACGCCGGCCGAGAGCCGCTCAGAGCGCCGCGAGCGCAGCGCCCAGTCTGCCGGCCAGGTCGCCGCGGCCGTAGGCGTACAGCGGCCCCGCGCCGTCGCGCAGCAGCCGGACCAGCCGGGCCATGCCACGCGGGCTCACCGGCAACGGCGAGTGCAGACGCAGGGTGATGGCGTCGATGACCGGCTCGGCGGCTTCGATGTTCTTGCGGTGCAGTGGGATTCGCGAGGAGAACACCAGCCTGTGGTCCGCGGCGTCATGTACCGCGCGCCGCAGTGTGCGGGCGATGGCTTCCCGCTCGGCGATCGAGGTGAGCCGGGCGGCTCGCACCGCGATCGGGCTGCCCGGCGGTGTCGGGGCGCCGACGGCCAGGCGAGCGTCGAGCTGGCCGGCCCGGAGCCGAGCGACGAGGCGGCATCGCAACGAAGGCCGGGAGTCGATTTGTCCGTCGACGACGCGGTTGCGCGGGGTGGCTGGTGTCGTCGAAATTCGGTTGTCGTTCATCGCCGTTACCTCGTATTTTCGGGTTTGTCCGACCCGTAGATCGTGACTATCTAAAACCCTACGCCGGTCATGGGTGACCGGTCAAACGTTTTAGATAGTCACGTTGGACTAGACTGTGCTCATGACTCAATGGGCAGGCGACTCCGAGACCAAACCCGCTCCGGGTCCGCTGTCGCGTATCCAGGCCCTTGTCAACACCGTCGAATTACCGGCCGGACCTGACCGTCTCGCCGATGCTGCGGATGCGACGCCGTGGCTCGTCGCCAATGGGCTGCTGCGCGACGGCGCGACCCCGACGGAAGGTGAACTCGACCTACTGCGAGAGGTACGGGAAGCCTTGCGGGCTTTAATCGTTCACAATGCGGGTGGCCCGCCTCCGGCCCCGGCATCGCTTGCCGCCTTGCGTAACGTCGCGGCGGGAGCAGCGATCCGCGCCGAGCTAGGTGACGGCAGCTCCGTGGAGCTTTTCGCCGCCGGTGACACCGTCGCCGAGCGGCTCGTCGAGCTGTTGCTCGTGGTGCGCGACGCCCAGCGGGACGGGACCTGGGCGCGCCTCAAGGCCTGTGCGAACGACGAATGCGTCTGGGCGTTCTACGACCGTTCCCGCAACCACGGCGGTATGTGGTGCGACATGGCCGACTGTGGCAACAAACTGAAGAACCGCGAGTTCCGGGCGCGCAGGCGTGCCGAAAGCCGACGCGCTGCCGTCGGGTGACTCAGGTCGACAGATGCCAGACCAGCGCCGCCGCCAACGCGCCGACGCCGTTCAGCGACCAGTGCAGCGCGATGGGCGCGATGAGGCTACCGCTGCGCTTGCGCAGCCACGTGAACACGAATCCGGCGATCGCGGTGGCCACCACGGCCAGCACCACGCCGGCGATCATGCCGAAGACGCCGCCACCGAACAGCCGGGTGAAGCCGACGTTCTCACTGGTCAAGCCGAGTGAACTGGCGATATGCCAGAGGCCGAACAACAGCGATCCGCCTGCCGCGACCCCGCGAAAGCCCCAGGCCCGGTTCAGCGCTCCGTGCAGGACGCCGCGAAACGCCAACTCCTCGGGGATCACGGTCTGCAGCGGGATGATGACCATCGACGCGAGCAGCGCACCGGAGATGGTCGCGTAGTTGTCGTTCATGAACATCGGCCGAGTCCACGGCAGCATCGTCCCGATCGCGATCACCGAGACCACGAGTGCCACCGCCGCCAACGCATAGCCGACGCCGGCGCGCCAGTGCTCACGACCCAAACCCAGTTCGGCCCAGCCGAGTCCGCGAGCCCGCACCAGGATCAACAGACCGATCGCGGCCGCCGGGACGGTCGCGACGCTCGCCCATGGCGTCGTGAAGTGGGCGATCAGGTTGGTCAGCGTCAGGATGACGACGACGATGCCGATGTCGGCATAGATCCGGAAATGGTGCAGTGCCGACAGCTGAGCGACCAGCGGGTGAGGGTGCGCGGCCACGGCGCTCGGGTCAGACATAACCCCGGCAGTCTACCGGTAATCGGCAACAGCCCAGGTCAGTCGGCTTTCCACTGTGAATCCCAGGTCCAGCCCGAGATCGCGGGGTCGTCCTCGCCGTGTTCACGGGTGTAGCTGCGGGCGGCCAGCCGGGCGTCGACCATCTCCTGACGCAGGGTCGCGGCGCTCGCGGCAAGCCCCTCGACCCGGTCGATGACGTCCATGACCAGATGGAACCGGTCGAGGTCGTTGAGCATCACCATGTCGAACGGCGTCGTCGTGGTGCCACGCTCCTTGAACCCGCGCACGTGGAGCTGGTCATGGTTGGCGTGCCGGTAGGCCAGCCGGTGGATCAACCATGGATAGCCGTGGTACGCGAAGATGACCGGCTTGTCGGTCGTGAAGATCGAGTCGAATTCGCGGTCCGACAGTCCGTGCGGATGCTCGGACTCCGGTTGTAGGCGCATGATGTCGACGACGTTGACCACGCGGACTTTCACCTCGGGCAGCCGTCGGCGCAGGATGTCGGCCGCAGCCAGGGTCTCCAGTGTCGGGATGTCCCCGGCGCACGCGAGCACCACGTCGGGCTCGCCGGTCGTCGTACTCGCCCACTCCCAGATACCGATGCCGCGCGTGCAGTGGGCGACTGCTTCCTCCATGGTGAGATAGGTCAGCGCCGGCTGTTTGCCCGCGACGATGACGTTGACGTACTGGCGGCTGCGCAGGCAGTGGTCGGCGACCGACAGCAGAGTGTTGGCGTCCGGCGGCAGGTACACCCGGACGACCTCGGGCCGCTTGTTGGCGACGTGGTCGATGAAGCCGGGGTCCTGATGCGACGCGCCGTTGTGGTCCTGACGCCACACATGTGAGGTCAGCAGATAGTTCAGCGAGGCGATGGGCCTGCGCCATGACAGGTGCGAGCTGCTCGACAACCATTTGGCGTGCTGGTTGAGCATCGAGTCGACGATGTGCACGAACGCCTCGTAGCAGCTGAACAGACCGTGGCGGCCGGTCAACAGATACCCCTCGAGCCAGCCCTGGCACATGTGTTCGGAAAGCACCTCCATCACCCGGCCGTCGGGCGCGAGGTTCTCGTCGTCCGGGCTGGTCTCCGCTTGCCAGGCCTTGTCGGTGGTTTCGAACACCGCCGAGAGCCGGTTGGACGCGGTCTCGTCCGGGCCCATCAACCGGAACCGGTCGGGATTGCGCGCGATCACGTCGCGCAGGAACGTGCCGAGCACTCTGGTCGCTTCGGCGGTGCCGGTCGCCGGCTTGTCGACGTCGACCGCGTAATCGGTGAAGTCGGGCAGGTCGAGATCGCGCAACAGCAGCCCGCCGTTGGCATGCGGGTTGGCACTCATCCGGCGCTCGCCCGCTGGGGCGAGCGCACGCAGTTCCTCGCGCAGCACGCCGGTGTCGTCGAACAACTCCTCGGGGCGGTAACTGCGCATCCACTCTTCGAGCGCGGCCCGGTGCTCGGCGTTCGTGCGCGTTTCCGCGAGTGGCACCTGATGCGAGCGCCACGTGCCTTCGACCTTCTTGCCGTCCACGGTCGCCGGGCCGGTCCAGCCTTTGGGGGTGCGCAGGATGATCATGGGCCACAAGGGGCGGCCCGGCTCGCCGTCGAGGCGCGCCGCACGCTGGATCGCAGCGATCTGGTCGAAGGCCTCGTCGAGTGCGGTGGCCATCTGCTGGTGCACATTTGCCGGATCGTCTCCGGCAACGGTGATCGGCCGGTACCCGTAGCCGTAGAACAGCGATTCGAGCTCCTCCTGCGGAATGCGGGCCAACACTGTGGGATTCGCGATCTTGTAGCCGTTCAGATGCAGGATGGGCAATACCGCGCCGTCGGTGACCGGGTCGAGGAACTTGTTGGAATGCCAGCTCGTGGCCAAGGGGCCGGTCTCGGCTTCGCCGTCGCCGACGACGCACGCCACTACGAGGTCGGGATTGTCGAAAGCCGCGCCGTACGCGTGCACGAGTGCGTACCCGAGTTCGCCGCCCTCATGAATCGAGCCCGGCGTCTCGGCCGCCACGTGGCTGGGGATTCCGCCAGGGAAAGAGAACTGGCGGAACAGCTTTCGCATGCCCTCGGCGTCCTGGCCGATGCCGGAGTAGACCTCGCTGTAGGTTCCCTCGAGATAGGCGTTGGCCACCAGGCCGGGACCGCCGTGACCCGGCCCGGTGATGTAGATGACGTTGGAATCGCGATCGCGGATGATGCGGTTGAGGTGGGCGTAGATCAGGTTCAGCCCGGGAGTCGTACCCCAGTGGCCGAGAAGTCGAGGCTTGATGTGCTCGGGCGACAGCGGCTCGGACAGCAGCGGATTGTCGAGCAGATAGATCTGGCCGACCGACAGGTAGTTGGCAGCGCGCCAGTACGCATCGAGCAGTTCGAGTTCCTTGTCGGTCAGGGCCGGGGTGAGGGTCGCGTCGCTCATAGCTCCATGGTGACGGGTGCGGGTGAATAGTGCGTGCGATCCGAGTACCCGAACACACGCCGGATAACCAACACCCGGAGATACCCTGGCCGTCGTGCTGGGATTCGCGTTGCCACAGTTCGGTGAGTCGGCTTCAGCGGCCGCAGGCGAACTCGCCCGGTTCGCATCGACGGCCGAGCAGCTCGGTGCCGGCAGTCTGTGGGTCGGAGACCGGTTGCTCGCGGCCGTGACCCCCAGCGTCGGGTACGCCGGGGCCGCGACCGTTCCCGAGCAGTTCCGGGCCTGCCTCGACCCGTTCACCGCGTTGTCGGTCGCCGCCGCGGTTACCCGGTCGGCCCGATTGGGCAGCAGCGTCTTCGTCGCGCCGTGGTACCCGCCGGTGCAGTTGGCGCGCCAGCTCACCAGTATCGATGTGGTCAGCGGCGGCAGGCTGCTACCCGGATTCGGCATCGGCTGGTCGCCCGAGGAATATCAGGCGGCGGGTGCGCAGTTCGCCGGCCGCGGTGCCCAACTCGACGAGATCCTTGACGTGCTCGAAACGTTATGGACGACAACGCCGGTCGCGCACAACGGCGTGCGCTGGTCGGTGGCGGAATCGTGGGTCGAGCTCAAGCCGGTTCAGCGACCGCGGCCGCCGGTCTACCTCGGTGCGTTCACCACCGCGGGGCTGCGGCGCATCGGCCGTAGGGGAGATGGTTGGTTGCCCGCGGTGTTCGTACCCGGTGGGGTGAGGCCGGAGGCCTTGCGGCGCCAGCGTCAGTTGATCGATGCCGCAGCCGAGGCGGCCGGCCGGGATCCGGCCACGATCGCCACGCACGTGCGGATCAACGTGGCGGCCGGTAGCACCGTCGAGCAGGTCGCCGAAGCGGTGCGGTTGCTCGCCGACAACGGGTATCCCGACGCGTTCGTCGACCTCATGTACGTCGAAACCGGCACAGACGCCCTGCTGGACTGGGTCGAAAAGCTGGCCGGGTGACATCAAACGCTCTCTGGTGCAACGCTCTTCGCCGATTCGACGCCGCAGCGCCGACCGCGCGACCGGCGATTGGGCCCTTCGGCTAGTTTCTACTGCATGTCAATCGATCCGAGGACGCCGGTGCTGGTCGGCTACGGCCAGATCAACCAGCGTGAGGACAACCCCGATGTGGAGCCCGTCGACCTGATGGCCGCGGCGGCCAGGGCGGCGGTCGATCCGCGGGTGTTGCAGGCGGTCGACTCCGTGCGCGTGGTCAATCTGCTCTCGTGGCACTACCGCGATCCGGGTCTGCTACTCGCGCAACGCATCCGGGCAGAGAATGCCACCACCCGTTACACCGGGGTCGGCGGCAACGTGCCGCAGACCCTTGTCAACGAGGCGTGCCTGGACCTCATCGCCGGACACGCCGGGGTGGTGCTGATCGCGGGCGCCGAGACATGGCGGACCCGCACCCGATTGCGGGCCCGCGGAGCGAGGGCGGAGTGGACCCGTCAGGACGACTCCGTCCCGGAGGCGCCCGGCGCACACGAGGGTGTGCCGATGGCAGGCGATGCCGAGCTGCGCATCAACCTGGACCGCCCGGCCTTCGTCTATCCGATGTTCGAACAGGCGCTGCGCATCGCAGCCGGCGAAACGCCCGATCGGCACCGGCGCCGCATCGGCGAGTTGTGGTCGGATTTCAGCGCGGTGGCCGCCGGGAACGGCCATGCGTGGAGCCGGGACCGGTTGACCGCAGAACAGATTTCCGAACCGGGCCCGGACAACCGGATGATCAGTTGGCCCTACCCAAAGCTGATGAACTCCAACAATATGGTCGACCAAGGCGCCGTCCTCGTCCTGACCACGGCGGAGAACGCGACGTATCTCCAGATCCCCAGGGAACGTTGGGTTTTCCCGTATGCGGGGACCGACTCTCACGACACCTACGCGATCGGCGAACGGGCCGAGTTGCACCGCTCGCCGGCGATCCGGATCGCCGGGCGCCGGGTGCTCGAGCTCGCCGGGGTCGGGGTCGACGACATCGACCTGATCGACGTCTATTCGTGCTTCCCCTCAGCCGTCCAGGTCGCGGCCAACGAACTCGGGCTGCCGCTGGCCGATCCGTCGCGTCCCCTCACCGTCACGGGTGGCCTGACCTTCGCCGGGGGCCCGTGGAACAACTACGTGAGCCATTCGATCGCCACCATGGCCGAAAAGCTCGTCGCCAATCCCGGTACATGCGGCCTGATCACCGCCAATGGCGGATATCTGACCAAGCACAGCTTCGGTGTGTACGGAACCGAGCCGCCGCAGCATGAATTCCGTTGGGAGGATGTGCAAGCCGCCGTCGACGCCGAACCGGTCCGCAAGCTCGCGGTCGAGTGGTCCGGCACGGGCACCGTCGAATCGTGGACCACGCCGTTCAACCGCGAAGGGTTGCCGGAGAAGGTCTTCCTTGCCGTGCGCACCCCCGATGACGCGCGCACGCTGGCGCGCATCACCGACGAGTCGGAGGCGGCGGCAACTGTGGCAGAAGACATCGCCGGGGCGCAGGTGCGGGTGCACCCCGACGGCACTGCGACGTTGCTGTAGCTACTTGATCGTGTAACCGCCGTCGATCACCAGGTCGGCGCCGTTGATCATCTCGGCGGCATCGGACGCCAAGAAGACGGCGGCGGCCGCGATCTCGTCCGGGTAGGCGAAACGCCCGGTGGGTATCAGCTTCTTGAGTGCATCGCCCTTGGGTCCGTCCCAGGCGCGGTGCCCCAATTCCGTCAGCACCACGGTCGGCGAGATGGTGTTGACCCGCACGCCGCGGCCAGCCCATTCGGCGGCAAGGACTTTCGAGACCCCGACCACACCGAACTTGGAGGCGCAGTACGCCACGTGCTGATCGAGCGCGACGGTCGCGGCCTGCGAAGCCATGTTGATGATCGACCCGCCACCGGCCTGCAGCATGTGGTTACCCACCGCCTGGCACATCAGGAATGTGCCGCGCAGGTTGACCGCGATCGTGGTGTCCCAGTCCGCGAGCGACAGTTCCTCGGCCGGTGCCAGGCGCGCGATGCCCGCGCTGTTGACCAGGATGTCGATGCGCCCGAACTCTTCGACAACCGATTCGACCGCCTCGCGCACCGACTCGGGTTCGGCGACGTCGCAGTGAAATCCACGGCTGTCGGGGCCAAGCTCGGACGCGGCCTGCTCAGCGCCCGACGTGTTGAGGTCCAGAGCGGCGATGCGGGCACCCTTGGTGGCATAGGCCGCGGCGATAGCCGCGCCGATACCGGATGCCGCGCCGGTGACCAGCGCCGTCTTGCCGTCCAGCCGGAAGTCGAAGTCCACTGTGCGCGGCTGTGTTTGCGTCATCGAAGAACTGATCCTTTCGGGTTTGTCGCTAGTCGAGTACCGCGGCGGCGATATCGACATCGGTGACCAGGGACGAGACCATGCCCGACTGCAGTACTGCGCGTGTCGCGGCGATCTTCTCGGGCCCGGTCGCGATGGCGATGACCGTCGGGATGGCTCGCAGGGTGGCTTCGTCGATGCCCATGCGCCGGTCATCGAGTCCGGCGAGTCGGTTTCCCTCGGCGTCGAGCAGAAGTGCACATGTCTCGGCGCATACTCCGGCGGCGTCGAGTTGACGTACTTCTTCGGTGGACAGTGAGCCGTACACCTGCGACGCGCCCTCGGTCCAGGCGCCGACGGATACGATCGCGCAGCTCACTTTGGGGTGCTGATCGAAGGTTTCCTGGATCTGCTGTGTGTTTGCCAGGCTTGCGGCGGTTCGGGCGTCGGACACCACGAGTGGGGCGTACATGGGCCACGAGCGTCCGCCGCTGACTTCGCTGATGCGGCGCACGAGGTCGGCGCCGTTGTGGTTGATGGCCCCGGCCATGCCGGTGAGTTGCACGACGTCGCACTGCGGCAGCGTCGTCAGATGGTCGGCGATGTGGGCCAGCGTGCGGCCACAGTCGACGCCGACAACGTCGCCGTCGCGCAGAATCGACTGCAGGAGTTCGGCCATCGCTTTGGCGACGGCCGCAACGCGTTCGGCGGTGTTTTCGGCGTCGGCCGATCCGTCTTGATTGTCTGCTCCACAGACGACCGCATACGCGTGTTCGAGCCCGTATTGCCGTTGTAGGGCGGTGGACAGGTCCACGTCGATCGCACCGGGATTGTGGATCTTGATCTCGACCATTCCGGACTCGAGCGCCTCGTCGAGCATTCGCGCGACCTTGAATCGCGAGATCCCGAACTCCTCAGCGATCTGAATTCGGGTGCGTCCTTCGAGGTAGTAGCGCCGCGCGATCACCGCGCGCTGGAACAGCTCGTCCGGGCCCATGCCGCGTCCCCTTCCGTCCACCCCGATGCTGAGTGCACATATGTGCAGTCGCGTTGACATATGAGCATAGAGCATTGCATGATCCACATCACAAACCATCAGATGAGTGGGTGGGTTGACAGATGAGCGACCCAGCCGAGGAGGCAGAACGCGCATGCGGACCGATGACACCGACCTGGCGACGCTGGCCGGCGTGGTGTTATCCCGGGAGTCTGCTGCGGTTGCCGCGCTGGCCGGACACGTCGAATCGGATGTCGTTGCGATAGCTCGGCGCATGCTCGCGATCACCGGCAAAGTCGTCACCACAGGCTCGGGGACGTCCGGCATCATGGCCGAACGGCTGGCTCACCTGCTGTCGGTGTGCGGCACTCCCGCCGTGTACCTCCCGTCGATGGATGCCCTGCACGGCGGCATGGGTGCGATCACCGAAGACGACCTGGTGCTCGCCATTTCGAAGACCGGGCAGTCCGGCGAGCTCACCCGGTTGGCTGAGCGGCTGACCGGCAGGCGAGTCGCGGTGGTTGCGATCACCGAGAGTCCTGATTCTCCCTTCGCGGGAGCGGCCGGAACGGTCGTCGCGCTGCCGCCGACCGCGCCCGACGCCGACCCCGGCGACATGATCGCCATGGCGAGCACCCTCGCGGTCGGCGCCTGGGGCGACGCGCTGGCAGTCGTGGCGATGGCACTGCGCGGCCACACGGTGCGCGACGTCGTCGACAGTCACCCGGCAGGCGGGGTCGGGGCCCGCGGACACGCGGCCGGTGACGCTCCGGTGGTGCGCACATGACCGAACTCGCTGTGCTCGGGGTGGATTCGTCCACCCAGTCGTGCAAGGTCGAGGTGCGGGAGCTGACCAGCGGCCGCCTGCTGGGGCACGGCTCGGCCGGGCATCCGCCGGCGTTTCCGCCGAGCAGCGAGCAGCATCCGCTGGAGTGGGTGTCGGCTTTCGTCTCGGCGACCCGCGCGGCGTTGCGCCGCTGCGCGCAGATGCCCGTCATCAAGGCGATCTCGGTCGCCGCACAGTGTCACGGGCTGGTACTGCTCGACGAGCACGGAAATCCGTTGCGGAAAGCCAAGCTCTGGAACGACACGACGGGGTCGTCCCAACTGGCCGCGCTCGTCGACCGCATCGGCGCGCAGCGCTGGATCGACAGCATCGGGTCGATGCCGACGGCGGCGTTCACGATCGCCAAGCTCGCCTGGATCGCCGAACACGAGCCGGCCGTACTCGAACGCAGTGCCTCGATGCTCTTGCCGCACGACTACCTGACGTACTGGCTGACCGGTGCCCGGGTGACTGACCGTTCCGATGCCTCCGGAACCGGCTACTTCGACACCCAAGCCGGACAGTGGATCGGTGAGTACCTCGAGCTGGCGGGCGGGCCACGGAACTGGCCGCACATGTTGCCCACCGTGCTGGGCCCGTGCGAGCCGGCCGGGACGCTGCGGCCCGTGGCCGCCCAAGAGCTCGGGCTCGACGCCGCCGTCGACGTGATCGTCGGCCCGGGCGGCGGTGACCAACACGCCGCCTATCTCGGGCTCGGCCTCAACGACGGCGATCAGTACATCGGGATCGGCACGTCCGGTGTCGTCGCGACATCTTCGCGCACAGCGGTTTTCGACCCCACCGGAATGGTCGACGGCGTGGCCGACCTCACCGGTGGCTATCTGCCGCTCGTCAGCACGCTCAACGCGGCGCGCGTCGGCGATGTCGCGGCCCGACTGCTCGGCACCGATCTCGCCGGCCTGGCCGAGCTTGCGCTCACCGCTGGCGACAGCCCCGGCCCGGTGCTGGTGCCGTTCCTCGACGGTGAGCGCAAACCCGATCGTCCTTCGGCGCGGGGCGCGTTCGTCGACCTCACGTCGCACACCACCCGCGAAGAACTGGCCCGCGCATTCGTCGAGGGCCCATTGCTGTCGCTGATGAGTGCGCGAGACAACCTGCGCGCGTGCGGTGTCGACGTCAGCGGTGGAGCCGTCGCCGTCGGCGGCGGGGCACGCTCGACGGCCACCCTGCAGTTGTTGGCCGATCTGTTGGACGACGAGGTGTGCGTGCTCGACGCCGACGAGGCGACCGCCCGCGGCGCTTGCGTTCAGGCCGCCGCGGTGGCGGGGGAGTTGGACGTTGCCGGATTGACCGATCTGGCCAAGCGCTGGCAACCGCAGGTGCACACCCGCGTCGCACCGCGCCGTACGGGCCGTGACCTGTCAGCGGTCCGGGGCCGCTGGGCCGAGGTGGCGCGTTCGCCCCTGCTGGACTCGGGGCGCCAATCGTGATCGCGCCATGGCACACCGGATATCCCGGGATGCTCACCGGATCCGTCTATGCCGCACCGCCATCGGAGCGCATCGCCTTCGCCCGCGAACTCGCCGGAGCCGGGATGTCCGTGCACGTCGACATGATGGACGCCGGTGAAGGTTTGCCCGCCGGAGTCAGTCTCGCTGAGCTCAACGACATTTCGAGGAGGCTCGAGCCGTCGCAATTCGATGTGCATCTGATCGGTTCCGCCGAATTCGCCGACGACATGCTGCCTGCGCTCCTGGACATGCGCCCGGGTCGGGTGTTTCTTCCCTGGACGGCATTCGACGAGCAGCGGGCGGCCGATATCCGAAATGCGGGCAGCACGGCCTGGATTGCGGTCTGGGAGGAATGGACGGGCTGGAGCGATGGCCTGCCGCCACCGTGGCCGGCCACCCCGGACGGTGCGCTGGTGATGCTGATCGAGCCGGGAACCAAGGACCGTTGCCATCCCGAGCGACTGGATGTCGCAGCGGCGTGCGCCGTGTGGCTGCCCGTCATCGTCGACGGAGGGATCACCGAAGATATTGCGCCGCTGTGTGTTACGGCCGGCGTCGAGGCCATGGTGGTCGGACGGGCGCTGCTCGCCGAAACGCCTGGGATAGAGAAAGGGATATGACATGAACGCCGTCGCAGCCGGTTCCCCCGGCACCATGCGCGCCAGCGTGATGACCGGTGTGGGAACCCTCGTCGTCGAGGACCGGCCGGTGCCGACACCGGGACCGCGCGAGGTGCTGGTCGAGGTCGCCGCGGTCGGGGTGTGCGGATCCGATGTGCACTACTACCGCCACGGCCGCATCGGCGATTTCGTGGTCGAGGACCCGATGATCCTCGGGCACGAATTGTCCGGGCGCATCGCCGCTGTCGGCGACGGCGTCGACCCCGGACGCGTGGGCCAGCGCGTCGCGGTCGAACCGCAGCATCCGTGCCGTCGCTGCAAGCAGTGCACGGCGGGGCGCTACAACCTGTGCCCTGAGATGAAGTTCTACGCCACGCCGCCCGTCGACGGCGCGTTCTGCCGCTACGTCACGATCGACGACGACATGGCCCACCCCGTACCGGATTCCATGTCCGACGACGCCGCGGCGCTGCTCGAGCCGCTGTCGGTGGCGATCGCCACGATGCGCAAAGCCGGCATCGTCCCGGGCTCGTCCATCCTGATCGCGGGCGCCGGTCCGATCGGCGTGATCTGCGCACAGGCCGCGCGGGCGTTCGGCGCGTCGCGCATCGTCGTGTCGGACCTGGTGGTATCGCGTCGTGAACGCGCACTGCAGTTCGGCGCGACCGAGGTGCTCGACCCCACGGTCGACGACGTCGCCGCGCTCGATCCGAAGGTGGACGCATTCGTCGACGCGAGCGGTGCCGCGCCCGCGGTGGTCAGTGGTATCAAGGCGGTCGGACCGGCGGGCAAGGTGGTGCTCGTCGGCATGGGAGCCGACGACGTGACGTTGCCGGTCGGCTACATCCAGAACTGGGAGATCACCGTCACCGGGGTGTTCCGGTACACCGACACCTGGCCTGCCGCAATCCATCTCGTATCGTCCGGCGCGGTCGACCTCGACGCGCTCGTCACCGGGCGCTATGACCTCGACCATGTCGCCGATGCGCTCGACAGCGACACCGACCCCGCCAGCCTCAAGTCGATTGTGAATCCGTCATGACAGATATCTCCAATGCTCCACGCGTGCGGAGTTCGCCCTTCGATCTCACCGGCCGCACCGCCCTCGTCACCGGCGGCAACCAGGGCCTCGGACTTGCGTTCGCGTTCGGCCTTGCCGAGGCGGGTGCGCAGGTAGCCATCGCGGGCCGCAGCGCAGAGCGCAACGAGAAGGTCGTCGCCGAAGCCGCCGCCCAAGGCCACAAGTTCCACGCCATCACCGCCGACATCACGCGCGCGGCCGACGTCGAGAACATGACTGCCGACGCGATCTCGGCGCTCGGGCATCTCGACATCCTCGTCAACAACGCGGGCACGTGCTATCACGGCGAATCCTGGTCGGTCACCGAGCAGCAGTGGGACGACGTGTTCGATCTCAATGTGAAGGCACTGTGGGCCTGTTCGTTGGCCGTGGGTGCGCACATGCGTGAGCGCGGCAGCGGTTCGATCATCAACATCGGGTCGATGTCGGGAATGATCGTCAACCGGCCGCAGATGCAGCCGGCCTACAACGCGTCCAAGGCCGCGGTGCACCACCTCACCAAATCGCTTGCCGCCGAATGGGGTCCGTTGGGTATCCGGGTCAACGCGCTGGCGCCCGGCTATTGCAAGACCGAGATGGCGCCGGTCGACAAGCCGGAGTTCAAGCGGCATTGGATCGATGACACCCCGATGCTGCGCTACGCCATGCCCGAGGAGATCGCGCCCAGCGTGGTCTTCCTCGCGAGTGACGCGGCCTCGTTCATCACCGGTTCGGTGCTGGTCGCCGACGGCGGGTACACCGCATGGTAGAGGCCGGCGCGGTGAACAGGAGAGTCGTCGTCAACGCACTCGACGACGTGGGCATCGAGACGGTCGCCCTGGCCGAGCCCGGACCGGGCGAGACGCGCGTGCGTACCACGGTGGTCGGTATCTGCGGCTCCGATCTGCACGCCGCCTGCGGCCGCCATCCTTTCATCGAACTGCCCTACCGGCCGGGTCATGAGGCGGTGGGAGTTGTCGAGGCCGTCGGCCCCGGCGTCGACGAATCGTGGATCGGTGCGCGCGTCACGATCGAGCCGAACCTGGCCTGCGGCCAGTGCACCCAGTGCCGGGCCGGTCGCTACAACATCTGCCGCGAGCTTCTGGTGTTCGGCTGCCAAACGCCTGGTGCGCTTGCGGATACGTTCGTGATCGGCGCGGACCGGCTGGTCGCACTGAACGACGGCCTCGACGACCGCCACGCGATCCTGATCGAGCCGCTCGCCACGCCGGTGCACACCGTCCGGCGCGCCGCCGAGGTCGTCGGCGATCTCAGGGACCGGCCCGTCGTCGTGATCGGCGCAGGCCCCATCGGCCTGTTCACGTTGCTCGCGGCGCAGCACGCGGGCGCCCGGGTCGTGGTCGCCGACCTGCTCGAATCGAAACGGGCCAGGGCACAGCGGCTGGGCGCCGCCGGCACGTTCGACCCGGCCGCTCCAGACGCCGTCGCGACCGCGCTCGAGCTGCTCGGCGGACCGGCCGCGGTGGTGATCGATTGCGTGTCGCGCGAAAGCTCGGTCGCGCAGGCGGTCGAACTGGTCGACAAGGGCGGTGCGGTGATGATCGTCGGGGTCGCCGAGGGTGCGACTCCGGTGCCGCTCGGCTTGATCCAGGACCGCGAACTGGCGCTGATCGGCAACCTGATGTACGTCCGGGAGGACTTCACGGCCGCCGTCGACCTCCTGGCCTCTGGCGCCGTCCCGATCGACGAGTTCATCAGCGCTGAGTTCGATTTCGAAGATTCCGCCAAGGCGTTCACCGCGTCAGCCGACGCGGAGAACGTGAAAGTCCTCGTCACCGTGGGGAGTTCGGCATGACAGCCTTACTCGAATGCACCGACATCCAGAAGAGTTTCGGTGGCGTCCCGGTGCTCAAAGGCATCACGCTGCAGCTCGAACCGGGCACCGTGACGGCGCTGGCCGGCGAGAACGGGGCGGGCAAGTCGACGCTCATGAAGATCGTCTCCGGTCAGTACAGCGCCGACCACGGCACGGTTTCGGTGCAGGGCAACCACCTCTCGACCGGCAACACGCGTGACGCCGTCAAACACGGCGTGGCCATCGTCCCGCAAGAGCTGGCCTCCATCGAGGACATGACCGTCTACGAAAACCTCTTCGTCGGACGCGAACTCAAACGTGGGCCGTTCCTCAACCGGCGGGCGATGATCGCCGAGGCCAAGGAGACCCTCGCGGTGTTCGACGTCGGGATCTCGCCGACGGCCAGGATGGGCAGCCTGCCGGTCGGATTGCGACAGATCGTCGAGATCGTCAAGGCCGCGCGTACGGGCGCCAAAGTCGTGATGCTCGACGAGCCGACGTCGGCGATCTCCGAGCGCGAGGTCGAAGGCCTCTACAAGATCGTGCGCCAGCTGCGGGACCGCGGCGTGGCGATGGTGTACACGACCCACAAGATGGCCGAGATCCGCGCGATCGCCGACCGCGTGGTGGTACTGCGCGACGGCGGGCTGATCCTCGACAAGCCGATCGACGGCGTGTCCGACGACGACATCGTCACCGCGATGATCGGCCGCGAACTCGACACGCTTTTCCCCGAACGTCCGAACCCCGGCACCGACACCGTGCTCGAGGTGCGCGACCTGCAGGTCGAAGGCGCTTCCGGCCCAGTGTCGTTCACCGTCAAGGCCGGTGAGATCGTCGGGTTGGCGGGCCTTGTCGGCGCCGGACGCACCGAACTGCTGGAGGCGATCTTCGGGGCACGCCACAGCTCAGCAGGCGACGTCATCGTGCGGGGCCGCGCGATCAAGCGAAACCAGCCGGCCGCGGCCATCACCGCCGGTATGGCGATGGTGCCCGAGGATCGCAAGCTGTCGGGGGCCGTGCTGTCGATGAGCGTGCTCGACAACGGCACGCTGCCGCGGCTGTCGTCGTTCAGCGTGGCCGGCTGGTTGCGCGGCAAGGCCCGCACCCAGGCGGTTTCGGACGTGATGTCCTCGGTGCGGCTGCACAGCCGGGGCCTCGGACAGGAAGTCGGGACGCTGTCGGGCGGCAATCAACAGAAAGTGGTTCTGGCTCGCTGGCTGACCGGGGACGTCAACGTCCTGCTGCTCGATGAGCCCACGCGCGGCGTGGACGTCGGCGCGCGCAGCGAGATCTACCGCATCATCACCGAATTCGCCGCACAAGGCATGGCGGTGGTGATGGCGTCCTCGGACATGCCGGAGGTGGTGGGGCTGTCGCACCGCGCGTTCGTCATGCGGGGAGGCCTCCTCGTCGGCGAGCTCGACCGCGATGCCCTCGACCATCCCGAGGTTCAGGAGTCGGTGTTCCGCTTGGCCACCGCCCTCGATGCCAAAGAAGAACAGACAAGCCAGGAGATCGGATCGTGACCACACAACTCAAACCGGAAGACGCGGTGCCGGATTCGTCCGGAGCCACGGTCGTCTCGGCAACCACCGGTGAACCGGTCCGCCTGTTCTCCAAGGACTGGTTCGCCGGCATCGCGGTGCGTTACGCGATGGTGTTCGTGATGCTGCTGGTCATCGCGTACTTCAGTTACCGCAGCGCACGTTTCGCCACACCCGACAACCTCGTCACCATTCTCGTGGCGGCGGCCCCGTTCGCGCTGATCGCGCTCGGGCAGACCCTCGTGATCCTGACCGGCGGCATCGACCTGTCGGTCGGCAGCGTGATCGCGGTGTCGGCGATGGCCGGTGCGGCAACCGCAAAGGCTAACCCCGGCCAGGTCTGGATGACGGTTCTGGTCGCGATGCTCGTGGGGCTGGCCGTCGGCTGCATCAACGGTTTCCTGGTGTCGCGCATCAACGTTCCGCCGTTCATCGCGACGTTGGGCACGCTGACCGCGGGCTCGGGTATGGCGTACGTGATCGGCGGCGGTGCACCCATCAACGGGCTGCCCGCCGAATTCGGCGCGATCGCCAACACCAAGATCCTCGGGCTGCAGATTCCGGTGCTGCTGATGATCGTCGGCATCGTCGCGCTGGCCATCATCATGAAGCGCACCACCTACGGCATGCGCGTCTATGCCGTCGGCGGTAACCGCAACGCCGCCGAGATCGCCGGTATCAACGCCAAGAACGTGTTGTTCAGCGTGTACGCGTTCTCGGGCCTGCTGGCCGGCCTGTCCGGTGTCATGCTCGCGTCGCGCGTCATCTCCGGGCCGCCCAACCTCGGGCAGGGTTACGAGCTCGACGCGATCGCGGCGGTCGTGATCGGCGGGGCGAGCCTCATGGGCGGGCGCGGCACAATCTGGGGAACCGCGTTGGGCCTGCTGATGATTCAGACACTCAACAACGGCCTGGACATTCTCGTCGTCCCGGCCTACTGGCAGGACGTCATCAAGGGCGTGCTGATCGTCGCGGCCGTCGCCGTCGACGTGTGGTCGTCCCGGCGCCGAACTTGACGGCGCAGCATCCGGCATCACGCATCCGACACCACTGGAAACAAAGGAAAGAAGGCACATGAAACTGGGAACGAAGATGTTCGCGGTTGCCTCGGCCACCGTGCTGGGCTTCGGGATGACAGCGTGTGGCGCTGGCGACCCCGAGGCCAACAGTGACACCACCCGCATCGGCGTGTCGGTGTACGACATGAGCTCGTTCATCACCGCGGGCAAAGAAGGCATGGAGGCCTACGCCAAGGACAACAACATCGAACTGGTCTGGAACTCGGCCAATCTCGATGTGTCCACCCAGGCGAACCAGGTCGACTCGATGATCAACCAGGGTGTCGACGCCATCATCGTCGTTCCGGTGCAGGCGGATTCGCTCGGCCCGCAGGTGGCATCGGCCAAGGCGAAGGGCATCCCGCTGGTACCGGTCAACGCCGCGCTCAACAGCCCCGATGTGGCGGGCAACGTGCAGCCCGACGACGTGGCGGCGGGCGCGCAGGAGATGCAGATGATGGCCGACCGTCTCGGCGGTAAGGGCAACATCGTGATCCTGCAGGGCCCGCTCGGACAGTCCGGTGAGCTCGACCGCAGCAAGGGCATCGAGCAGACGCTCGCCAAGTACCCCGACATCAAGGTGCTGGCCAAGGACACCGCGAACTGGAAGCGCGACGAGGCCGTCAACAAGATGAAGAACTGGATCTCGGGCTTCGGACCGCAGATCGACGGCGTGGTCGCGCAGAACGACGACATGGGTCTCGGCGCATTGCAGGCGCTCAAGGAATCCGGCCGCACCGGTGTGCCGATCGTCGGCATCGACGGCATCGAAGACGGTCTGAACGCCGTCAAGAGCGGCGAATTCATCGGCACCTCACTGCAGAACGGCACCGTCGAACTGTCCGCGGGTCTGGCTGTCGCCAACGCGCTCGCGAAGGGCGAAGAGGTCAACACCGAACCCGTGTACATCATGCCGGCGATCACCAAGGAGAACGTCGACGTCGCTATCGAGCACGTGGTGACCGAGCGGCAGAAGTTTCTCGACGGGCTCTCCGAGCTCACCGCGCAGAACCTCAAGACCGGCGACATCGCCTACGAGGGCATCCCGGGGCAGAAGCAGCCGTAACCACTGATTTCCACTGGCGATAAGAGAGCGAGAACCAGACACATGAGACTTACGACCAAGGTCGCCGCGATTGCGTCGGCCGGAGTGCTGGGCTTCGGCATGACGGCGTGCGGTGCCGGCGACCCCCAGGCCAACAGCGACACCACCCGCATCGGCGTCACGGTGTACGACATGAGCTCGTTCATCACCGAAGGCAAAGAGGGCATGGACGCCTACGCCAAGGCCAAGAACATCGAGCTCGTATGGAACTCGGCCAACAACGACGTGTCCACCCAGGCCAGCCAGGTCGATTCGTTGATCAACCAGGGCGTGGACGCCATCATCGTCGTTCCGGTGCAGGCGGATTCGCTCGGCCCGCAGGTCGCGTCGGCCAAGGCCAAGAACATTCCGCTGCTCGCGGTGAACGCCGCACTGGAGACCCCCGACCTGGCGGGCAACGTGCAGCCCGACGACGTGGCGGCGGGTGCGCAGGAGATGCAGATGATGGCCGACCGCCTCGGCGGTAAGGGCAACATCGTGATCCTGCAGGGCCCGCTGGGCGGATCCGGGGAGATCAACCGCGGCAAGGGCATCGACCAGGTGCTCGCCAAGTACCCCGGCATCAAGGTGCTGGCCAAGGACACCGCGAACTGGAAGCGCGACGAGGCCGTCAACAAGATGAAGAACTGGATCTCGTCCTTCGGCAACCAGATCGACGGTGTGGTGTCGCAGAACGACGACATGGGGCTGGGCGCTCTGCAGGCGCTTAAGGAGGCCGGCCGCACCGGTGTGCCGATCGTCGGCATCGACGGCATCGAAGATGGCCTCAACGCCGTCAAGAGCGGTGAATTCATCGGCACCTCACTGCAGAACGGCACGGTCGAGCTGTCGGCCGGCCTGGCCGTGGCCGACGCACTGGTGAAGGGCGAGCAGGTCAAGACCGACCCGGTCTACGTCATGCCCGCCATCACCAAGGACAACGTCGACGTCGCGATCCAGCACGTGGTGACCGAACGGCAGAAGTTCCTCGACGGTCTGGTCGAGCTCACCGAGCAGAACCTGAAGACCGGCGACATCGCCTACGAGGGAATCCCGGGCCAGAAGCAGCCCTGATCCGTCGCACACGACTGTGGGCCCCGCGCACGCTTTTTCGAAGATTTGCGTGCACGGGGCCCACGCTCGTTTTGGGCTCCTACCGCGCGGCCAACTCCCGCTGCGCGAGAGTCAGCACCTCATCGGTCGTCGGTGGGCTCGGCGGGTGGAGCGACAGACACCACGGCGTCTGGATCTTGTGAAAGGCGTTGCCCTCCAAGGCCAGATAGAACTGGCCGGAGCGCAGTCGGCTGATGTCGGGCACGAGGCCGCCTTTCACCCGCGCCATCTCCCTGGCCACCGCGATCTGCGCCGGCGAATTGAGCAGCCCGTAGAACTGGGTGGCCGCATTGCCCGGAATGTGGTTGTGCAGGCCTCGTGGAGCCTGCGTGGCGAACACCAGACCGAGCCCGTATTTGCGGGCCTGCGATGACAACGCCAGCGTGCTGTGGGTGCAGGCAGTCATGTGAGTCGACGGTGCGAAATTCTGTGCCTCGTCCATCACCATGAGCCCACCGAGCGGTCGATCGCCCGCCGGGTTGCGTTTGATCCAGGCGAACAACGCCATCTGCAACTGGTTGACGAATCCTTCGCGTTGTTGCTCGCTGGTCAGGCCGACCATGCTGATGACCGAAACCCGCGCCCGGTAACCCGGTGACGGGGTCAGGAGAACACCCGGATCGGCCGCGGTACCGGCGCCACCGAACAGGGGATCGTTGACCGTTGCGGCACGCAGGTTCTGGCCGAGCTCGGCGGCCAGTTTGTGCGCGCCGCCCAACGCGCTGACGCCGTCGGGCAGGTCGCTCAGCAGATCGATGAAACCGCTCAACGTCACCGAGCGCCCGGCACCGTAAAACCGCAACGCCTCACGTAACACGGCCCGAGATCGGTTGGCCCTTGCGGTGTTTCCGACGATGAGTGCCCGCGGTTCCAGCGCCGCGACCGCGGATTCGACGGCGTCGGAGAACTCGTCTGCGTCGTCGATCACGCTCGCGAAATCGGGCAGCGGCTGAAACGACAACGGCCGTCCCGTCGCACGGCGCGGTGTCCACACCACAACCTCGGTATTGGACAGGTACTCGTCGCTGCGGGCGTCGTCGGCAGGATTCCAGCCGGGTGGCGGCTCGGGCCACCGGCTGCCCAACCGCGACAGATCGTTGTTCGGGTCGAGCACGATCGACGAAACACCGCGCAGCGCACACTCTTCCACGAGCCGCCGGATCAGCACGGTCTTGCCCGATCCCGACCCGGCGAATATCGCGGTGTGTTTGCGCAGCGCGGCCAGGTCGACCGAGACCGGCTGCCCGGTGGTCGCGTCGACGCCAAGGGTCACCGCGGTGGGTGAGTGCTCCACGTTTACCGGGGCCGGTTCCTCGTCGTGCACGGGCTCGTCGACGACTTCGGGCATCGGCGGCGCCTCGTCGCCCGCGACGTCGCCGAGCGCGGCGCGAAGCAGCGCGATCCCGTGGCCGGGCCTGCGTTTTCGCAACCACTCGGGCAGGTCGGGATGGTTGTCGGCGATCAGGTCGCGCAGCGCCGTCATCGTGCGCAGGTCGTCGTCGCTCATCTGCAGCACGCGTCCGCCCGCCGCCTCGAACTCGGCGATCATCGCGGCCGTCTTGGCGCCCTTGGGCCACGGGTTGTTGCGCAGCAGGAACAGTCTGCGCCGGTCCGGGTTGGAACCGGTTGCCTCCCAAGCCTTCCGGATACGGTTCTGGACAGCGACGGCGTTGCCCGAGGAAACGGCGCGAAACGCCCAGTGGCGCTCGTCGTCGGTGGCGGCGTCGAGGCTCTGCCGGAGCCGGGCGTGCAGCACCACGCGCTGGCCGGGCGGTGGGTCGGGGCGGAATGCCTGCTCAGCTTCGCCGAGTTCGGTGATCCAGGCCTCCAGCGCCGCCGACAGCAGGCCGGGCATCGTGGTGTCTTCACCGTCGGGATCGAGTGCCGCGGCAGGAACCGCGCGCCGACGGTATTCGGCGAACCGGCGGTCGAGCTCGCCGGTGTCGCCGCGCGGCGCGTCACCGGCGTTCCGTTCATGCGGTTCGGCGACCTCACCCGTCAGCCGCGCCAGCTCCTCGACGGTGTCGCGCTCAAGGCAGCGGCGCACGTGTGCGTCCGCTCGCTTGAGCAACTGCCGCGGCGTGTATTGCGTCGCCTCATCGAAGGCCGACGGCAGGATCGGCCAACTGGGGTACGGCGCGGAGAATCCCACGGCGCTGTAGCTGGCGGTGAACCGCCGTTCCAGGATCGCGCGGCCGACATCAGGGGTCGGCAAACCCTGCAACAGCCCCGTGGTGCGGAACCGGTCCTGAACCGTGGCGGTCGCCCGGTCCTGGATGGCCTCCCACGCAGCGGGCAGGCAGGCGACCACCGGGACGGTGCGGCGCATCGTCTGCCGCACCGACATCAGCCCGTGTGCGACGTGCTCGAGATCGCGGCTGTCGGCGTCCGGCTGGTCGCCGGCGTTGTCGGTGCGTTCGGGTGACTGTGCCAACAGCGTGTCGATCTGGTCGAGCGCCAGGACGGCAGGTCCCGCGAGGGCGATCAGCCGGGAGATGTCGCGTACCGATTCCTGCGGAGTCAGGGTCGGCGCAGGCAGGCCCCACACGTCGCGTTCGCCGCGGCCGAAGTCGTCGTTGGCATTCACGTTCCCGATGAGATGAGCCTCGCCGATGTCCTGCAGTTCGAGATCGGTTGCCGCAAGCAGCACCATCGCGCGCAGCGTGTGGTGGGCCCGCTTGACGGTCTGCCGACGCGCCTTGTGCAGTGCGTTGACGAAGTCGGTGAGCACGTCGGGCGTCAGCTCGTCGTCGCCGATGACCGCCCTGCGGTTGGCCCGGGAGATGTGGGCAATCGAGGACAGCTCCCACAGCAGGTCCTTGAGCTGGGTTTCGCGCTCGGATCCGGGGCGGCCGAGGCTTTCGAGAATTCCGGCCCGCGCCGACTGCCAGAAGCTGGCCGCGTCGAGAAGCTCCACCAGGAAGAAGAATCCGCCTGCCGTTTGTACCTGTTCGCGTACCTGGCCGAGCAGGTGGGTCTTGCCCGAGCCGGCGGGTCCGCGTACGACGACGCCGAGCGGGCTGGAATCGGCGTCGCGTGCGGCATCGCCGAATGCGGCCATGACATCGGCCATCGGCCGGTCGTGCAGCCCGCCGACGTGCAGGGCGCCCTGGGAATGCCACAGATCGTCGGCGGTCGGCGCCCACGTGAGTCGCAGCGCGCTGAGCGCTTCGCGTTCCTGTAGTTCCATCAGGACTCGATCGCCATCAGATGTTTGTTCTGGTCGCCTATCTGTATCGCGGCGGCTCGGTCGGCAGCGGTCAGCACCTTCTGGTTCTCCTCGGGTATGAGACTGACGCCGGGCTGCTGGTACAGATTGACCAGCGCCGCGTCGACCGCGTCGCGGGCCAGCTCCGGTACTGCCTCGCGCAGCCGGACCAGGCTCACCCAGCCGCCGGGACGGGCGGCGAGCCGGGTGTAGGCGGTCCGCAACTGATCCTCGGGCGGCGCCTGCGGCAGGAACACATCGGCAGGCGCGAGGTCGGCTCGGTCAAAGTAGCGGCCGAGGGCACCGAGCACGGTGTAAAGCGCCCTGCCTTGGCCGGTGGACCGCGCCGGGGTGGGGGAGCCGAACAGTTCCCGGCACAGTGCCCAGCCGGAGTCGGTCAATTCATGGACGAGGGGCCGGCCGGTCGTCGTCTCGATCAACCCCAACTCGTTGAGCCGCACTCGACCCGGCTTGTCGAGTTTGGGGCCCAGGCGCTCCAGGTCCGGATTGGGAACCGGACGCGACTCGGCCATCAGCACCAGGAGAACCGCCTGTTCGGTGCCGGTCAGTTCGTCGGGGGCAACGTTCACTGCAGACTCACCTTCCTGACTGTCGGCTCATTCTGGCGCGACTCAGCTCCGCACGCCGCGCCACGGCGCCTCCTGCACGTTACAGCCGACCGCTACGGTGACGACAATATTGTTGAACCGCACCCGCATTCGCGGCGGATGCGTTTTGCCCGCACAGCTACCCGGCGTTGAGCGGCCTGCCGGTGTCGGCCAGGCGCTCGGGGTCGACCGCGACACGCGAGCGGATCAGGGCTTTGACGTCGTCGAGCACATCCCACACGTTGACGTTCATCCCGGCGAGCACGCGGTTGTCGGCGTCGAGCCAGAACGCGACGAATTCGCGACCGTCCACGTCGCCGCGGAACACGACACGCTCATAACGGGGCGCGTGGCCGACGTACTCCATGCCGAGGTCGTACTGGTCGGTGAAGAAATACGGCAGCTCGTCATATTGGGCCGTCCTGCCGAGCATCCCGGCGGCGGCCACGGCCGGCTGCTTGAGGGCGTTCGCCCAGTGTTCGGTGCGGATACGCACGCCGAACAGGGGGTTGTGTGCGGCGGCGATGTCACCGACCGCATAGATGTCAGGATCGCTCGTGCGCAATGCGGCGTCGACGAGTACGCCACCGTCGCCGGTGGCAAGCCCGGCGCGTTCGGCCAGGCCGATGTTGGGCGCCGCGCCCACCGCGATCAACACGGCGTCGGTCGCGACGGTGGATCCGTCCCCGAGTCGCAGCCCGGTCGCGGTGCCACCTTCGGTCGTGACCTCTTGTACGGTCTGCTCCAGGCGCAAGTCGACGCCGTGGTCGCGGTGCAGGCGCGCGAAGATCGCGCCCACTTCGGCACCGAGCGCGCCGAGCAGGGGCAGCCTAGCGGTTTCGACGACCGTCACGTTCACGCCGCGCTGACGGGCGCTGGCCGCGACTTCCATGCCGATCCAGCCGGCGCCGACGACGGCCAACGAAGAACCCTCCGACAGCGCGGAATTCAAGGCGGCGGCATCGTCGATCGTGCGCAGATAGTGCACGCCGGCCGCGTCCGTGCCGGGTATGGGCGGGCGTTTCGACGCCGACCCGGTGGCGAGCAGCAACTTGTCGTAGCTCATCGTGGTGTCGTCGAGCAGGGTGATGGTGTGGTCGGCGGGGTTGACGGCCGTGACCTCGGTGCCCAGCCGGAGGTCCACCTGGTGGTCGCGGTACCACGCCGCGGAATCTACGGTGAAATCCTCCAGGGATTTCTTGCCCGCCAGATACTCCTTGGACAGCGGCGGCCGCTCGTAGGGCAACTTGTCCTCCGCGGCGAACAACACGACATGACCGTCAAAGTCGTTGTCCCGCAGCGCTTCAGCAGCCTTGGCGCCGGCGAGGCCGCCACCGATGATCGCGAATGTGGACGATGTTGTCATGCCGACTCAGCCTACTCGCGCGCCAACAACTCCTTGAGCTTTCCGGCGTTGCGCACGGCGTGACCGCCGAGGTCGTTGTTGAAGTACACGACGACGCGATGGCCGTCGGCATCCCACTGCCCGATCGTATCGGCCCACCAGTGCAATTGGTCGTCCGGATAGGAACCGGCATACATCGCGGCCTGCTCCGGTCCGTGCAGACGGACGTACACCAGGTCGCTCGTGGCCACGGGGTCGCACACCAGTCCCGGCCCGCTCATCACGACGTAGGCGGCCCGGTGTGTGCGCAGCAGTTCGTACACGGCGGGGTCGTGCCAGGATCGGTGCCGCAGCTCCATCGCCACCGGGATGCGATCGGGCATCGCCGTCAGAAAGCCGGTGAGCAGATCGTCGTCGCGTTCGATCGCGGGATGGAGTTGGACCAGCAGAGCTTCGCCGCGGTCACCGAGTTCGGTCCAGCAGCGCTCGAACCGTTCGATCCACGGCTCCGGCGAGCGTAGCCGGCGGTAGTGCGTCAAACCCCGATGCGCCTTGACCGACATCGTGAAACCGGCTGGTAGCCGCTGCCTCCAGCCGGCGAACGTGGTGTCCTTGGGCCAGCGATAGAAGCTTGCGTTCAGTTCGACGGTGTCAAAGGCTTCGGTATAGCGGTCGAGCCGCTTGGCGGTCGGCGTGCCGGGCGGATAGAGCACGCCGTTCCAGTGGTCATACGACCACCCCGATGTGCCGATCCGGATCATGAGCCTCGCTAAGGGACGTCGGTGTACTGCAGGGTGTAACCGTCGCCGGAGAAGGTGAAACCTTTGCCGGTGAGTTCGCGCACGCACGACACCCCGGTCTCCTCCTGCACATTGCACCGAAAACCGGCCACCGCAAGCACTTTGCCGAACGGCAGTACCGCGGCGGTGTCCAACGAGAACTGCGTTTCCTGTAGCACCACGAACGCGGCGTCGTGATCGCGGTCCACCACGATCGCGTTGGGGGTGGTGGGCTCGCCGTCGACGAGGACATCCGGTGCCCCGGTGATGCCGATACGGGAGTCCAATCCGTTCGCCGATTCGCAACCGGCGCGGTCACGGGGCAGGATCGCGCACAGCCATCGTCCGCTCGGGGTGCTGAAGTAGTACGCGGTGCGGCCGTCCACCGGGGACGCATAGTCGGCCGCGTTCACCAGGTTCGCGGTGCCGAACTGAGGAACCGGCGCGGTCGTGGACGGCGCGGTCTGCTGGGGAGTGTCGCCGGTGTTGACGACGGTTCCGGAGGTACACCCGGCGAGGGTTACCGTCGCCGAGACGAGGACCGCCGTTCGCATCGCCATGCAAGCCTTCACGGCGCCTGACCCTAGTCAACTGCGCGTGCCCTGATCGCGGTAGCGTCCAGAATTCGTGACCACAGGTGCGCATCGGCGCCGAGACCCCGTGACGGCGGGCTTGCTGACCGCGGGCATCGTGGGTGGCCTGCTGATCACCGTGGTCTCCCTGACGCTCGCGTTCACCAGGCCCGGCTTCGACGTCACCCGGCACGGCAATTCGATGCTCGCCCTTGGTGATTTGGGCTGGGTGCAGACGGCCGACTTCATCGTCTACGGCTTGCTGATGGTGGCTTTCGCCGTCGGTGTCAAGCGAGGGACGGCAGGGGCGCCGGGCGGGACATCCGCCGCGGTATGCGTGGCCGTCTACGGCCTGCTGGGCAGCGTCGTGGTCGGCCTCAATCCGGCCGATCCCGGCTTCGGGTTCCCGCCAGGAGCGCCGGACGGCTACCCGGGAGCCGATGAGCTCAGCGTGCCGGCGAAAGTGCACGGCATCGCCGGTCTGATCGGCTTTCTGGCCATCACGTGCGGGTGTATCGCGTTCGCCCGCTATTTTGCGCATGCCGCGGACCGGCTCTGGGCGCTGGTATCGGCGGCGGTGGGCTTGGCAGTGTTCGGGGTCGTCGTCTACCTGGGGCTGAATTCCGGTGCCGAGACAACGACGTTCAACTACATGCCGACGTGGGTCGTCGGCACGGTGTTGTGGCTGTATATCGCGGCGGTCGCGGCGCGGCTTCGGTCACGGTCGGCTGCTCCAGGCTGACCTTGCGGCTCAGGATCCGTCGCATGTTGCGAAAGTCGTTCAAATCAGCGGCCGGCCGGTGCGTACCCGGCGGCGCACGTCGGCCAGGAGCAGGAAGCTGCCGCCCTGCCGGATGAAGATCGGCAGGAACCGGTTGCCGAACGCGACCAGCAGGAACAGCCATTCGAAGAGCCGTTGCCGACCGCGGCCCCAGCCCAGGCCCAACGCGTCGCGGAAAACCGGGGCCAGAAAGCCCGCCGTGAGGAATTTCAGCAGCGGCCGGAACGGCAAGCGCAACAGGGGGTTGATCATCTTCAGGTTCACCAGATCGCGCAGGTACCGCGCGACCACCTCGTCGACGGCGACCTGCTCACATGCGGTGTCCCAGTACGTGTCGAACTCGGCCCGGGTCGCGGGCCACTGCTCGGCGCTGACCTGCAACGTGGTGCCGAGCGTGGCGGCCGACGCGTAGAACTGCTCGGCCTGTTCGGCCGTCATCTGACCGCGCAGCAGTTGGTACGTGTCCTCCAACCCGACGAACAGGCAGGCCGCCACCCACATCTGCAGGTCGCGGTCAAACGCGTTGTACCGCACGGGGCTTGCCGGCCCGGACCTGACCTGGCGGTGTGCCACGTCGACGGCCTCCCGGAAGGCGACCCGGTCTTCGGGGCGACCGAGGATGGCCACGGCGAGGTACTGGAATGTCGTGCGGGCCCGCTTCCACGGGTGCTTGAGCAGATTGCCGGAGTCGACTTTGCTCTCGACGACGCCGTACCCGACGCCGGGGCGGGCCAGCTGCATGATGACATTCGCGGCCCCGGCTGCGAAAGCCCAGAAATCCATGGCGTCAGCAATGGTGACCGGGCCGTCATCCCAACGAGCCGTGCGTCTGCTGACCGTAATCCGGTTGGTGTGTGTGGTGTCCCCGACCGACATGTGCGTCGCGTCCCGTCAGCTCATGCACACGTTGCTGAACAGCAGTACCGGCCACGACACGATCGAGCCGAGGAACGACACGACGGCGTCGACCCGGCCCATCCCGCGCAAATGTTCGGTGTGGGTCAGCGACCAGACCATCCCGATGATCAGATAGGGGACCGCCAGGATGATCGCCGTCCCGATCCATTCGGCGATCGTCATCTGGAAGCTGAGGATTTTTCGTACTGCGGTCAGCATCTACCAGTGCCACCCTTCGTTGCCAGGCGTCCCTATGTTAATGACGATTCTGTCAGGGTGGTGGTAAACGGATGAGATTGCGCCGAACTCAGGCGGTGACGTGGGCGGGTGGTCGCATCAGTTCGGCGCGCAGATCGTCATCCAGTGACGTCCGTACCAGCGCCGCGGCCAACTGCGCTGTCCTGCCCGCTGCCAGCCGTTCCAACGCGGCCGGGTCGCCGGGCAAACCGAGGTCGCGTGCAGCGCCGAACGCACGGTCGTCGAAGAACGGCCGCACCCACGTCCAGGTGTCCTGTACTTCACGCAGGAAGATGTCGGCGCCGGTGTCACCGATTCCCTTGAACTCTTTCAACAACCGCCTCGCGGCGGCGGTATCGCGGTCAGCCGCCTCGGCGAGCCGCCGCAAATCACCGTGGTAGCGATCATCGACCGTCGTGGCGATGTCGGTCAGTCGAGTAGCCGAGCTCTCGTCGTAGCGGACGTAGTGCGCGCGGCCGAACGCCCGGATCATGTCGTGTCGCTCGGCAGCCAGCACGGCGTGGGGTGTGCGCAGCCCGCTGCGGAACAATTCGCGGCCGGCCTGGGTGGCGATGCCTGCGTCGATCGGTTTGCTGGCGAGCATGCACAACACCAGCAGTTCGAACAGCGGCATCGGCTTGTCGGCCATCCGGATACCTGCCTGCTCGGCGTAGGTGTTCCCGGCAGTGTTCAGCAGCCGGCGAACCAGGTCCCGCTGCGTGGTCGACATGTCTCTGCGCCTACCCGGCCGCCCGGCGGTGGAAACATCCTCACTTGGGCGGAAGGCTCTTGGCGAAACCGACGCCACGCGTGACCCAACCCTGCAGTTGGCGCTTGGTCTTCAGGCCGTCGGGATGCACGCGCAGCCAGCCGCGCATTTCTCGGCCCGCCATGACCATCGGCTCGACATGGTCCCGGCGCAGCAGTTGTGCGGACTCCTCGATCGGCACCCGCACCATCAGGCCACCCTCACGGATGGCGGCCACCGACATGTTGCCGTTGATCAGAAACGCGAGGCCGCCGAACATCCGCTTCTCGTCGACGCCGCGTTCGGTGGCGACCAATTCCCGTATGCGGTCGGTGAGTTGGGGATCGAAGGCCATGTCAGTCGAGGTCGACGCGGATGGTCAGCAGGTCGCTGCCCATGGCCCGGACCACCGCACTGTTGAGCGCCGGTAGCTTCTTCAGCCGAGCCACCGCGTCGTCGTCAGGAAGCAGATGGGCGACACCGGTGCGCCACTTGCCGTTGACGCGCACGCGCACAGCGGGATTCGCCTTGATGTTGAGCACGTAGTGCGAGCGGTCGCCGTGCTCGGACACCATCCAGAACTGGTTGTCGATCACCCGGCCGCCGACCGCGGTGTGCCGAGGTTGACCGGACTTGCGGCCGATGGTCTCAAGCATGGTGATCGGTAGCTGGCGGCCGACGGGGTTGACGACTCGGCGCTGCGTGGCGTGCACGATGCGGCGTTTGAGATCCGAGAAATCGATCATGCCGCCCAAATGTAGGCGGTCAGCCGTGCCCGTGCAGCGGCATTCCCGCAGCGGCCATCAGTGCCTCACCGAGCGCCTCGTTCTGCGTCGGGTGGGCGTGCACGAACCTCGCCGCCTCGCCTGGCTTGATCTGCAGGTTGTAGATCAGCTGCGCTTCGCCGATCAGTTCACCGACGCGTTCGCCGACCAGATGGATGCCCACCACCGCGCCCGACGGTGCGAGCACGAGCTTCACCGTGCCGGATGTCTTGAGGATCTGGCTCTTGCCGTTGCCCGCGAGGTCGTGACTGGCTGTCTCGACTTTGTCGCCGAACCGGACGCGCGCGTCAGCCTCGGTGAGGCCGACCGACGCGATTTCGGGTCGGGAGTAGGTGACGCGCGGGATGCCGGTCTCGTCGATCGGGTCCGGATTGCGCTGCGCGAGTTCTTCGGCGACGAAGATGCCCTGCTGGAATGCGCGGTGCGCGAGTTGGATGCCCGCCACGATGTCACCGACGGCGTACACGGTGGGCACCGTCGTGCGCAGCCGGTCGTCGGTCACGACGAACCCGCGGTCCAGCGCGATGCCGGCTTCATTCAGCCCCTCGGTGCGGGGTACGCGGCCCACAGCGACCAGTAGCACGTCGGCCTCGAGCACGGCGCCGCCCTCGAGTGCGACCGCCACGCCGCCGCCGGACTGCTCGACGCCGGTGACACGAGCGCCGGTCTTGGCAGTGATCTTGCGGCGACGGAAGGCGCGTTCGAGATGTTTGGAGACGGTCTCGTCCTCGTGCGGGACCAGTCGGGTTTCGGCTTCGACGACGGTGACCGCGGTGCCGAACGATGCCCACAGACTGGCGAATTCGACGCCGATGACGCCGCCGCCGAGGATCACGGCACGCTGCGGGATCGACTGCAACTCGAGTGCCTGGTCGCTGGTGATCACCCGCTCGCCGATCTCGATGCCGGGCAGCGGTTTCGGTGCGGAACCGGTCGCGAGCACGATCGCGCTTCCGGTGACCGTCTGGCCGCTGACGTCGACGGTGTTCGGGCCGGTGAGGCGGCCGCGGCCGGTGAGCACCGTGACGCCTTGTGCGGGCAGCAAGGCCTGCAGGCCCTTGTGCAGGCGCGTGACCACGCTGTCCTTGTACGCGTGCAGCCGCTCCGGGTCGACGCCGTCAAATGCGGCATTCACGCCGAATTGTGCTGCCGCTCTGGCGTTGTCGGCGATCTCGGCCGCGTGTAGCAGGGCTTTGGTTGGGATGCAGCCACGGTGCAGGCACGTGCCGCCGACGCCGCCCTCCTCGATGAGGATCACCGACAGACCCAGCTGGGCGCTACGCAGTGCGGTGGCGTAGCCGCCCGGTCCTCCACCGAGAACGACGACGTCTGCCGAGGTGCTTGTCATGAAATCTCCTTCTGGGCTTGGGCGTAGAGCTGGCCGGCGCGGTGGAATGACGGTCATCGGTC
>NZ_JBONDW010000019.1:0-145353 GCF_054919535.1 Mycobacterium venezuelense
ACGCGCGGTACCGGTCTCATTGCTCACTTCTATTCTCCCTCAATCTGATTCAGCACTCGACAAGGTTCACCGACACGTTGACGGCGAGGCCACCGGTCGAGGTCTCCTTGTACTTGGCGCTCATGTCCAGCCCGGTGCAGCGCATGGTTTCGATCACCTGGTCGAGCGTCACCCGGTGTGTCCCGTCGCCGCGCAGCGCCATGCGCGCGGCGTTGATGGCCTTGCCCGCCGAGATGGCGTTGCGCTCGATGCACGGGATCTGTACGAGCCCGCCGATCGGGTCGCAGGTCAAGCCCAGGCTGTGTTCCATCGCGATCTCGGCGGCGTTCTCGACCTGTTGCGGTGTGCCACCGAGGATTTCGGCCAGTCCGGCGGCGGCCATGGACGCGGCCGAGCCGACCTCGCCCTGACAGCCGACCTCGGCGCCGGAGATCGACGCGCGCTCCTTGTAGAGCGAGCCGATGGCCCCGGCGGTGAGCAGGAAACGTACTGCCGTGTCGTCCGGATCGGACTTGCCTGCCGCGGTGTAGTGCAGCGCATAGTGCAGCACCGCGGGGATGATGCCGGCGGCGCCGTTGGTCGGTGCGGTGACAATCCTTCCGCCCGAGGCATTTTCCTCGTTGACCGCGAGCGCCACGAGGTTGACCCAGTCCTCGGCGAACGCCGGGTCCCGGTTCGGGTCTTCGGCGTCGAGTCGCTCGTACCAGTCGCGGGCGCGGCGGCGCACCCGCAGGTTGCCGGGCAGGTCGCCGTCACGCGTGATACCGCGACGCTGGCAGGCCGTCATGACGTCGCGGATGTGCAGCAGCCGTTCGCGGATCTCCTGCTGTGGCCGTGTCACCATCTCGTGATTGAGCATCACGGCACTGATCGGCAGGCCGTGCCGGTCGGCCAGGTCGAGCAGTTCGGCGGCCGAGCCGAACGACCATGCGTTGTGCGACGCACTTCGGTTCTGCTCGGGCTCGGATTCGCTGACCACGAATCCGCCGCCCACCGAGAAGTACGTCTCCGACCGCACCTGGTGCCCGCTTCCGTCGCACGCCGTGATGGTCATCCCGTTCGGGTGGCGCGGCAGCACGGTGTGCGGATGCAGCCGGATGTCGTCTTCGGCCAACGCAATCGGCACGCGTCCGCCCAGGTTGATGCGCCTACTGGTGCGCAGTTCCCGCAGGCGACGTTCCATCTCGTCGGTCTCGATCGTCTCCGGCTGGTACCCCTCGAGACCCAGCAGGATCGCCGGCATCGTGCCGTGGCCGCCCCCGGTGGCCGCGAGCGAACCGTACAGATCGACATCGACAGCGGCCACCTCGCCGAGCAGCCCGTCCCTGCTGAGATCCTCGGCGAATCGCGCGGCTGCCCGCATCGGTCCGACGGTGTGCGAGCTCGACGGCCCGATGCCGACCGAGAAGAGCTCGAACACGCTGATGGTCATGCTTACAGTCCTGGGTAGAGCGGGTACTTGTCGGCGAGCGCGCGGACCTGGTCGGCCAGGTCGCTGACGTCGGCGTCCGGTGCCGCGACCAAAGCGCGGACGATAAGGTCGGCGACACGGCCGAAGTCGTCATCGCCGAAGCCGCGGGCCGCCAGTGCGGGCGTGCCGATCCGCAAGCCCGATGTGACCATCGGCGGCCGCGGATCGAACGGCACGGCGTTGCGGTTGACGGTGATACCGATCGCGTCGAGCCGGTCCTCGGCTTGCCGGCCGTCGATCGCCGCGTCCCGCAGATCGACCAGCACGAGGTGCACGTCGGTGCCGCCGGTCAGCACGGTGATGCCGGCCTCTTTTGCATCCGGCTGGCTCAGCCGGTCGGCGAGGATCCGCGCACCGCGCAGGACACGCTGCTGGCGTTGGCCGAACTCCGGCTGCGCGGCCATCTTGAAGCCGACGGCCTTGGCGGCGATGACGTGTTCGAGCGGGCCGCCCTGCTGGCCGGGGAACACCGCCGAGTTGAGCTTCTTGGCCAGCTCGGCCTCGTTGGTGAGGATGATCCCGCCGCGGGGACCGCCGAGTGTCTTGTGGGTCGTCGAGGTGACGACGTGCGCGTGGGGCACCGGGGAGGGGTATAGGCCCGCCGCCACCAAACCGGCGAAGTGGGCCATGTCGACCATGAGGTAGGCGCCGACCTCGTCGGCGATCTCTCGGAAGCGCGCGAAGTCGAGCTGGCGTGGATAGGCCGACCAACCGCCGATGATCAACTGCGGCTTGCATTCCCGCGCGATCCTGGCGACCTCGTCCATGTCGATGAGGTAGTCGGATGGGGAGACTCCGTAGGCCGCGACGTTGTAGAGCTTGCCCGAGAAATTGAGCCGCATGCCGTGGGTGAGGTGGCCGCCGCAGTCCAGTGACAGCCCGAGGATGGTGTCGCCCGGCTTGATCAGCGCATGCATCACGGCCGCGTTGGCCTGTGCGCCCGAATGCGGTTGGACGTTGGCGAACTCGGCGCCGAACAATTCCTTGACGCGGCCGATGGCGAGCCGTTCGATGACGTCGATGTGCTCGCATCCACCGTAGTAGCGGCGCCCCGGATATCCCTCGGCGTACTTGTTGGTGAGCACCGAACCCTGCGCCTGCATCACCGCGAGTGGGGCATGGTTCTCCGAGGCGATCATCTCGAGGCCGACGCGCTGGCGCTGCAGTTCGAGGTCGATCGCTTCAGCGATCTCGGGATCGAATTCGACCAGGGTGTCGTTGAGCACGCTCATGCCGGAACTCCGTTCTTGTCAGCGTATTCGGCGGCGGTGAGAAGCACGGCCGTGTCGGTGGGCGCGACCGCGAACAGCCAGCCCTGGCCGTAGGGATCGGACGTCACCAGGCTCGGGTCGTCGACGGCGGCGGTGTTCACCTCGGTGACCTCACCGCTGACCGGTGGGTAGAGCTCGGACACCGTCTTGGTGGATTCGACCTCGCCGCAGACTTCACCGGCCGTCACGGTCGCACCCACCTCGGGCAGGTCGAGGTACACGAGATCACCGAGGGCCTGCGCGGCGACGGCGGTGATACCGATCCGCACCGGCTCGTCGGGCAGGTCGGCCCCTGGCGCGATGAGCACCCATTCGTGTTCCTCGGTGTAGCTGCGGTCGTCGGGAATCGGGGTGGCAGACATCGGTTTTCCTCTCGGCTAGCGGCGGTAGAAGGGGGATGAGGTGACCTCGAACGGTTCCCGTTTGCCGCGTACGTCGACGGTGAGCGCGGTTCCGGGTTCGGCGAGGCCGACGTCGAGGTAGGCCAGGGCGATCGGGTATCCGAGGGTGGGGGAGAGCGCACCCGAGGTCACCACGCCGACCGGCTCGGCGTTGTCGGCCTGGTGCAGGGAATACCCGGCGCGCGCGGCCCGCCGCCCGGCGCCTTTGAGCCCGACCAGGGTCCGCTTCAGGGGCTGCTCGGAAAGACGTTGCAGCGCATCGCGGCCGACGAAGTCCTTGGTCAACCGCACCACCTTGCCCAGGCCCGCCTCGTACGGGTTGGTCGCCAAGGTCAATTCGTGCCCGTACAGCGCCATGCCGGCTTCCAGGCGCAGGGTGTCGCGGCAGGCCAGGCCGGCCGGGCTCCCATTTATGCCCGCGGTCGCGTCGGCCAAGGCCCGCCACAGCGCCACAGCTTGCTCGGCGGGCACGTACAGTTCGAAACCGTCCTCGCCGGTGTAGCCGGTCCGGGCCAGCAGTACCTCTAGACCAGCCACCTCGGCGGTGGTCACCGCGTAGTACTTGAGCGCGGCAATGGCCTCGGCCTGGTGCTGGGGCGCCAGTGCCTGCACGATCGACGCCGAGGCAGGACCCTGGACCGCGATCAGCGCGGTGTCGCCGGACACATCCGTCACGATGGCCTCGAAACCCATTGTACGCGAAGCAAATTCGTCGGCGACGGTCGGCGCGTTGGCCGCGTTGGCGGCGACCAGGAAATGCTCGAGGGCCAGTCGGTACACCACCAGGTCGTCGATCACGCCGCCGTCGGCGTCGCACATCAGCGAGTACTTGGCACGGCCGACCGCGATCTTGGACAGCTCGCCGACGAGCGCGAAGTCGAGTGCCGCACCGGCCTGCGGACCGCTGATCTCGATCTCGCCCATGTGCGACAGGTCGAACAAACCGGCGGTGCGGCGGACCGCATGGTGCTCGGTGAGTTCGCTGCCGTACTTCAGCGGCATCTGCCAGCCCGCGAAATCGGTGAACGTCGCGCCGAGCTCGCGGTGCTCGCCGAGCAACGGCGACGTGGTGGTTGGTGCGGTACTGGTCATGCGAACACGTCCTCACGGTCGGATACGGCGGGGGCGTCGGTGATCTCGAAGGCTTCCGGTGCCGGGCACGAACACACCAGGTTGCGGTCCCCGTGCACACCGTCGATGCGGCGCACCGGCGGCCAATACTTGTTGCGGCGCAACGCATCGACCGGGTACACCGCGTACTGCCTGTCGTAGGGCAGATCCCAGTCGGGTGCGGTCACGTGTTCGGCGGTGTGTGGTGCCTGTCGCAACGGGCTCTGCTCCAGCGGCCAGACCCCCGAGCCGACCTGGTCGATCTCGCGGCGGATCGCGATCATCGCTTCGATGAACCGGTCCAGTTCGGCGAGGTTCTCCGACTCGGTGGGTTCGACCATGAGTGTGCCGTTCACCGGGAACGACAACGTCGGCGCGTGGAAACCGTAGTCGATCAAGCGCTTTGCGACGTCCTCGGCGGTCACTCCCGTGGTCTTGGTGAGCGCGCGCAGGTCGAGGATGCACTCGTGCGCGACGAGCCCGGCGGGACCGGTGTAGAGCACCGGGTAGTGCTCGGTAAGCGCATCGGCGAGGTAGTTGGCGGCCAGCACCGCGAATTTCGTTGCAGCGGTGAGGCCGTCGGGGCCCATGAGCGCCAGGTAGGCCCAGGTGATCGGAAGAATGCCCGCCGAACCGTAGTTCGCGGCCGAGACGGGTGGCGGTCCATCGTCGGACAGGGGATCGCCCGGCAGGAACGGCGCCAGGTGGGCCCGCACGGCTACCGGGCCGACGCCCGGGCCTCCGCCGCCGTGCGGGATACAGAATGTCTTGTGCAGGTTCAGGTGTGACACGTCGCCACCGAAGCGGCCCGGTTTGGCGAGGCCCACCAGGGCGTTGAGGTTGGCTCCGTCGACATACACCTGGCCGCCCGCCGCGTGGACCAGATCGCACACCGTCGTGATGTCGTTCTCGTACACGCCGTGGGTGGACGGGTAGGTGAGCATGATGGCGCCGACCGAGCCGTCATGGGCGGTGAGTTTGGCCCGCAGGTCGGCGATGTCGATGTTGCCGTTGGCCGCCGTCCCGACGACCACCACCCGCATGCCGGCGAGTACCGCCGACGCGGCGTTGGTGCCGTGTGCGGATTGGGGGATCAGGCAGACATCGCGGTGGGATTCGCCGCGCGAGCAGTGATAGGCCTTGATGGCCAGCAGCCCGGCCAGCTCGCCCTGGGATCCGGCATTGGGCTGCAGCGAAACCCGGTCATAACCGGTGATTTCGGCGAGCCAGCACTCCAGGTCGGCGATCAGCGCCAGGTATCCCTCGGTCTGCCCGGCCGGTGCGTATGGGTGGATACCGGCGAATCCGGGCCAGCTGATCGGCTCCATCTCGACGGCCGAGTTGAGCTTCATCGTGCACGAACCGAGCGGAATCATGCTGCGGTCGAGAGCGAGATCCTTGTCGGAGAGTTCGCGCAGGAAGCGCAGCATCGCCGTCTCCGACCGGTGCTCGTGGAACACCGGGTGGTCGAGGTAGGTCGAGGTGCGCACGAGTTCCGTTGGAAATCCGGTGGTTACGGCGGGCTGGCGGGTTGCGTCGAACACCGCGAGCACCCGGGTCACGATGTCGTCGGTCGTTCGTTCGTCGCACGCGATGCCTACATGGTCGGCGTCGACGAGCCTGAGGTTGATGCCGTCGGCCTCGGCGGCGGCGACGAATCGTTGTGCCGCGCCGGGGGTGTGCGCCAGAACCGTGTCGAAGAACCGCTCATGGACGACGTGGTGCCCGGCCGCGCGCAGACCGGACGCGATGGCGCCGGCGTGCCGGTGGACGCGAGTCGCGATGGCGCGCAGGCCGTCGGGGCCGTGATAGGCCGCGTACATCGCGGCGACGTTGGCCAGCAGTGCCTGTGCCGTGCAGATGTTGCTGGTGGCCTTGTCGCGGCGGATGTGCTGCTCGCGGGTCTGCAGCGCCAGACGATAAGCTGCGGCGCCCGACCTGTCCAGGGAAACCCCGACCAGGCGGCCGGGCAGCATGCGTTCGAGCCCGGCGCGCACCGACAGGTAACCGGCGTGCGGACCGCCGAAGAACAGGGGCACGCCGAACCGCTGTGCCGACCCGACGGCGATGTCGGCGCCCAGCTCACCGGGGGCGCGCAGCAGCGTCAGCGAAAGCAGATCGGCGGCAACGGTTGTCAGCATTCCGCGGGCGGCGGCGTCAGCGATCAGCTCCGCCAGGTCGCGCACCACGCCGCTGGCCCCCGGGGCCTGCAGCACCACACCGAACGCGTCACCTTCGGGTAGGCCGTCCGACAGTTCGACGACGTCGACGTCGATGCCCACCGCTCGGGCCCGGCCGCGCACGAGGGCGATCGTCTGCGGCAGGCACTCGGCATCGAGGATGACGCGGCTGGACTTCGTCTTGTTGGCGCGCCGCATGAGCAGCACCGCTTCCATCGCCGCGGTGGCCTCGTCGAGCAGGGATGCGCCTGCGATCGGCAGTGCGGTGAGGTCCTGGATCATCGTCTGGAACGTCAGCAGCGCCTCGAGCCGGCCCTGGGAGATCTCCGGCTGATACGGCGTGTATGCGGTGTACCAGGCCGGCGATTCGAGCATGTTGCGGCGCAGGACGGCCGGTGTGACGGTGTCGTAGTAGCCCAGGCCGATCATCTGCACGTGGGGCTGATTGCGTTCGGACAGCGCACGCAGGTCGCTCAGCACGCGGTCCTCATCGCGGGCGGCCGGCAAATCGAGCGGTTCGGTGATGCGGATCTGGTCGGGCACCGCGGCATCGATGAGCTGATCGAGATCGCGGTAGCCCAGGCTGCGCAGCATGTGAGCTGTTTCGTCGGCGTCGGGGCCGATGTGGCGCGCGGGGAAGTTCACGAGGTGACTCCGGTTTCGGTAGCGTCCGGGGATACCGGACGTCAACTGGGACACCTCCCCGCTCTGTCCTGAAACCTGAGAGTCTGGGCGCTGTTGCGCTGTACACCTTCGGTAAGTGCCGAAATGGGCACTGTTCTCCAGAGTTGCCTCGACGCAGCGGTATTGAGCCTGAGAGATTCCCGGGGAGGAAGTTGCTCCTACGGCGCCTCCTGACGGAGGATTCTCCCGCTGCGGGTCAACGGCGTATTGAGTTGTTCACCACACCTTACATGATCGATGCGAACATGCAAAACGTTGGCGTGCAACGTTTTTCGATCACGCAGGATGGAGCGGCGTCCCGCCGTGGGGACGCCGCTCCGACGCTGGTGCGATCAGTCCCGTTCTGCCGCTTCGAGATCGGCACGGAATTTGGCTTCACGGGCCAGGTGCCCCGGACGTCGCCGCAGCACCGCCCAGGCGACGCCGAGCACGATGAACCAGATCGGCGTGACCAACAGTGCCTGCAGCGTGTCCTGCTTCTGGGTGAAGGCCCAGACCAGGAACACGAAGAAGGCCAGCACGACGTAACACATCACGATGCCGCCGGGCATCTTGAACTTCGACGCCTCGTGCAGTGCGGGCCTGCGCTTGCGGTAGGTCAAATAGCTGATGAGGATGATCGACCAGACGAACATGAAGCACAGCGACGAAATGGTCGTCACGATCGTGAATGCCTCGATGATCGAGTCGCCGACCACCACCATCACGACGCCCGACAGCAGGAACACCCCGGACAGGAACAACGCGTTGGCCGGCACCCGCCGTGACGTCAGCTTGCCGAACCGGCTGGGTGCGTCACCTTCCTGGGCCAGCCCGTACACCATCCGGGAGGTTGAGTAGATGCCCGAGTTGGCCGACGACGCTGCCGAGGTCAGCACGACGAAGTTGACCACCGATGCCGCGATGCCGAGCCCGGCGAGGCTGAACATCGCCACGAATGGGCTGTTGTCCGGGCTGATTTCGCGCCACGGCGTCACCGAGATGATCACCGCGAGCGCGGCGACGTAGAACAGCATCACGCGAACCGGGATCGAGTTGATGGCCTTCGGCAGGTTGCGTTCGGGGTTCTTGGCTTCGGCCGCCGTCGTACCCACCAGTTCGATACCGACGAATGCGAATGTCGCGATCTGGAATCCGGCGACGAATCCCATCGGACCGGTTGGGAAGAAGCCGCCGTCATTCCACAGGTTGGCAAAGCTCGCCACCGCGCCGTTGGGCGCCTCGAAGTGGCGGGCCACCATGACGAGCCCGATGACGATGAGTGCGACGATCGCGACGATCTTGATGAGTGCGAACCAGAACTCGGTTTCACCGAACGCGCGCACCGTGGGCAGGTTCAGCCCGATCAGCACGCCGACTGTGACCAGCGCTGGTATCCACAGCGGCAGGTCGCCCCACCAGTAGCTCACGTAACCGGAGATCGCGACGACGTCGGCCACACCGGTGACGATCCAGCAGAACCAGTACGTCCAGCCCGTGAAGAAGCCGGCCCACGGCCCCAGCAGATCGGCCGCGAAGTCGGCGAACGACTTGTAATGCAGGTTGGACAACAACAGCTCGCCCATGGCCCGCATCACGAAGAACAACATGAAGCCGATGATCATGTAGACGAAGATCACCGACGGGCCGGCGAGCGAGATCGTCTTGCCCGAGCCCATGAACAGGCCGGTGCCGATGGCGCCGCCGATGGCGATGAGCTGGATGTGCCGGTTGGAGAGCTGCCGGTCGAGCCGCGGCTCGTCTGAGGGAGAAGTCGAATCCGCTTTGGGAGCGGTCAGATCACTGGATTGGGACATAACACCTCAAGGATCTCAGGCGCGAAGGGGAGCGCGGGCTGCGGGCGCCTCCCCGCTCTGTCGCTTGAACCTGAGAGTTTTCGCGAACCGCCGTCTCCGACGATCCGCTTGCCCCTTCGGTGAGCCGAACCTGTTGTGTTCGACTGCTTTCCAGAGGTGCCTAGTCGCGGCGGTACCGGTGCCTGAGAGATTCCTGGGGAGGATTTGCTCCTGCGGCGCCCGCCAACTGGATGGGGCGGGGCTCTCCCGCCGCGACTCAACGGCGTTTTGAGTTATGAGCCACTCCGAAACTCGAAGTGTGCCGCGCGTCACGTTAGCAGTCGGATCCGATTGCGTCCACCGTGGTCAGGCTCGGGCCATCGCGGCGCCCGCCTGCACTTCCGATTGCGCGGTACGGTCGGCGACCATGAGCGACACGAGATCGAAGACGATGGTCGCTGCGGCCACCGAGGTGATCTCGGCGTGGTCGTAGGCCGGCGCGACCTCGACGACATCGGCGCCGACGATGCTCAGGCCGCTCAGCTTGCGTAGCATGCGCAGTAGTTCGCGCGAGGTGAAACCACCCGCTTCCGGTGTGCCGGTGCCGGGCGCGAACGCCGGGTCGAGCACGTCGATGTCGATTGAGAGGTACACCGGCACGTCGCCGACACGGCGCTGCACGATGTCGACCGCGGCGTCGGTACCGATCACGTCCAGATCGCCGGCCCGGATGATCTTGAATCCCATGTCGGCGTCATCCCGCAGGTCGAGTTCGTCGTAGATCGGCCCGCGGATACCCACATGGATCGAGTGGTCCTCGATCAACAGTCCTTCCTCGAATGCGCGGCGGAAGATCGTGCCGTGGGTGACCGGGGCGTTGAAATACGTGTCCCACGTATCGAGGTGGGCGTCGAAGTGCACGAGGGCCACCGGCCCGTACTTGGCGTGCAGCGCACGCAAATTCGGCAGTGCGATCGTGTGGTCGCCACCGATTGCGACGATGCGGCGGTCGCCGTCACCGAGGATGTCGGCCGTGTGGTCCTGGATCTGCCGGCACGCGGCAGCGATGTCATACGGCGTGACCGAGATGTCGCCCGCGTCGACGACCTGAACGGTCTGCAGCGGCGCGACCCCGAGTTCGACGTGATAGCCCGGACGGATGGTCCGCGCGGCCTGGCGGACGGCCAGCGGACCGAATCTGGCGCCCGGTCGGTACGACGTGCCGCCGTCGAACGGGATCCCGAGAATGGCGATGTCGTAGTCGCTCACCTCGTGCACATCGGCGATGCGGGCGAAGGTGCTCTTGCCCGCGTAGCGGGGTACCTCGGTGGCGGGCACCGCCCCGACGAGGCCGGTACGTGCGTCGACGGTGGGAACGGTCGGTCGAATGCTCACTGGTTTCCTGTCTTTCGTTGAGTGCGGGATTGCGGGGACTGCTCAGGACGCGGGTAGTTGTTCGCCGGCATCGGATGGTGACGGCGCCGCGCTCTCGGTCAGTGCGACGCCGCGGGTTTCGGGTGCCATGAAGATCGCGACCACCAAACCCACTGCGGTAACCGCGGCCCCGACTCCGAGCGCGCCACCGGCGCCCAGTGCGGTCAGGGCAAGCGGCATCAGATACGTGCCGCCCGCGGAGCCGATGCGGCTCACCGCGGTGCCCACGCCGACCGCGGTTGCCCGGACCTCGGTGGGGAAAAGCTCATTGGGGTAGACGATTTCGAGGAAGCTGGAGGCGCCGGAGGCCACCGCGTACACGGCCAGCGCGATGAAGAACGCGACGGGTGGGATCCCCGGTATGAGGGCGGGTATGGCGAGCGCGACCGCGATCACGGCGAAAGATCCGATCAGCAATGCACGACGGCCGATTTTCTCGACGAGGTACAAGCCCGGAATGCCGCCGACCACGAACAGCAGTGAGATCAACAGTGATCCGCCGTAGAGGTTGGCGTCGCCCTCGAGGCCGAAGGACGCCAACAGGTCGGGCGCGAAGGTGTAGACCGCGAAGAGCGGGATGACCTGGGCCGTCCAGAACACGGCGACGAAGATGGTGCGGTTCAGGTACGGCCGTTTGAAGACCTGCGCGAACGAAGTGTTCCTGGCGGTTTCGCCGTCATTATGGTCCAGGTCGCCAACGCCGAACTGTGGTCCGAAGGCCTGCTTGATCGCGGCGTCGGCTTCGGCGACTCGCCCCTTGCTGAGCAGCCAGCGCGGCGATTCGGGGGTTCCCATGCGTGCCAACAGGGTGATCACGGCGAACACGGCCGGGCTCGCCAACAGCAGTCGCCAGGCATCGGGCCCGTAATCGCGAAGGAGGAAGCCGACGACGTAGGCGGCCGCGGCACCCACGGCCCAGACCACGAACATCGCCCCGAGTAGTCGGCCGCGTTGTTTTTTCGGCAGGAATTCGGCCAGCAGTGATGTGGCGATGGGGTAGTCGGCGCCGATCGCGACGCCCAGGAGGAACCGCAGCAGGATGAGCTGCCAGGCTTCGGTGGCGAACGCCGAGAGGACGGAGAACACGGCGAGCGCGATCAGGTCGGCGATGTACATCAGGTGGCGACCGACCTTGTCGGTGACGTATCCGAACACCCCACCGCCGACGAAGATGCCGATGAGGCTGGCGGCGCCGATCAGCCCGATCTCGGTGGCCGACAGGTTCATCGCGGGTTCGAGCGTGATGAGGGCGACGCCGATGATGGACAGCGCGTAGCCGTCGATGAACGGTCCACCTGACGAGAACAGAGTCAATTTCTTGTGGAACGACGTGAGCGGCGCATCGTCGATGAGGTGGCCGGCTTGGGACATGGAAGCTCCTGCGTGACGGGGCTCTCGAACGGGGGAGATGTGAGCCGAGACACAGCATGGCGGCGGGGGCGGCATGTCCGCGAGTAGACGATGCGCAAAATGCGCGCCTATGGTTTGTGCGATCGACTAAACCGGAACGGAGGCGGCGCCATCGCGATCACAGTCGGTGAGCTGGCGGAAATACCCCACCTGGGCTTGGAGGTCCTCGCCGGGGCATCGGGCCTGAGCCGGGAGATCTCCTGGACACACACGTCCGATCTCCCCGAACTGTGGCGCTGGGTCACCGGCGGCGAACTGTTGATGACCAACGGGTTGTCGTTTCCCGCAGGATCGGTCGAGCAGGTGCTTGTCGTCGAGCGATTGAACCAGGCCGGCGTGTCCGGGCTGGCGATCGGCGAAAAGATGTACTGCCCGGACCTCAGTGACGACGTGATGGCGGCCAGCGACCGGCTGGGGCTGCCGATTTTGAACATCCGCTATCCGCTTCCGTTCGTGGCCATCTCCCGGGCCGTCGCCGAAGCCACGCTGCTCGACCAATCCAGCCGCCTCACCCGAACGGTGCGGATCTACGACCTGGTTCGCCGTCACATCGCGCGCGCCACCACGTCGGCGGAGTTGTTCGCCGCGCTGGAACGCGAACTGGGTTGCCGGCTCCACGTCTGCGATCGACACACCGGTGAGCCGTGGTTTCCGCAAGCGGCCGAGCTGGACGCCACCACGCGGGAGGCGGTCGTCGCGTTGTCCGACGGCCTCACGAATGTTGCCGCGGGTGCTTTCGGTCTACCTACTGTCGCCGGGAATACCGCCTTGCTCACCGACATTCAACGACATCCAAGTGCCGCGCTGGTGGCCGTCACTGCCGAGGGCAGGCGCGTCGACCCCATTCAGCTTCAGCACGCGGCGACAGTCGTCAGCCTGGAGTTGTCGCAGACGCAGTTGATGCTGGAACACGGTCGGCGCCAGGGTTCGGCATTCCTGGAGCGACTGTTGGAGAGCCGCATCGACGGTCCGACCGCGGCCGGGCAACTGGTCGATCTCGGTCTGGATCCCGCGACGGTCGTGCTGATCGCCGCGCACAGCTCCGACGACGACCGGGTGCTCCACGTGCACAACTCGCTGTGGCGCCATTCGATTCCGTACGTGTGCACCACACGGGAAGGGATTCTCTACGCCGTGGTGCCCGAGGACTCGTCGTTCGACGACGTGCTGGCGCGGGCGCTGGGCCCCACGGCCCGAATCGGGATCAGCCAGCGTCTGGGCTCCATCAACCGGCTGCAGGAGTCGATTCGCGAAGCGTCATGGGCCTTTTCGCTCGCACAGCGGCGCGGAGTTTCAGTGTCGCGGTACGGCAGCGGGCCATCTTGGCTGGGACTGTCGAGCGTCGGCGACGCGCAAGCCCTGGTCGACCGTGTGCTCCGCCCGTTGCAGGATTACGACCGCGAACAGAACACCGATCTCGTCGAAACCCTCGACGCATTCCTGCGAAACCGACGGTCCTGGCAGCAGACGGCGCAGACATTGCATGTGCACCGGCAGACGGTGATGTACCGCATGCGGCGGGTCGCTGAGATCACCAAACTCGATCTGGCAGAGACCGATTCGCTCGCCGAACTGTGGCTGGCACTGCGGGCGGTCGAGCTGCTCGACGCCGAGGAGGACATGCGCAGCCGCGACGTCAGCGCATCCCGACGACTGCCCGTGGTCTGACGCACGACGAGCGTGCGGGTGTGCCGGCCGACACTCCGTGTCGTCACCGGCAAACCCGCACGCTCGCACCAGACGGGCCGCCGCGGCTCAGGCCGCGACCGTGACCGCCTCAGCCGCCGGCTCCAGCGCCTGGGCGATGATGTCGGCCACGTCGGTCATCGGCTTGACCTCCAGCGCTTCGAGCACCTCGGCCGGGACATCGTCCAGGTCGGGCTCGTTGCGCTGCGGGATGAAAACCGTTGACAGCCCCGCTCGTTGCGCCGCCAACAGCTTCTGCTTGACCCCGCCGATAGGCAACACGCGGCCGTTCAGCGTGACCTCACCGGTCATGCCGACGTCGCCACGCACCTGTCGCCCGGTCGCCATCGACACCAGTGCTGTCACCATCGTCACACCGGCCGACGGACCGTCCTTGGGCACGGCGCCCGCGGGCACGTGCACGTGGATGCGCCGGTCCAGCGCCTTGGGGTCGACGCCGAGCTGCTCGGCGTGGGCCCGCACGTAGGACAGTGCGATCTGCGCCGACTCCTTCATCACATCGCCCAGCTGACCGGTGAGCTGCAATCCCGGCTCGCCATCGTTCGAGTTCGCCTCGATGTAGAGCACGTCGCCGCCGAGACCCGTGACAGCCAGGCCCGTCGCGACACCGGGCACCGCCGTACGCTCGTCGGATTCCGGCGTGAACCGCGGACGACCCAGGTATTCCACGAGGTCCGGCTCGTCGATCGTGATGGGCGCGTTTGCGGAATCCAACTTGGTCGTGACCTTGCGCAGCGCCTTGGCCAGCAGCCGCTCGAACTGCCGCACACCCGGCTCGCGGGTGTAATCGGCGGCGATCTTGCGCAACGCGGCGTCGGTGACAGTCACCTCGGCTTCGGTCAGTGCCGCGCGGTCGGCCTGGCGGGGGAGCAGGTAATCGCGTGCGATGGCGACCTTGTCGTCCTCGGTGTATCCGTCGATCTGCACCAGCTCCATGCGGTCCAGCAGCGCCGACGGGATGTTCTCGATGACGTTGGCCGTCGCCAGGAACACGACGTCGGACAGATCCAGGTCGAGATCCAGGTAGTGGTCGCGGAACGTGTGGTTCTGCGCCGGGTCAAGGACCTCCAGCAGCGCGGCCGACGGGTCACCCCGGTAGTCGGAGCCGACCTTGTCGATCTCGTCCAGCAGCACAACGGGATTCATCGAACCCGCCTCGCCGATGGCTCGCACGATCCGGCCGGGCAGCGCGCCAACGTAGGTTCGCCGATGGCCGCGGATTTCGGCCTCGTCGCGCACACCGCCCAGGGCGACGCGCACGAACTTGCGGCCGAGTGCCCGCGCCACGGACTCACCGAGCGAGGTCTTGCCCACGCCGGGAGGCCCCGCCAGCACCATCACCGCACCGGATCCGCGGCCGCCGACGACGGCCATGCCGCGCTGGGCGCGCCGAGCTCGGACGGCCAGGTACTCGACGATGCGATCCTTGACGTCGCCCAGCCCGTGGTGGTCGGCGTCCAGAATCTCGCGGGCACCCTTGAGATCGGTGGAATCCTCGGTGCGTTCATTCCACGGCAGGTCAAGAACGGTGTCCAGCCATGTGCGAATCCAGCCGCCCTCGGGGCTCTGCTCGCTGGACCGTTCCAACTTGCCGACCTCGCGCAATGCCGCCTCGCGCACCTTCTCGGGCAGGTCGGCGGCCTCGACACGGGCCCGGTAGTCCTCTGATCCATCGGGTTCGCCCTCGCCCAGTTCCTTGCGGATGGCATTGAGTTGCTGGCGCAGAAGGAATTCCTTCTGCTGCTTGTCCATTCCGGAGCGCACGTCCTCGGCGATCTTGTCGTTGACCTCGACCTCGGCCAGGTGTTCGCTGGTCAGGTCGATCAGGGTGCGTAACCGCGCGGCGACGTTCTCGGTCTCCAGCAGTTCCCGCTTCTGCACGTCGGTCAGGTAGGACGCATAGCCCGCGGTGTCGGCGAGTGCCGAAGGGTCGGTGATCTTGTTGACCACGTCGACGATCTGCCACGCCTCGCGCCGCTGCAGCATCGCCAGCAGCAGCTTCTTGTACTCGGCCGCCAGCGCCTTGGTCTCGTCGTCGGATTCGGTCTCGGCGACTTCTTCCACCAGAACCCACAGCGCCGCGCCCGGCCCGGTGGTCCCGGAGCCGATGTGGGCACGCCGCTCACCCCGCACAACGGCGGCTGCACCACCGCCGGGCATCCGGCCGACCTGCACGATCGACGCGATCACGCCGTAGGTGGGGTAGCGGTCGTCGAGGCGCGGTGCGATCAGTAGCTTGCCGGTCTCACCCGTCGGAGCGGCGGCCTTGGCCGCTTCTACGGCCGCACGGGCGGCGTCGTCGAGTTCGATCGGCACCACCATTCCGGGCAGCAGGATCGGCTCGCTCACAAACAACACGGGCACTGCGATTGGTTCGGACATCAAACCTCCAAAGTTCAGTCTGATGCGCTCAACCTTGCGGTGTTCCGATTTGTTCCCGGCGGGTGAATGAACCTGCCTCGGAGGGGACTCGGCTGTGTTGGTCGCGACGCACGAGTCGGCGTCGACGATGATGTGATCGTGATCGCATCAAGGACCCACAGTCGGTCGAGCTATATCCGCGCATCCGTGTGCGGCTCTAGTGACGGCCAGGCAGTCCTGTTTGAACGCACTTTCCACGAAGGCCGGTCCGCATGAAACTAGGCAAGTCTGATCTACAACTTGAAACGATCGTCAGTAGAATTAATGCTGGAGAATTAGACCTCCAGCCTGATTTTCAACGAGGCGAAATTTGGGACTCGCGGCGGCGGCAGAGACTTGTCGACACCATCCTCCGTGAGTGGTATATACCCGCTGTCCACATTGTTATTGACCACAACGGGCGCGAAGAAGTGCTTGACGGACAACAGCGACTGGCGGCTATCCGGGATTTCTTTGACAATAAGATCCCTGTTGACGGGTCAATTGAGCCCAGAGACCCTCAGATTGAAGAACTAGATGGATTGCGCTACGACAGCCTTCCGGACACGGTGAAAAGGGCTGTCAAGCGATTTGTGATACAGACAATTACGCTTAGTGAATACCTACCTCAGGAGCCGAATGAACTGTTCTTTCGACTCAACCAGTCTTATAATCTTACACCGCCGGAAAAGCGTAACGCATTGCATGGTAAAGCGCGAGATCAAATTAAAGATCTCGTGAAACACCTAACTGAATCTGGGCTACTGAAGCGTGAAGTCATCGGCTTTGCGAATGGACGTTTGGCCTACGACGATATCGTCGCGCGAACATGTGTCGCAGTTGAATTGGGAACGTTGCGAACTCATATTAACAACACTGTTGTGGAGAATTATTACAGATCCTCCGAATTCTCTGAGGAAACAATCCAGCGTGTCTCGCGGGCCGGGCATGTTCTGCAAGAGCAAATCTCTTCAGTCGGCGATAAGGTTCGCTTCAATAAGGGTACGCTACAGACCTGGCTTATCTACTCAGACTGGGCGACTGCTATCACAGGCGAGCTGCCAGGCCATTTGTTGCGGAACTTTGAGAGTGACCGACTCGCTCTTCGGCGCGGCGAGTCCATGGTAGAGCGGCCCGTTTCGCACGGACTCCAGGAAGTCATACGGCTATATGACGATCGTGCATCGTATCGCGTTACTGACGTCTCATCTGTTTTAACGCGTGATCTAGCGATTCATCTTTACTCGCAGGCTAATTTCTCCACTCCGGAGGTTAAACGATCCAATCGTCTCTTGTCCGAACTTGCGAGCTCGCCAGGTGAAAGGCACCAGCCGCTGTTTTTTGAGTTTATCGACTACCGCAACTGGGGCGATCAACTGAGTGATGTTGAGGCGGCCCGGTGAGGGAAGTTAGGGAATCTGCAGTCTGGAGTCAGCTGCGGAGGTCGCGCGGTCGCGACGAGCCAAACATAGTGAAGCTCACCGACAAGATCTCAGTCGACCTGGCAGAGCCTTGCATAGTTGTGGGTGGGAAGAACGGTGCAGGAAAAACGCGGTTCCTGCGCGGACTTCAGAGCCATCTCGGTGATTCCTCGTTGATGATTGATTTGCATTATCTATGTGAGCAAGCATTGATGATACTTCGGTCGCGTATCGATTTTGACGATATGACCGAGGAATTCACTCCTCTAAACCTCGACGAAGAACGGCTTAGCGACATCGCTCGCATTGTTGGGCGCGAGTACGAAATGGTCGAATGGTTCTCTTTCGAGGTTGAGCCTGATGATGATACGGTCGCAAGTAGATTTCGCTGGTCGTCCGATCAGCCGTCCGTACCGTATTTTCGAGTGCGGTACCGCGGCGTTGAGTACACTTCGCGCGACATGGGACTGGGGGAATTCTCGGTCCATTTCCTCTTTTGGATCCTAGAGCAGTACCGCGACGTGAAAGAAATCACATTACTACTTGATGAGCCGGACGCTTTTCTTCCCCCAATTGGTGTGTCTCGGTTGTTGGCTCGCGTGCTCCGTATTTGCCTCACAAGACGTTGGCGGGTAATCATCTCCACCCACTCCGAAGAGATGATTCATCAAGCTAGGGCGGAGAACGGCTTCCTGCTCCTACGCAGCGATGCAGCGGGAGAATCCGTCAGCGTGTTTTTATCAGACGATCCATCGGCCGCTGATTCTCTGCTATCAAGACCGCCAATTAGGCATGTCTTCTTCTGTGAAGATGAGTCGGCATGGTTTTTGACACGCGCGATTCTCGAGGCGGGCAGTAATTATCTTGCGCGCGCTTCAACCGTTGTATGGGGCTCCGGCGAAGGCTATATGCAATCGCTAAGGTCCTGCCTTCCGAAGTCGCCCCGGCCTGACATCTATTTCGCATTTGTGTTCGATGGAGATCAGCGTGGGAAGGTCGAAGCGTCGAAGCCGTCGGAGTGGCCAACCATGTTCCTTCCTGGCGACTCAGACCCAGATACTCTTATGAAAAGTCTTGATGTCACCGACCTGGCTGAAGCATTGAGCGTCGATACAGCGCGCTTGGAAGTTTTTTTGGATTCAATTGAGGGCGCTGACGTGCATGATTGGATTAACAAACTGGGCGATGAATATGGCAGACAATTTGTGCTACGGACGCTGTCCGTTTCCTGGTGCGAAAAGAACCCCGAATCGGTAGCGGAGTTCCTCGCGCAGCTTCGTCGCTGACGCCGGATGCCTGTACATCGTGCATAGTTTTGGTGTCGCAACTCCGCACATAGAAACTCCAGACATAGAGCAGGGAGCCTGCCGTCGGGGGGAAACGGCAGGCTCCCTGGGTGGGTGGTTCTCTACGTGGCGGACTGTGCGCCCAGCACCCGCTGGATGTCGGGCTTCATCTGCTGAAGCTGTGCACCCCAGTAGTTCCACGCGTGCGTGCCGTTCGGCGGGAAGTTGAACACCGCGTTCGTGCCGCCGGCCGCGATGTAGTTGTCCCGGAACGTGATGTTCGTCCGCAGGGTGAGTCCTTCGAGGAACTGCGCCGCCATCAGATTGCCGCCCGAGGCCCCGGCGTCCAGATCCGACGGAGTGCCGGTGCCGCAGTAGATCCAGAGCCGTGTGTTGTTGGCGACCAACTGATTGATGTTGACCATCGGGTCGTTGCGCTTCCAGGCCGGATCGGTCGACGGACCCCACATGCTCTCTGCGTTGTAGCCTCCGGCGTCGTTCATCGCGAGCCCGATCAGCATCGGCCACCAGCCCTCAGACGGGTTCAGGAAGCCCGACAGGGTGCCGGCGTAGATGAACTTCTGCGGATGGTAGATCGCATAGGTGAGGGCCGCGCTGCCCGCCATCGAGATACCGACGACAGCGTTGCCGGTCTGCGACACACCGCGATTGGCCTCCAGCCACGCCGGCAGTTCCTGCGTCAGGAACGTCTCCCACTTGTAGGTGTAGTCCTGCCCGTTGCCCTTGGATGGCTGATACCAGTCCGTGTAGAAGCTGGACTGCCCGCCGACCGGCATGACCGTGGACAGGCCCGACTGGTAGTACCACTCGAACGCCGGCGTGTTGATGTCCCAGCCGTTGTAGTCGTCCTGGGCGCGCAGGCCGTCGAGCAGATAGACCGCATGCGGTCCGCCGCCCTGGAACTGCACGCGGATGTTGCGGTTCATGGACTGCGAGAACACGTCGAGGTACTCGACGGGCAGGCCTGGCCGGGAGAAGGCCCCCGCGCTCGCCGACCCCCCGGCGAACCCGATCAACCCCGGCAGGGCCAGTGCTGCCAGCGCCCCGACGATGAAGCGGCGCAACGCTTTCCACGCTGCTATGCCACGCATGTCTTTGATGACCTTCATAACGGCAACCAACCCACCTTTCTTCGCATGCCACAAGCAATTGCCGTCGCTGTGTGGTGCTTAGCAAACCATGCGTCACACCAGTCACAGGCGTAACAGCGCCGGAGGGGCAGATCGCGGTTGGCTAACGATTACGACTCGGTGCCGAGACCTGTCTTCTCACTTGGCGGAGGCCGTCAATGCCTGCTGTGCGGCGGTCCGGCGCTCTTCGATCATCCGGCCGAGCTCGTGCAGAAGCAGCGGGTTACGCATGACCAATTCCTCGAGGAAATGGCGCTCGACCTGGAGGACCGTCGTTTCCTGGACGGCATGCGCCGACGCGAGGGCGCCTTCGCGCGTCAGTGTGGTCTGCCCGAGGAAATCGCCGTCGGTGAGGGTGCGCACCGGGACGATGGCACCGTCCTTACCGGTCACTGTCATCGAAACACGGCCTGAGACAATGAAACTCATGCGAGCCGGTACTTCTCCGGCGACCTGGATCGCTTCGTCGGTGCCGTAGCGGGTCAAGGTGGCGTGGCTGAGCACTTCCTGCTGTTCGGTATGGCTGAGCCGCAACGTCGGCGCCATCTGCCGCACGGCCTTGTCCAGTCGCTCGGGTGTGGCGAACGTGTCATCGGCCCCATCGAGATGAAGTTCGGCCCGCCGCGCCGCATACCAGAGCCACCGTAGAAACGTCGCGCGCGCCGCGGTGTCGTCGGCCGGGGTTCGCAGTGGGATAGAAGTCTTGTACTCGCCGCCGCCGATCGGGACAGCCTTGGGAACTGCGTTCGAACGCCGCTGCGGCAATTGGGTCGCGATGCGGACGAGGAGTGCGCACACCTCGTCCGGCGGGTCGGCGGACGTGAACGCGGTGACAATCGACAGCGAGTGCGACGCTTCCGGCCTGCTGAGATTCGTGAACGACGCTCCGGCCAACACCGAGTTGGGCATGATCTGCATACCGCTGCCGGTGTCGATATGCGTTGCCCGCCAGTTGACCTCGACCACGCGGCCACGCGCGGACGGCGTGTCGAGCCAATCGCCGAGTTGAAAAGGCTGCTCGAACAACAACAGCAGACCGGAGATGATCTGGCCGACCGAATTCTGCAGCGCCAGGCCGAGCACGATCGAGGTGACGCCGAGAGCGGTGAACAAGCCGCCGACGTTGGCGCCCCATACGTAGGCCAGGATCATCCCGATCCCGATCGCGATCAATGCGAATCGACCAACATCGAGAAAGATCGACGGAATACGCTTGCGCCAGCTGCCTTCCGGGGCTCCTTGGAACAGGGTGGCGTTGAGCCCCGACAGCAACAGGATCATCACGACGAACCCGAATGCGGTGGCGACGATCCGTACCGTTGTTGCCTCAACCGATATCTCGCTGCCCTTGACGAGCAGGATCAACAACGCGCCGAGGGGGAGGATGTAGTTGCGCAGGAGGCCGATCGGCCTGGCAAGGTAGCTGCCCCGACGCGCCAGCACGTTGTGTAGTTCGGTCAGTAGCACGAGGCCGATCGGCAACCCGATCGCGACAGCCAGGGCCCAGTAGAACCAGTCGGCCTCCAGAACACCTCTCATGCCTGGCGCTCCGCCAACCGCCAGATGGGCCGTTCGGCTCCGCTGACCGTGACCGATCCGGCCGCGGTGAACTGGCGGATGTCGCGGGTCGCCTCGTGCACCGAGTCCGTGACGTACACGCCGGGCTGCGGGGCCCCGCTCTGCACCTGGTAGGCCAGGTCGACCGCGGAACCCCACATGTCGTAGGCGAGGCTGGACCGCCCGATCAACCCACTGCTGACGGTGCCGGTGTCGATGCCGGCCCGCAGCTTGAGGTCGTATCCCGTCTCACCGCGGAAGCGGTCCACGACGCGCTGCATCTCTACGGCGAAATCCACGGTCCGACGCACGTTGTCGAGCCTCGGCACGGTCAGCCCGCAGCTGGCCAGGTAGCCGTTGTGCAATGTTCGGACACGTTCGATGCCGAGATTCTCGGCGGCCGCGTCGAATTGGCGCACCAGCTTGTTGACGATCGCCAGATGCTCGTCGGAGCTCATCTCGGCCGCCAACTCGTCGAGCCCGATGAGGTCTGCGAATATGACGGTGACGTTCTGGTGGTCCTGCGCGATGGTCTCCTCGCCTTCGCGGTAACGCTGGACCACCGCCTCGGGCATCATGGAGAGCAACAAGCGGTCGTTTTCGCGGCGTTGTTCCTCCAGCAGATCTTCTTTGATACGCAGATTGCGGCTCATCTCGTTGAACGCCACGGTGAGGTCGCCGAACTCGTCGCGCGACAGCACCGGCAACGAGATGCCGTAGTCGCCGGCACTGATCTGTTGGGCACCTGCCTCCAGCCGGCGGATCGGTCGCACGAAGAATCTCGCCAGCAGAATCGCGGCGATGCACACCACGAAGATCATCGCGACAGTCGACAGGACGAGCGTGCGGGTGAACTTCGTGACCGGCGCGAATGCTTCGGACGTGTCGATCTTGGCGACCACCGCCCAATCGAGCCCGACCAGGTCGACCGGCGCATACGCCTGCAAGGTTTCGTTGCCGAGATAATCCGTTTCGATGATCGAGCCGGATTGGCCGCGTTGGGCCAGCTTCGAAGCCTCATCGTTCACCGGCTGCACCAGGGTGGTACCGCCCTGCCGGATCGATTCCTCGGCGACGTCGGGCGGCGTACCCGCGTCGATCACATCCTGCTTGAACTGGTCTTGGTTTTCGACGAACAACCGCGAATCCGACCGCATGAGACCGTCCGGGCCGACCAGGTACGTCTCGCCGGTTTTGCCCATCCCGGCTTCTTCCCACTTCTTGTCCATGGTCATGAGCCGGTTGATGCCGGTGATCGGAAACTGCAGGGCCAAAACACCTTTGACGGCACCGCCGGTACCGATGGGCGACATCAACCACGCCGTCGGGGTGTCCGCCGGTTGGTAGGGGCCGAAATCGGTGATCGCGACATAGTCGACGGCGTTGGACTCCAGGGCTTCTCTGTACCCCTCGGTGAGATTGCCGCCCTTGTAGGGGCCCGTGTAGACGTTGGTGCCCAGATCGGGGCCTTTGTAGGCGCTATAGACCACGTTGCCCCGGGTGTCGAGCAATAGCGCGTCCTCGAAGTTGAACCGGGTCACGATTTCCCGGAAGAAATCATTGAAGCGGGCATTCGCCGCCGACCACGCGCTCCCGTCGCCCGCGTCGTCGAACTTGATCGCCTCGTCCCAATCGGTGAACGGTGCCATGTAATTGGCCTGTAGGTACTTTTGTGCATTCGAGCTTGGGAGTACGGCGGCGACGTCGGTTTCGTTTCCGTTCTGTAAGTCCTCCGGTTTGACGAATTGGTTCTCGTACCAGTCGGTGATGGACTTCTGCTGCGCGGGACTGATCGATGCGTTGCCCAGTTGATCGAACCCGGCGGTGAAGGCGTCGGCGGCCTCGGTCGCGGTTGTGCCCCTGGTGTAGATAATGAGCGAATTGCGTAGAAGTTGGAACTCGGATTCCAACTGGCGGGCCTGCGCGGAACGCACTTCGGTCAAACGGTCGAACACCGAGTCGCGCAGGGAACTCCGGCCGGACTGGTAGCCGATGAATCCCACGACCGCGGCCGACAGCACGCTCGTGATCAGCAGCATTGCCAACAACTTCGACTGGATGCTGATGCGGGACAGCATCCGGCGCCGGAGTTTCTTCGACTTCGGCGCCGGTTCAACGGATGCGGCTGGCTCGGTTGTCGTTGTCATCGAAAACAAAGGTTAGCTGGGCAATGCTTAGGCTGAGCACTTTGTGGCGAAATCGTTGTCGGCAGCCGGGTTTATGGAATATTTGACGTTGTGGTCACCGAAGATGATCCGTTTGATCTACAGCGCTTCACCGAAGCGCAGGACCGCATTTACCCGACGGTGCTCGATGAATTGCGCACGGGCAGGAAACGCAGCCATTGGATCTGGTTCATCTTCCCGCAGCTACGCGGTTTGGGCAGAAGTCCGACCGCACACTATTTCGGGATCTCCTCGCGTGCGGAGGCGCTCGCCTACCTGAGGCACGACACGCTCGGTCCCCGGTTACGCGAATGTGCCGGTGCGGTAGCGCAAATCGAAGACAAGACTGCCGAACAGATCTTCGGCTGGCCGGACTGGCTCAAGGTGCGTTCCTCGATGACTTTGTTCGCTGAGGTGGCCTCGAACTCGGGCGAGAAGGACGATGAGTTCGTGGCTGTGCTCGATCGGCTGTACGACGGTATGCCGGACCCGGCCACCCTCGGCCTGCTGGGCTGACCGATCAGCGTGGCTCGATGATGAGCCAACTGTGGCCGGCCACCTCGGGGTCGGTGACCTCGGCCTGCGGTGGCGCGCCGGAACCGGCGACCACCAGGCCGGCGGGTACGCCGAGTTCGGCCAGGGAAACCCGAAGGGGTGCGTCATCGACGTTGAGGGCCACGATGAGCGCTCCCGCGTCACCGTCGGCGCGGTAGACGTATTGAGTGTTGGTCAGGCTGAGCGCGGACGTGGTCGCGGTGTGCAGCCACGGGTGACGGCGGCGCAACCCGATGAGGTACTGGTGCAGCCGCCGAACGTCGGCGCCCGGTTGCGCTGAATCAGCGGGCGGCGAGCCGAACGCGGGGCGTACCGCATCATCTCCGCCGCGCCGGTCCTCTTTGACGCCACGGTAAGCCGACTCGTCGCCCGCGTAGATGCTCGGGGTTCCGCCGGTGGTGAGCAGGATGACCAGCGCGTGCTCGAGATGCTGCGGATTCTCCAGCTGGCTGGCGATGCGCGTCACGTCGTGGTTGCCGATGAACGTCAGCGGCACGAAGGTCCTGAGAAAATCGTTGTGCCGCTGCAGTGCCCAGTCGAGCTCGTGGAAGTTGCCGTCGTTGAGGCTGCTCCAGATCGCCTTCCACAGCTCATATTGGGTGACCGAGTCGAAGGTCGCGGCAGCGACGGTGGCTTGGTAGTCGCCGTGGATGACCTCGCCGACGAACCACGCGTCGGCGAACTCTCGGCGTACCGCGGGCAGCACCTGCGCCCAGAATCGATCGGGTACGGCATATGCCGCGTCCAGTCTCCAGCCGTCGGCACCGCGGCCGAGCCAGTGCCGCATCACCGTCGCGGTGTACTCGACCACGTCGGGGTTGTCATGGTTGAGCGCGATCAGCTCGCCGTGCCCCTCGAACGTCGTGAACTCCGACTGTGCTCCGCGCCGGCGGAACCATTCCGACGCCGGGTGGTCGGGCCCGCCTTCGAGGGCTTGGCGGTACTGCTCGAAATCTGTTCCCACGTGGTTGAACACGCCATCGAGCAGTACCTTCAGGCCGCGTTGATGGGCTTCGGCGATCAGGTGATCGAAATCCGCATCGTCACCGAGCCGGGGGTCGATGCGGAAGTGGTCGGTGGTGTCGTAGCCGTGTGTGCGTGACTCGAACAACGGGCCGAGTGCAATGCCGGACACCCCGAGTTCCACAGCGTGGTCGAGCCATTCGACGATTCGACGTAATCGGTGGTCATCGGCAGTGGGCGGCTGGTCGGCCGGGAAAGCACCAACGAAGCCCAACGGGTAGATCTGCCACCAGATGGCGTGGGCGACCCATCCGGGTTCTGTCATGACGGCTGGAATTTCGCCGCGTAGAGCGCCTTCATCGGCTCGGCGAATTCGTCGACCGGTCCCTCGACTTCGGCGCCGGGGGCGACGGTGTTGATCGGCAGGCCCGCGACCGGTGCCGGTGGTGCACCCCATTCGGTCAGCCAACCGGTCAGCTGCGCCGATGAGGTCGCATAGACGATGCGGCCCAGACCAACCCAGGCGTGCGCGGCCGCACACATCGGGCAGTGCTCGCCGGACGTGTACACCGTGGCACGCGCACGTTGCGGCGGATCGAGACGGTTGACGGCCCAGCGGGCGATCGCGAATTCCGGGTGCTGGGTGGCATCGCCGTCCTTGACGCGATTGCGGTCCTCGAACAGGGTGGCGCCGGACTCGTCGACCAGAATCGAGCCGAACGGCTCGTCGCCGTCGGCGAGGGCTTCAGCCGCTAGTTCAACACATCGGCGCAGGTGCGAAAGATCGTCGTCGCTGATGGCCACAGCCGGAGTTTACGCGGGGAGTGCGCTCAACTGCCGCAGCACGGATCGGCGACGTCGAGGCGGCACGCGCACGAGGCCGTAATCGGGACGTCGGCACGCGCCAGCGCCAGTTCGAGCTGCTTGCCGACGATCGCCGCCTCGGCGTCCCGGCCGAGCCGCCGCAGGCATTCGTGATAGCCGTGCAGGCTCCACACGTTGTTCGGATGCTGGCACGACCGGCTCAGCGTGGGGTCGAGACCGAGATCGGCGGCATACACCTGAGCGGCTTCCTCGACCCGGCCCTGTTCGAGCAGCAGCGCGCCATAGGCATGCCGGGTCGGCTGCATCCAGCCCCACGGTTCGTCGTAGGGCAGTGCGTCGTCCAATTCGATCGCGCGTCTCAGGTTTGCGAACGCCGTGTCGTAATCACCCTCGCGGTAGGCGATCTCGCCGTTGAGCATCTCGCGTGCGATGGCGAGGATGTCGAGGCTGGTGTTGTTGAACAGATATCGGCTTTCGGGGATGCGCTGGTAGGCGGAGTCGAACGCATCCCGTTCCGCTCGCGCCGCGTCGAGCCGTCCCCGCGCGGCATATGCCACGCCGCGACCGTAGTGGACGGTGGCCGTCGTCGTGCAGTACAGCTCGGGATCGCTTGGCAGCGGTTCGGCGATCAGCTCGTCCCAGCGGCCGAATCGCACCAGCACATGTACCCGCAGCGGCACGAACGCCTCAAGCCAGTCCGCCATGGGCGGGGAGGCCACCGAAAGGAGTTCGGGGGTCAATTGCCGGGACAGTTCGTCGGCGGCGTGCAATGCGATCTGTGAGCTGCCCTGAAACATTGCCGAGTACACCACGAAATGCAGGTCATGGGCCCGGTAGAGCGAGTAGAAGTTGAGCGGGCCCTGCCGTTCGACGAACGCCCGATCCGCTTGGACGGCAGCCAGATTCGAGGTCACCGAGCTCCGGTAGTCGCCGCACAGCACGTCGATGTGGCTGGGCATGTGTTGTAGATGTCCGGCATCGGGCACCAGATCGCGCAGTAGATCGGCAGCAGGCAGCGCGGCCTGCGGGGTGGCCGACATCTCCATGGCGTGGATATAGAGGTGCAGCGCCCCTGGATGCTCACGTCCGGCCGGGGTGGCCAGCACGCCGTCGAGAATCTGTTCGGCCTCACGGACTCGCGAGCCCGGTGCAGGTTCACCGGTGCGGCCGTCCCACAGCGCCCATGCGGTCACGTTGAGCAAGGCATCCGCCGCAAGCGTCTGCACGTCGGTGTCGTCGGGATATCGGTGTGCCAGCGTCACCATCGCATCGGCGTAACCGGCATGGCCGGCGAGCAAGGCTGGGATGTCACCGGCGTCGCCGGTCGGGAACCGCATCTGCAGTGCCGCGATCAGGCCGCGCTCGACCGCCGAGGCCCGGCCCTCGGTGGCCAGCTCCAATTCGGTGCGCGCCCGCCGCAGCGACGTCTCCAGATCGACGGGATCGAAGGCGTCCCAGGCTTTGTTGTAGTTCGGCCCGATCGAGTAGGCGATGCCCCAGCGGGCGATCGCGAGGTCGTTGTCGAGTTCGAGCGCCCGCTCGAAGCAACGAATCGCCTCTTCGTGATTGAACGCGTAGGCCCACACCATGCCACGGTCGAACCAGAGCTGGGCCTGCGGCGCCGGTGTGTCAACCGGCCGGTGATAGGACCCGAGCCGGTAGTACGGTTCGGTCGAGGCTGAAGCCGTCACGCTCGCACGATAGTTCAGCATCGGTGCCGGTGAGAAGCGTTGCACAAAACGCTGAGCCGAATTGCCGCGTATCGGTGAGCGGCTCGGAACAAGCGGCGGGCATGCGTCGTTGGGGGAGGATGCCGAACACCGCGCACCCTGTCCCCTCGACCGCCCCGGCCACCCTGCCGGGCCTCGGTGAACAAGCCGAACGACTCATCGCGCTCGGGTTGCACACCGTGGGCGGGCTCAGTGCATCCGCGGTACGAGCCGCGGCGCGTCAACCCGGCGAACCGGCGGCGCTTTTGGTTGTGCACCCCGATCTCATCTCGGCCCGCACGCTGGCGTCACTTCTCACGGTCGACGACAAGCCAGGATTCGTGGTGAGCGACATGGACGACGTCGACGAGTTCACCGCGATCGACTCCGTGACCGTGCCGGATCGGCCTGCTTATCTCGTATCCGGACTCGACCGGGGCGACGCGATGGCGAACTGGTCGCCCGACGAGGCGCTGCCGGCGATAGCTGCCGCCGGGCGCACGCCTTCGACACTCACCGAGGGTCTGTTCTGGGTGCTGCAGCAACCGGGCATTCTGGAACGGGGCCACTGTTTCATGACGATCGGCTCGCGCAAGCGCAAACGCGACGGCACGCTGGATGCCCGTACCCCGGCTTTGTGGATCAGCAACGGCACGGGGCGCGATGGGCCGGAAAACCGCAACGCCCCGAAAGTCGGCTGGTGCTGGGCCGGCAACCGTCACACGTGGCTCGGATTCGCTTCGGCGGGAGCCAGAACCGCTGTTCCCGCCGGGGAAGGCAACTCGACACGCGTGCACTGAACGTGTTCTAGTTCTTCGCATGGCGGGCTTCACCCACGTTGAGCATCTCAGTGCTGCCGATGTGCACCGGCTTCGGTCGGTGTACGAGCCATTGGCCGAGTCGGTCCGGGACCTGATCGACGCCACGATCCGCTCCGAGGTGGACGACGCCGAGGTGGCCGCCGCCAAGGCACAGATCGACGCCGTGACGGCGCGGCTGCGGGCCAAGCAGATGGACGGACCGTTCGGCGTCCGCTACACCTCCGACGGCGCCCGCATGCCATGGGGCAACCCCGCGATCGGCATCCGGAACCCGATCTCGCCGCCGTTGGTGATCGTCAAGGACGGCTCGGGCGCCGTCTCAACCGACTTTCGTCTCGGTGCCGCCTATGAGGGTCCGCCCGGCCATGTACACGGCGGCATCGTCGCGATGGTGCTCGACCACGTGCTCGGCGAGGTCGCGGCCAGTGACCCGGTCAGCCCTCGGTTCACCGGCACGCTGACGATCCGCTACCTGCGTGCCACGCCGCTCGGTGACCTGCACGCCGAGGGTCGGATCACCCGTACGGACGGGATCAAAGCCTTTGCCAGCGGCCATGTTTCGGATGCCGATGGGATCACCGCGGAGGCCGAGGGCGTGTTCATCCTGCCGAAGTGGGCGCGGGGTTGATCCGCTAGCGCGAACCCTCGGCGGGCTGGACCCGGTCGATGGAGATGCCCACCAGGCTTCGGGTGATGGTCGACAGCTCGGCGACCAGGATGCGCGCGGCGCCGTTGTCGGATGCCAGCGTCGTGGCGACATCGTGGACGCGCTGCAGCGCGGCCGACAGTTCGGCGGTGTTCAAGCTCCACGGCACCGCAGGACTGGGTGGCGCGCCGCGCAATGCCTCCACGTAATCGTCCACGGCAGCGACGAACTCGCTGTGTAGTGCCGACGACGGATGACTCGGCAGGCTGTTCTCCAGCGTGCTGCAGGCACTGGTCACCGCGTTCAACGCGGTGCGGTACGACCGCAGCCACCGGCGCAGCGTCGGCGAGTCGAGCCGAGCGGCACCCCACGCTGCCTCGAACGCGGCTCGCGCCCGAAACGCCCGCTGCCAGGCCGCCGACAGGGTTTCGGCCGTGTGGTCGACCTCGTGCACGAATGCCTTCACGACCAGGGCGGCATAGTCGATCTCGGTCATCAAGAGTTCGCCGGCACGTTGCCGCAGCCGGATCAGCGCATGGTCGGGCAGCGCCACGTGGGCCATCACGGCGAGACCGCCTCCGATGAGTACGCCGAACAACCGGTCAGCGACACCCGACCAGCCCGCCGCGCCGCTGGCGCCGACGACGAACACCGCCATGGCGCCCACCGCCACGCCGACCGTGAGATATCCGAAGCGCGACACCGCGTATCCCACGCCGACGAACGCGACCGCGCACACCGCCGAGCCGATTCCGCCCGGTTGCCACATCAACGTGACAAGTGACGCGATGACAATCCCGGCGGCCAACCCAGCCATGCGCCCCGCGCATCGCGTGTAGGTGTGTGCGGTCTCCGGTCGCAGCACGACGACGACGGTCAGTGCCATCCAGTACCCATGCTCGAGCCCGCCGAACCGCGCGGCGGCCACTGCGAGCGCCGTGGTCACCGACAATCGGACGGCGTGCCGCAGGATCGGCGAAGTCCGGGTCAGATGCGAGCGGACCACCGCGGGGGCCGATGCCAGCGATCCGATGAGATCCGGTCGGTGCAGCTGCCCGAACCGCAGGGCCGCCGCCTCGCGAAGCTGTTCGGAGAAGCGCTGTGCGAGCGTCGCCTCGGTGCCCGTCACCGCCGCCGCGGCGGTCTCGACCCGGGCCAGCGCGTGTTCGGCATCGCGCCGGGCGGTGTGCCCGTGGTCGGCGATCGAATCGAGCAGAGCGGCGGCCGCGGTCAGCAGCTGTGTCAGACCACTGTCCGGGTCGTCGTCGGCCGTCGACCGCAATGATGCCAGGGTGGCCGAAAGCCGTTCGGGCAAGCGGTATCCGCCGTGATATGCCCGCGGGCGCTGACTGACCTGGGAGTCGGCGAACACCTCACGTAACCAGGTGAGCGGGGCGTCGTCGACATCGACGGAACGGTCGGCGGCCAGATTGCGTGTGTCGGTGGCCAACGACCGGTATGCGCGGGTGAGTCCCTCCCGCTGAGCGCGCCACCGCCGCGGTGGCCATACCGCGATGAGCGCTGCCTGCACCAGGCCTGCGAGGAATACGAGTGCCGGAGCCAGCAGCGCGTCACGCAGCGTCGGTCCGACCGGGGGAGCGACGACCAACAACGCGCTCGCCGCCGATGCCACCAGGCCCGCATTCGCGCCGAGCGACCACTGCATGCCCGCTGCGAAGCACCATGCCGCGACGACGACGACGAACAGCACGCTGTGAGCGCCGGTGAGGACGCCGAGGAGGACCACCGCAGACAATTCGAGCGACGCGGTGACGACCAGCGGGACCCGGCCGCCGGGACTGCGCTGCAAGGCGATGGCGCCCGCGATCACGCCAGCACCGAGTGTCCACATGGCTGTCGGGCCGGAGCCCCACGCCAACGCCGCGAGCGTCACCGCGAGGACGCCGGCAAGGCTGCGCAGCACCGCACCGGCGTCGGGGGTGCTCAGCCGTAGGGCGTCGGCCGCCTGTCCACCGGTCTGCACCAGCCCATTCTTGCTCGGCGAGTCCCGCTGGGTGGCCAACCACGCCACGCTGCCCGTTGTAGGTTTCCATCGTGGAAAAGGTCATCGTGACGATGCGGGCCGCTCAGGCCGACGAAACCTGGTGCACGCGATTGCTTTCGCAGGTCCGGGACAGCGTGCTCGACCTCGGGCCGTCCGGGCTGACGTTCAACGTCCGAGACGGCGCGGTGCGCGATTCCCTCATGACGTTGACGACGCTCGAGCCGCCCGTCGTCGCCGTGGTGAGCATGTGGGTCCAGCAGTATTACGGTCAGGAGGTGCGGGCCGCGATCGATCTACTCGCTGCCGAATGCGACGCGCTGGCAGCCTATCTCGTGACGGAGTCGGTGCCGCTGCCCGCGCCGGAAACCGCGCCCGGTGAGCGCACCGACGGGTTGGCCAACATTGCCCTGCTGCGCCGGCCTGCCGAACTCGACGAGCCGACGTGGCTACACCGTTGGCACATCGACCACACCCCGGTCGCCATCGAAACCCAGGCCACCTTCGGCTACACGCAGAACACCGTGGTGCGCGCGCTCACGCCCGGCGCCCCGGCGCTCGCGGCCATCGTGGAGGAACTGTTCCCGCTCGCGGCGGTGTCGGATCTGCGTGCGTTCTTCGGCGCGGCCGACGACGCGGACCTGGCTGACCGTATGCAGCGGATGGTGGCCAGCACGGACGCGTTCGGCGCCAGCACAAACATCGATACCGTCCCGACGAGCCGCTATGTGTACTCCAGCCCATTCACCGGGCCGCTCGCCGGGCACATCGCCGCACCCGGTCATACCGACTGAAACGTGTTCTAGTTACGCTGCACGCGTGACGCTCGAGATCGAGGACGCCAACCGGGTACGCACTTTCACGCTCAATCGGCCCGAAGCGCTCAATGCGTTCAATGAGGCGCTGTACGACGAGATGACGAACGCGCTGCGCGCAGCCGCCGAGGATCCGCAGGTGGCTGTGGTCCTGTTGACCGGCGCCGGACGCGCCTTTTCGGCGGGCAATGATCTCGTCGAGATGCAGACACGCATCACCAATCCCGATTTCACGCCGGGGGAGCACGGGTTCTACGGGATGATCGAGGCGCTGACGGCGTTCGACAAGCCCCTGATCTGCGCGGTCAACGGCGTCGGCGTGGGAATCGGCACCACGATCCTCGGGTTCGCCGACCTCGCGTTCATGTCGGCGACCGCGCGCTTGAAGTGCCCGTTCACGAGCCTCGGCGTCGCACCCGAGGCGGCCTCGTCGTACCTCATGCCGCGGCTGGTCGGCAGGCAGAACGCGTCGTGGCTGCTGATGTCGTCAGAGTGGATCAGCGCCACCGAGGCACGCGAGATGGGGTTGGTGTGGAAGGTGTGCGAACCCGACGACCTGCTGGCCGAGGCGCGTCGACACGCCGAAATCCTGGCGGCTAAGCCGATTTCGAGCCTGCAGGCGGTCAAGCAGACGATGACCGCACCGATCCGCGACGCCATCGTGGCCGCAACCGACCGGGAGAAGGCACTGTTCGTGGAACTGGTGGGCGCTGCTGCCAACGCCGACGCCCTCGCGGCATTCGCCGACCGTAAGGGGTCCGGCGGCTAGGTGCCCGTGCGCGACGGGCAGCCGTTGAACTGAGCGCGGCCACCGACCGGCTGTGACTGTGCGGCGGCGATGATCGCGCGAATGGTGCGCCGGCACCGGCCGCAGTCGGCGCCGGCACCGCAGGCCTCAGCGACCTCTTTGGACGTGGTCGCGCCGGCCGCCACGATTTCGTTGACGACGTGGCTGGTCGCTCCGGTGCACAGACAGACAAACATCAGCGCACCCGGCTATTCCTGGTCTTCAACGGTCATGATGTGGGCCAATTTGCCGACGAACAGGCTCGGATAGGCCCCGAATCCCGCCTTGGTCATCCACTCGGCGGCGGCATCGGGGTGATCGATCCACTGTCGCGCGCTGACCTCGTTCTCGATTTCCTGCAGGATCATGACTTCGCGGCCGTCGTCGAGGGCCTGGTACACCCAGATCTTGCGGATGCCGCTGTGTTCGAAGCGGCCGAGTCCGTCGTGCACTTTCCGCATGAGGGTGGGCACGTCATCGACCGAAGCGACCGCCCCGACAATGACGCCTGCGACATATTCCTCGGGCGTCGGCTCGGCCAGGTCGATCTTCTCGACGACCTCGCCGCCGAATATCGGCGGAATATCCTCGACGCCGGATATGTCGAACCATTCGAAAATCGCCGGTGAACGCAACACATCGCGAATGGATCGAGCATGCCGGATGCCGATCGTCACGAGCACCCGGCCGGGCTCCCAAATGGATTTGTACAGCACCACATGGTGCGCGCCTATCGACAACAATCCCGAACGATGTTTCTTCATCCATTTCCACATCTGTTCGACATCGTCGACGCGAAAATCGCAGGAAAGAATGAGTGAGTGCAAATCGTACTCACCCATTTTTACCGGCCTTTCCTGCTGACTTGGCGACATGTTAGCGCAGTCTAACCTTAGTTAGGACAGGCAGTCCAGTCTTCGTGGCCACGGTTCGGGCAGTGGCGGTCCCACCGTCCGGCAACACCCCAAGAACATGCCGAGAATGGGCTTATCTATTGCGCCGCCCAGCACTTTCTGCACTAGATTGGAAGTGCACGGCAAACAGCGACACTTGATCAGCCCTCAAGGTGTTTAGGAGTGACCATGCAAGGCGACCCGGAGGTTCTGAAATTGCTCAACGAGCAATTGACGAGCGAACTCACGGCGATTAACCAGTATTTCCTTCATTCCAAGATGCAAGACAACTGGGGATTCACCGAACTGGCCGAACACACCCGGTCCGAATCGTTCGAAGAAATGCGACACGCCGAGGCCATTACTGACCGAATTCTGCTGCTGGACGGATTGCCGAATTATCAGCGGCTGTTTTCGTTGCGTGTCGGCCAGACGCTGCGTGAACAATTCGAGGCCGACCTCGCGATCGAGTACGAGGTCGTGGCGCGACTCAAACCCGGGATCCTGATGTGCCGCGAGAAGCAGGATGCGGTGAGCGCGAATCTGTTCGAGGGCATCCTCAAGGACGAGGAGGGTCACATCGACTACCTCGAGACCCAGCTCGAGCTCATGGACAAGCTCGGCGAGCAGCTCTACGCCGCGCAGTGCGTATCCCGGCCGCCGCAGTAGCGGTCCCGTAGTGCCCCGATAGCGGGGTTTCGGCTCAAGCCGCCCCGGGTAGCCGGTCAATCGCCGGTCGCCCGGGGCGGCTTTGTTCGCGCTGTAACTTTCATAGCCTGTCTAACGATGTCCTTCACGGAACCAACATGGCCGGCGAAAGGAAGTCATGACGAGCGCACCGACCGCCGAACAGTCGTCCGACACCGTGTTGCTGAGTGTGCGGCGTCGCAATCTGGTGTTCGTCGCGGTCCTGCTCGGCATGCTGCTGGCGTCGCTCAACCAGACCATCGTCGCCACTGCGCTTCCCACCGTCGTGGCCGACCTCGGTGGCGCGGGCCATCAGTCCTGGGTCGTGACGAGTTACCTCCTCGCGTCCACCGTCGTCACCGCCGTGGTCGGCAAGGTCGGCGACATCTTCGGCCGCAAAGCCGTGTACCAGGTGGCGGTGCTGTGTTTTCTCGCCGGGTCGGTTCTCAGCGGGCTGTCGGGATCGATGGCGATGCTTGTGGCGGCGCGTGCGCTGCAAGGCATCGGCGGTGGCGCCATCATGGTCACGTCTACCGCCCTCATCGGTGAGGTGATCCCGTTACGGGACCGCGGTCGCTACCAGGGGGCGCTCGGAGCCGTATTCGGTGTCACGACCGTGGCCGGGCCACTGCTCGGCGGATTCGTGACCGATCACCTCGGCTGGCGGTGGGCGTTTTGGCTCAGCATCCCGGTCGGCATAGTGGTGCTTGCGGTCGCCGCCGCCACGATCCCGGCGCGGGCGGCGCGTCCGGCGCGCCCCGTGATCGACTATGCGGGAATCGTCTGGGTCGGGATCGGGGCGTCCGGCCTGACTCTGGCGACGAGCATGGGCGGCGAGTTGGGATGGACGTCGCCGGCGCTCATCGGGCTGATCGTGGTGTCCGTCGTCGCCTTGGCGCTGTTCGTGCGGGCGGAGAACAGAGCGGTCGAACCCATTCTGCCGATGCGCCTGTTCCGCAACGCGGTGTTCTCGGTGTGCTGTGTGCTGTCGCTGGTCGTCGGCTTCGCGATGCTGGGCGCGCTGACATTCATGCCCACCTTCATGCAGTTCGTCGGCGGCGTCTCGGCTTCCGAGTCCGGGTTGCGCACCATGCCCATGGTCATCGGGTTGCTCATCACCTCGACTGTGAGCGGCAGCCTCGTCGGGCGCACCGGCCGCTACAAGATCTATCCGGTCGCGGGTACGGCGATCATGTTGATCGGTTTTGTGCTGCTGTCGAGGATGAACGCCGCGACGCCGGTGCCCCTGCAGTCTCTGTATCTGTTCATCCTGGGCGCGGGCATCGGTCTGTGCATGCAGGTGCTCGTCCTCATCGTGCAGAACACCGCGGACTTCAACGATCTGGGCGTCGCGACGTCGGGGGTGACGTTCTTCCGGACCATCGGCAGCTCATTCGGCGCCGCGGTCTTCGGCTCGCTGTTCGCCGGCTTCCTGTCGGATCGGTTACCCGGTGCGCTCGCCGCGAGCGGCGCCCCGCCCGTCGCGGCAGATTCGCCAAAGGCTCTGCACGAACTGTCGCAGGAAGCCGCCGCGCCGATCGTGAATGCCTATGCCGATGCGCTGGATCTGGTGTTTCTGTGTGCCGCGCCGGTGGCGCTGATCGGGTTCGTCGTCGCGTTGTTCCTCAAGGAAGTGCCGTTGCGTGAGACGGAGGCTGCGTTGGCCGTTGACCTCGGTGAAGGCTTCGGCATGCCGAGCTCCGAGTCTCCCGACAAGGTCCTGGAGACCGCGATCAGCCGCTTGATGCGCCATTCGCCCGAGATCCGGTTGCGCACGGTCGCCGGATGTCCAGGATGCGAACTCGACGTGGCCGGGCTGTGGGCACTGCTGCGGATATACCGGCAGAGCCAGGTGTTCGGGACCGCCCGATTGACCGAGATCGCCGACCGGTTACGCGTGCCGTACGAAGTGCTCGAACCCACGTTCAACCGACTCGTCACCGACGGCTACGCGTTACGCACCGGCGACCAACTGTGGCTGACCCAGAGCGGGGCGCGGCAGGTCGATGCGGTGTCGGCTGCGCTCGTGGGGCTCATCGTCGACAAACTCGCCGCGTCATCGTCTTTCGACGGTCGGCCCGACCGCGCTCAGGTCGAGGCGGCGCTCGAGCGCATCGCCCATCGAGTGCTGGTGCAGCGGGACTGGAGCGACGACCGCGAGGAGTTGGCCACCGCCGGCGCTGTCGAGAAAAACTAGAACTTGTTCCAGATATTCGCCCGCGCGCGTACGATTCGGCCATGAGCCGCATTGGAGACTTCCCCGACGACGACGTGGCGGGCTGGGTCCTGCGATCGCCCGAAATCGGCACCGCCATGGCCAACTTCACCAACGCGGTGTACACCAAAGGCCGGCTGCCGCTGCGGGTTCGCGAACTCGCCCGCATGGTGATCGCGCTCGACAACGAATGCATGGTCTGCCAGAACACCCGGGATGGCGAAGGTGCGGCAGCCGGGGTCGACGAGGATCTCTACGACCACGCCGCAGAATGGCAGACGTGGCCCGGCTACAGCCCCGCCGAGCGCATCGCCGCCGAGTTCGCGCATCGGTTCGCCACCGAGCACACCGAACTTCGCGACGACGAGGAATTCTGGGAGCGCGCCGCCGAGCACTTCGACGCCGAGCTGTTGACCGACCTGGCGTTGTCGTGCGCGATGTGGCTGGGGATGGGCCGGATGCTGCGGACACTCGACATCGGCCAAACCTGCAAGATCACGCTGTAGGCGGCACCGCCGCGGCGCACAATGAGGTTGTGACAGCTGCGACATCGAGAACGGGCAAACCCCTCGCGGCAGCGGCCATCGCCCAGCTCGAATCGGACGGGGTCGCGACACTCATCGGCACGGTCGTCAATCCGGCCGGGCTGACGCACGCAAAAACCGTTCCGCTCCGACGGATGGGGATATTCGCCGACCCCGGGCTCGGGGCCAGTCCGGTGTTTCACGCCTTCACCATTGACCAGACCGGCATCGTGTTCGGTGATGCCATCAGTGTGGTGGGGGATCAGCGTATCCGGATCGACCTCGGTGCGCTCCGTATTCTCGGTGACGGGTTGGCTTGGGCGCCAGGCGCTTTCTACAACCAGGACGGGACACCGGATCCGTACTGCAGCCGCGGCGTCCTGCAGCGCGTGGCCGACCGGCTCGATGCCGCCGGTCTCACCGCGCTCGTGGGACATGAGATGGAGTTCGTCCTCGTAGGTCCCGACGGCAGTCGCCTGCCCTCGGTGTCGTGGGCCCAGTACGGGCTGGCCGGCTTGCTGGAATTCGAAGGCTTCGTCGGTGATGTCATGAACGCGGCCACCAATTCGGGGGTGACGATCGAGCAGTTCCATCCCGAGTACGGCGCGAACCAGTTCGAGATCTCGTTGTCGCCGCAACAGCCCGTCGCCGCGGCGGACCAGTTGATCCTCATGCGCATCATCGTCGGCCGAGTCGCCAGGCGCTACGGCATGCGCGTGAGCCTGTCACCGGTCCCGTTCGCCGACAGTGTGGGTTCCGGTTCGCATCAACATTTTTCGCTCGGCCGCGGTGACATCCCGGTGTTCTCGGGCGGATCGGAGGCGCGCGGTATGACACCCGACGGAGAGTCGGCGCTTGCCGGCCTGCTCGCCGGGTTGCCCGCCGCGCAGGGCGTCCTGTGTGGCTCGGTGGTATCGGGTCTACGCATTCAGCCCGGACACTGGGCGGGGGCGCACAACTGCTGGGGCACCGAAAACCGGGAAGCCGCAGTGCGATTCCTCATCGGCGGTCCGAGTAATCCGTATGGCGCCAATGTCGAGGTCAAGGTCATCGACCCGTCGGCCAACCCCTACCTCGCCACCGCGACGATCCTCGGCCTCGCCCATCGCGGGATCGAGCAGAATCTCGCGTTACCGGCGGAAGTGTCGGTCGACCCGGCCAGCCTGAGCGACGACCAGCGCGCCGCGCAGAATGTCGCGCTGCTGCCGAGCCGCCAGATCGATGCGCTGGCCGCTCTCGACGCGTCCGACCTCATCCGCGAGATTTTGGGCAACGAGGTGGTCGACGCGGTTCTCGCGGTGCGGCGTTACGAGCACGAGAACTTCGGTGACCTCGACCCCGAAGCGCTCGCCGACCGGTTCCGAATGGCCTGGAGCGTCTGACGCCGGTTTGCTCCATACCGCAGGCGGCAATACCGATGTCATGATCGGAAAGCTACGTTCTGTCGTGCTCGACTGTCAGGAGCCGCGCAAGCTGGCCGCGTTCTACGCCGAGGTGCTCGGCGGGGAAATCTCCGAAGAAGACGAGACGTGGGTGGTCGTCACCGATCCGGCGGGTCGAAGGCTGGCATGTCAGTACTCACCGCAGCACCAGCCGCCGACTTTCCCGGATCCGGGCGGATCTCAGCAGTTCCACCTCGACATCCAGGTCGATGATCCCGACACCGCCCAGCAGCAGGTGCTTGCCCTTGGCGCCGCGCGCGTCGACGGTGCGGTCGAGGACGGGATGTTCCGGGTGTTTCGCGATCCGGCGGGACACCCGTTCTGTCTGGTGTGGGGTATCGGCTAGACCTGCCCGGTCGCGTCGTACACCCATGACATGTCCGCGTTGGCGAAGTCGGCCATCCAGGTCGGCGGGGCGTGGTTGGCGAGTGCCCCCATATCCCAGTAGTCCTTCCACAACGTGATCTTGCCGCCCTCGACGCGGTGCACGGTGACGAACTTCAGGACGGCGGATTCACCGGTTTCCCAATGCCATTGCTCGTGGTGCTCGTACATGGCGTCCTGACCGTTCGCGATGAGCAGCCCATCGAAGTTCTCGTAGGAGGCCAGTGGTTCGAGGCCGATCTTGAGGCGTTTGACGATGTCATCGGGACCCTTGGCGGCAGCGGCGGGGCCGACCGGCATGTCGAGGTAGATGCAATCCTCGGCCAGATAGGTTTTGAGCAAGTCCCAGTCCCGGCCGGACAGCGCCTTCCACATTCCGAGAACCGTATCTTCAACGGACACCGGCGAATTCACCTTTCTGGGCGGGCAGGGCGGGGGAGCGGTGCGCGGCTCGCAAGAACCTGCCGGTGCGCTGCGCCCCGACCACTTCGGTGAGCGTGCCGTCGAGGTACACGGCGCGACCGCCGATCAACACGGCGTTGACGGTGTCGTCGTTGCGGTTCACCATGCGCGACAGGCCGCCGTAGGACTCGACGGTGTCTTCTGCGTATTCGTCCAGGGACTCGTCGAGGCGCGCCGGATCGACGACAACCACGTCGGCGCGATCACCGACGCGCAGATGACCGGCGTCGATGCGGTACCAATCGGCGAGTTCCCCGGTGAGCCGGTGCACGGCCCGTTCCACCGACATGAACGGCGTGCCCGCCTTCTCGGCGTCCACGACGTGGCGCAGCAGGCGCAGGCCCATGTTGTAGAAGGCCATGTTGCGCAGGTGTGCGCCAGCGTCGGAGAAGCCCATCTGGATCCCCGGATCACCGGCCAGCTTCTTGAGCACCTCGGGGCGGTGATTGGAGATCGTGGTGTGCCAGCGCACCGCCGTGCCGTGTTCGAGGACGAGATCGAGGAACGCGTCGACGGGATGCACGCCCCACTTCACGCCGACCTGTCCGAACGACTTCCCGATCACCGATTCGTCGGGACATGCCACTATTTCGGCGTCGAAGAAGTCGCGATGCCATACCCGCACCCCGAACTTGGCGTCGTAATCCTTGCGGAAGCGACGTCGGTAGGACTCGTCACGCAGCAATTCGTTGCGCTCGACCTCGTCGCGCAAATGCAGAGCCGCCGCGCCCGACCCGAACTCCTCGAACACCACGAGGTCGATACCGTCGGCATAGACCTCGAACGGGACCGGCAGGTGCTGCCACCGGAAATTGCCGCCCAGTGCGTTGACGACCCGCGCCAGCGGTCCCATCATCAGGATCGCGTACGGATTGGCCTTGATGTCGGCAGCCGACAGCAGGCTGGTCTTGAGCGGATTGCGGAAGATGCCGAGGGACTGGGCGACCTGCGACGCGAGATTCACCGGGTTCTGGATGTCGGGGCCCGACTGCAGCACCCGCCCGGCCCGGCGCAGCAGCGACTTCAGCCTGCGCAGCTCGCGTGGTTTGGCGTAGGTCGACGGTAACGTCCGCGAACGGCACACCTCGCCGTCGATCTTGTCGAAAAGCAGCTGCTGCGAAGACATTCCGACGAAACCGGCGTCGAGGGCCTCTTCGAGCATCTGCTCCATCCTGGCCTGCTCGGCCCGAGTGGGGCGCTGATCCTTGCGGGTGGCCCGGTCGAGTCCCATCACCGCGGTACGCATATCCGAGTGCCCGATGAACGCGGCCAGATTGGGCCCGAGGGGCAGCCCTTCGAGGGCGGCGATGTACTCCTCGCAGTTCGTCCAGGTCTTGTTGTCGTCGACAGCGGCGATCACGTGCTCGCGCGGGATGGCTTCGACACGCCCGAACAGGTCTCCAGCGTCGACGCCGTTCACGTGCACGGTCGACAGCGAGCACGAGCCCAACATCACCGTCGTCACCCCGTGACGCAACGATTCCGACAGCGACGGCCCGTTGAGGACTTCGACGTCATAGTGGGTGTGGATGTCGAGCATGCCGGGCAGCACCCACTTGCCGGTGGCGTCGATGACGTGCGGGCAGTCCGTCGCGTCGAGTTCGTGCGCCGAGATCTCGACGACGTGTCCGCCGAGGATCCCGATGTTGCGCACAGCGGACGGTCCACCGGTGCCGTCGAACCAGCGGCCGTCACGGATGATTGTGTCGAAGGTCACCCCGTCATAGAACAACCGGCGGCGCCGGGTGTCAACGAAATCCGTGAACAGATTTCAGAAAATGTCTACTGGCTTCCGCGCCTGCCGTCTGAACTGCGGCTATATCGGCGCCCATGCGTCGGGTTGTCGTCCGTCGAGGTCGGTGAACCCGTACTCGCGGGCCAGATCGACCGAGCTCACCGACCGCTGGTTCCACCGTGCGCGGTCCGGGTCGGCGGCGATGGCGGCCACACCCCGGCCGACGAATCGCGGTGTCTCGGATTCGGCGAATCCGGGCGGGGCCATCGGGTAGCCGTCGGCCCGTACCGGATCGAGCGCAGCTCGCCAATTCACCTCGTTGACGCCGTAGTTGTCGAGCATCATCTCCGAACGCAGCCAGCCCGGTGTGATGGCCACCGCGACCCCGCCGAAAGTCGCGAGTTCATGCCCCTGACTGAACGCCAACCGGTTGACGGCGTTTTTCACCAAGTCGTAGAACACCGACAACCGATAGTTGTTGTTGTTGAATTCCGTTGTCCCGTCCGATATCTCGACGAGCAGGCCGCCGGGCTCCTTGGCCAGCAAAGGTAACAGGCAATGCGAGGTGATGAGATGGGTGTCGATGCCCAGCCGCAGTATGCGCAGTCCGTCGTCGAGGTCGTGCTGCCACATCGGCCGGCCCCACGTGGGCGGCGCACCTTTGAGTATCTCGGCACCCCACACATCGTTGACCAGGATGTCGATACGGCCATGGTCGACCGTGATGCGGCCGGCCAGGGCGCGGACCTGTCCGACATCGAGGTGATCGACCTGGATGGCGATCCCCGAGCCACCGAGGTCGCATACCAGTTCTGCGGTTTCCTCGATGGTTTCGGGGCGGTCGTAATCGGACGTGCAGTTACCGGTGACGCTGCTGCGACCGGTGCAGATCACGGTTGCGCCCGCTTCGCCGAGCGCCGCGGCGATACCGCGACCCGCGCCGCGCGTCGCTCCGGCAACCACCGCGACGCGCCCCCGCAAGGCGTCTGGCTCCAGTGACCACCCCATCCGATGAGTATCGCGCCGCAAGCCGTTCGACCACTGCAGTTCAGCATTTCGGCGCATACTCGGCTTCGTGACCCCGTTGCAGCGGTACATTGCCGAGGAAATCGCCACCGATCATCTCGACGGCCTGCTGTCGCGTCGTGAAGCCCTGCGCCGGCTCGCACTGCTCGGCCTGAGCACGGCTGCTGCCACCTCGTTGATCGCCGCGTGCAGTTCGACCCAGCAGCCGACCACCGAGACGTCGGCCACCGAGACCGTGACCGGTTCAGGCCCGGCGGCATCGGGTCCGCCTCCGGGTTCTGAGGGCGCTCTGCCCACCGAAGCGGTCACCTGGGCCGGGCCTGCGGGTGAACTGCAGGGTGCGTGGGCCGAGGCGCCCGATGCCAAGGGCGGAGTACTCGTCATCCATGAGAACAAGGGGCTCAACGACTACGTCAGGTCGGTGGCGGGCCGATTCGCCGGCATCGGATACTCAGCACTCGCGGTCGACCTGTTGTCGGCACAAGGCGGGACCGCGCAGTTCACCGACCCCGCCGACGCCACCGCTGCACTGAGCAAGATCGCACCCGAGGAATCCGTCGCGAACCTGAAATCCGGCCTCGACGAACTGCAGCGGCGCGTGCCCGACCGCAAGATCGCGGCCGTCGGATTCTGCATGGGCGGTGGACTGGTGTGGCGGCTGCTCGCCGTCGGAACCCCGCAACTGGCGGCCGCCGTGCCCTTCTACGGGCCTACACCGGAAAACCCCGACTTCTCCGGCTCCAAGAACGTTGCGGTGCTCGGGTTCTACGGCGCGCTCGATCAGCGCGTGAATGCCACCGAGCCGGTGGCCCGGGCCGCCCTGGAAAAGGCCGGCCTGGTACACGAACTCGTCACCGAGCCCGACGCCAATCACGCGTTCTTCAACGACACCGGCGATCGCTACAACGCCGCCGCGGCCGCCGACGCGTGGCGCCGGGTCCAGGACTGGTTCGCCACGCACCTCGCCTGAGCGCATACACCGCCGTCTTCGACCGGCGGTGTCGACCACCACTGTCACGCCAGAGTGGCTCCGCAACGCCAGCGCCACTCTGGCGGGACAACGGCGGCGGTCGCAGGCCGGGGACCAGCTTCCCGTCGCGGAGTTCAGCGCGTGTTCAGACACCCGTTGCGAGTGCGTTGTTGACCGCACACACGGCCCGGTTCTGATCGTGCAATGCGGGTTGTCCAGGTCGCGAACTTCTACGGCCCGCGTTCGGGGGGACTGCGCACCGCGGTGGACCGCCTGGGCGCGGAGTATTGTTCGGCAGGCCACGAGGTGTACCTGATCGTGCCCGGATCTCATCCGGAGCGCCATGTGCTGCCCAGCGGTGTGGTGCGAATTTCGCTGCCTGCCAGGCTGATCCCGTTCACCGGCGGATACCGTGCGGTGCTGCCCGGCCCGGTCACCTCATTGCTTCGACGGCTTGACCCCGACGCGTTGGAGGTCTCGGATCGGCTCACGCTGCGCTCACTCGGGCCATGGGGCCGAAGGCATGACGTAGCCACCGTGATGATCTCGCATGAGCGGCTCGATCGGCTTGTCGGGCAGGTGCTTCCGCGGTCCATGGCGCGCGCGGTCGCCAACTTCGCCAACCGGCGCACGGCGGCGAACTACGACGCGGTGGTGTGTACGACGGCATTCGCCCGCGAGGAATTCGACCGAATCGGCGCCGAGAATGTGGCCACCGTGCCGCTCGGGGTGGATCTGGACCAGTTCCACCCGAGTCGCCGGTCGGTGCAGATGCGCAGCCGCTGGGCCGACCCTCAACAGACGCTACTGGTGCACTGCGGGCGGTTGTCGGTCGAAAAGCACGCCCATCGAAGCATCGATACCGTTGCTGCACTGCGCGATTCGGGAGTCGATGCAAGGTTGGTGGTGGTCGGGGAGGGGCCGCTGCGGGCCCGGCTCGAACGTCAGGCGTCGCGGTTGCCGGTCGCGTTCACCGGGTACATTGGATGCCGCGACACCGTTGCGACGATCCTGGCGTCGGCCGACGTCGCGCTGGCACCAGGCCCACACGAGACGTTCGGGCTTGCCGCGCTGGAGGCGCTGGCCTGCGGAACGCCGGCGGTGGTGTCCCGCACGTCGGCGCTCGCCGAGATTCTCACGTCCGAAAGCGGTGCCACCGCGGACAACGATCCTCAGGCCATCGCGCATGCCGTCACTTCGGTTATCAGCCGGCCGGAACCACAGCGGCGCAGCAGCGCTCGTCAACGTGCCGAGCAGTTCACCTGGACCCGCGCGGCCGCCGGGATGCTCGACGTCCTCGGGGATACCGGCCGTGCGACCGGTGCGTGACCCGGGCGCTAGCCTGCCGTGAGCCTCGTCGGGGCGGCCTGTCGCCACGAGTCGAGCAGAATATCGTGCAGCTCCGCGGAATCCTCCAGCTCAGCCAACCGGACACGTACCCATGCAGATGGTGCCTCATGCGCGGGAACCCAGAACTTGTGTGGTTCCGCGGCGATCAGTTCGTCGCGCTCGAATCTGGGACAGCGCACTGCGAATGAGCTCTCATCGTCGGGGACGGTGACGAACATCTTGCCCGCGACATCGAACGTCGGATGGTTCCAACGCTCCTTTTCCGTGGTCTCGGGAAAGGACAACGCGATGCGGCGCACATCGTCAGCGTCGAGCACAGGGTGACCTCCGGTAGGAATCCCGTATTTTAACCGTTCGACTTTTGCGCACGGTGACGCCAGATCTGGTGACTGACGGCGGCGCGGCCCTATGGTCCGCGGGTCAGCTCAACACCCACGTTGCCGTTAGGACGGTCGATCATGTCCGAAATCACCACGGTTCCAGATTCTTTGGACGGTCAACCACCACCGGCCAGGCGGCACCTGCGCGGCAACCTGGGTGTCGCCTCGATCGTGTTCATGGTCGTCGCCGCGGCCGCACCGCTCGGCGTGATCGGCGGCGTGGTGCCGCTGGGCATCGCGTCGGGCAACGGCGCGGGCTTCCCGGCGACCTTCATTGTCTCCACACTGGTGCTGCTGCTGTTCGCCGTCGGATTCACTGCCATGACTCCGCATGTCGACGAGGCGGGCGCGTTCTTCTCCTACGTGCGCCAGGCACTTGGCTTTCCGGCGGGCATCGGCATCGCATTCGTCGCGCTGGTCAGCTATGTCGCGCTGGAGGCAGGCGTCTACGGCCTACTGGGACCGGCGGGCGCCAGTGTGGTCGAGTTGGCGGGCGGGCCTACCTTGCCGTGGTGGCTGTTCGCCGCGGTGGCTTTCGTGGTGACGACGTACCTCGGGTACCGCAACATCGAGCTTTCCAGCCGGGTGCTCGGCGTCCTGCTGACCGCCGAGATCGCCATCGTCCTGGTGCTCGACCTCGTCATCGTGGTGCAGGGTGGCGGCGACCACGGTCTGTCATCGGGCATCGTCAATCCGACCGCGGTCTTCTCCGGATCGCTCGGAATCGGGTTGCTGTTCGCGATCATCAGCTACGTCGGCTTCGAAGCGACGGCGATCTTCCGCGACGAGGCCCGCACCCCGGAGCGCACCATTCCGCGCGCCACGTACGTCGCGCTGATTCTGATCGGGGTGTTCTACGCGGTGACCAGTTGGGCGCTGATCTCGGGGTGGGGTGACGACGACGCCATTGCGCGCGCCACCGATTCCGGCAGCACCTTCCTCAGCGATACGGCACAGCGTTACCTCGGGGCGGTGGGCGCCGACATCATCACGGTGCTTTACTTCACGAGCCTGTTCGCGTGCATTCTGGCGTTTCACAATGTGGCATCGCGCTACGTGTTCGCGTTGTCGCAGCGCGACGTGCTGCCCGCGGCGTTGAGCCGGCCGCACGATCGGCACGGCTCACCGCACCGGGCATCGTTGTGGATCTCCGGGGTGGTCGCGGTGAGCGTGCTGCTCGCGGTCGTGTTCGGCCTGGATCCCGCCGCGCAGTTCTACACGTGGTTCGCCGGTGCGACGACGGTCGGCGTGGTCGTATTGATGATCGCCACGAGCGTCGCGGTGCTGGTGTACTTCAGCCGTGACCGGCGCGGCAACTCGCTGTGGCGGGTCCGGATTGCGCCCGCACTCGGTCTGGCCGGTCTTTCTGGCGCGCTCGTGCTCATCTTGACCAACCTCAACGACCTGGTCGGCGGCTCGAGCGTGCTGGCGTGGGTGATCATCGGCGTTCTATTGGGGGCCTTCATCATTGGCGGCGCCATCGGAACTCGGGTGGGCAACGCCTCATGACTGTCAACGGCGTTGTCGACCGGACCGCCCCAACACCCGAGCACGCACTGGTGAAGTCCATCGATGGCGGCTCGGTCACCGAGATCGAGGTCGCCTGGAGTGACCCGTTCGGGCACGCCCAGGGAAAGCGAATACCCGCAGCAGGGTTCCTCGGCCGGGCCGCTGGCACCGGATTCGCGTTCTGTGAGGCGTCATTGGGATGGAACACCGATGCCACGGTGATCGACACCCTGAGACTGACCAACTGGGAGGGTGGATATCCGGATGTCTACGCCGTACCCGATTTGACCACCTTCCGGCTGTTGCCGTGGCGCACCGGCGCCGCGCATCTGATATCCGACATCGTGACCCACGATCGGCGGCCGTCGCTTTTGGATCCCCGCGCGACGCTCAAGCGGGTGCTGGCTCGACTTGCCGGCCTCGGCTACACCGCCAAGGTCGGCGTGGAACTGGAGTTCTACCTTCTCGACCCGGATGGTTCGGCGTTTCAACCGGATATCCACGCCTACTCCCTGGAGAATGCGAACGCGCTCGATCCGCTGCTGAGCGACCTGCACGAAACCCTGGGCGCGTTCACGCGTTTGGAGGGAATCGAAACCGAATACGGGCCGGGCCAGGTCGAGGCGAATCTGATCTACACCGATGCGCTGGAGGCCGCCGACGATGCGGCTCGGCTGAAGTACGCGGCCAAGGAAGTCGCGCGCAAGCACGGCAAGATCGCCAGCTTCATGCCCAAGCCGTTCACGGAACACTCGGGCAGTTCGGCGCACCTGCACATCTCGCTGTGGCGTGATGGTAGCCCCGCCTTCGCTCCGGTGGACGGCGCCGAGAATGAGCTGGCGTTGTTCGCGATCGCGGGGTTGCTCGAGCATCTGCCGTCGATCACGTTGTTCGGGGCGCACTCGGTCAACGCCTACCGGCGGTTCGCACCGGATTCGTTCGCACCCGCGACGGTGACCTGGAGTCGCGACAACCGCAGTGCCGCCGTGCGGTCGCTGGTCGGGGCGGATCCGTCGGCCACACGTATCGAACTGCGCAGCGGCGCTTCGGATGCCAATCCATACTGGTTGATCGCCTCGGCGCTGGCCGCTATGGTCGCGGGTATCGAAGCCGGGCGCACGCCACCGGTCGCCGAGGGTGGGAATCTCTACGGCAAAGGCGCGCCACTGCCTGAATCACTCGGAACAGCAATCGCATTGGCAGCCCAGGACGACACGATAACCGAGATCCTCGGTGCGGATTCCGTGCACGATTTCGCGACGATCGCGCGTAGCGAGTGGTTGGCGTACACCCGGCATGTCAGCGACTGGGAACGCCGGCGCTGCCTGGCGAGCTCATGACATCGACCACTGAGCGGACTCACATCCACCTGCAACCGAAGTTGGGCGGATCGGTGGCCGATCGCGTCGCGCGCCTACCGGCGCTCGTCGACGATCTGCGTGCCGGTGACGTCGCCGCCGAACGCGATCGGGTTTTGCAGCACGGGGCGGTGGATCGGCTGCGGGCGGCCGGTCTGCTCAACCTGCGGGTGCCTGCCCGCTACGGCGGTCCGGGTGGCAGTGCTCGAGAGGTACTCGCAGTGGTCATCGAGATCGCCCGTGCGAGTTCGAATGTGGCTCAGGCTCTTCGGGCACACTTCGGGTACTCGGAGCGATTGTTGAGCAACCGGGCCACCGAAGCCGAACGGCGTCGCTGGTTCGCCCGGATCAACGACGGTTTGGTGTTCGGCAACGCCATCACCGATGGCACGGGGAAATCCCCGTCGAGTGCGGACACCACGGTGCTGGCCGATGCCAACGGGGTGTTGCGGCTCAACGGATACAAGTTCTATTCGACCGGCTCGCTGTTCGCCGATGTCATCGCGGTGTCGGCCGTGGACGCCGACGGCCAGGATGTGCAGGTCGTAGTTCCCACGGACCGGCCCGGAGTCGAACTGTTCGATGACTGGGACGGGTTCGGCCAACGGCTGACCGCGAGCGGCGGGACGCGCTTCAGGGACGTGCAGGTGCATCCTGACGAGGTCACGACGGTGTCCGATGGCGGACACCTCGGCCACAGCACCACGTTTCTGCAGCTGTATCTGGCGGCGGTGGCGGCAGGCATCGCGCACCGTGTGCTCGACGACGCGGTCGGTTACGTGCGCGACAAGGCGAGGCCTGCCGCGCACTCGCTCGCCGATACCGCTGCGGGAGATCCGTTCGTGCTAGAGGCCGTAGGTGATATCGCCGCCGATGCGGCAGCGGCGAATGCGTTGGTACTCGGCGCCGCCGACTCCATCGACGCTGTGGTGGACGGCGGCCACGAACACGATGGGCAGGCATTGGCAGAACTGGCGATCACCGTCGCGCAGGCCCAGCTGGTGGCCGAACGGCTGACATTGTCGGCGGCCCAGCGCCTGTTCGACACCGGGGGTGCATCGGCGACCGCCCGGGCGTTGAACCTCGACCGACACTGGCGCAACGCCCGCACGGTCGCGAGCCACAACCCGCTGGCCTACAAGGCACACGCGGCCGGCAACTACGCCGTCAACGGGGTCTGGCCGCCCGCCAACGGATATTTCTGAGCAGCACATCGGCAGAACCGGCCAAAACTGAACGCGGCCGGATCGATAATCGTCATCGGGTACCGACGACCTTCAGGGGGCCCGGATGAAGCTGGTTGCATTGTTCTGCACGTTGGCAGGCCTACTGGTCGTACTCATGGGCTGCGGCCAGTCCGACGACGGTTCGGCACGCGGCACCGGGACCGCGACGCTCACCGCGAGCCCGACGGCCGAGGCCGCCCCGGACGGGCCCACCATCACGATCGAGGGCATGGGGTTCAGCGGCGGACTCACCGTTGCGCCGGGCACCCAGATCACGATCGTCAACAACGACGAGGTCGAGCACTCGGTGACCGCACGCACCGGCGATGCGTTCGACGTGCACGTCGACGGTAAGCAACGGGCAACCCTCACCGCGCCGTCAGAACCGGGCGAGTACGCGTTCTACTGCATCTACCATCCCGCCATGATCGGGACGTTGACGGTCAGGTGACCGGCGCGGGAGTGCGCGGCGCGTAGCGCAACACCGCCGCGACGCCGTCGGCAGGCGATTGGTCTTCGGCCGCGCCGATCAGCTCTGCGCCGATCGATACCGCGACCAACGGCAGCGCCTCATCGGCGCGCAATGTGTGTGTCGGTGCGGCGCCCAGCTCGGAGAGCACGTTGGCGTTCGGAGCCACGGTCGCCAGGTCGTCGGAGGCCACGACAGTCGCGTCTCCGATGCTGCCGACGATCAACGTCTCGACCGCGCCTTCCCGCAGCGCGGCACACACTCCGTTCAACCCCTCGGTCGCCATACCCGAGTGGCGCCCGAGCTCTGCCGAAAAGCGTTGCGCCACGGTGTTGATCGCGGCGACGTGGCGTTGTCGCAGATGTTCACCGATGGCATCGTGCAGCTGTTGGCGGTCGAACCCGCTGTGGCGGGCGCCCACCTGTAGCTGCACCAGCCGTTCGGTCACGCGGTCGGGCAGTGCGGCGGTGAGGTCGCTACGCGATTGCACCTCACCGACGACGAACACCAGTTCCGGGGTCTCTTCGTCGACAAGCGCGGTGACCCGGCCGGCCACGGCGCGAATGTTCTTCGCGCGGCTTTCCTCGGTGCGCGGCTGGGGATCGCCGTAGCCAGGGGTTTCGGCTCCGCTCGCCTTGTGCACGGGGTAGCTCTCGCCATCAACCGTGTGGCTGGTGACCGTGCCGTCGCGGTGCAGCTCGATATCGGCGCCAGCGTGATCGACGACGGCCACGAGGTAGCTGGGTTGCTCAACACCGTGCGCGAGCACCGGCAGGATGTAGGGCAGCTCGGAGACGCGCACCACCGGGGCGCCGTCTGCCCGGCTCACCTGTTCGTCGATGAGCACGCCGTCGGCGTTGGCGACGACAACGCGCCCGCCTCGCCCGACCGCGGCCGGTCTCGCGGTGAGCGCCTCGGCCAGCCGGTCGATCAGCTCGGCCCCGGCGCCCTGTCGTGCGAGTTCCTCGCGCATCCCGCGCCATTTGAGATCAATCTGTGCGGCGGCGTCCTCGGTGTCGTGCGAATCGTCGAAGTAGATCGATCCGTAGGGCCCGGTGGCCGTCAGCAGGGTTTGGAAGTGTTCGGAGTGCATGATCCTCCGTCCTCTAGGTGTACAGCTCTGAGTGGAGTGCCCCGACGGCGGCGGGACAAACCACCGCTATCCGACCAGCAGCTCACGCACCAGCGTCTCGCCGAGCCAGTCGGCGAACCGGCGCACGGTCCAGCCGCGCACCCGTACCAGGCGATCGAACAGCACCGGATCGGTCGCGAGCCAAACGACGTCGACGGCGTCGCCGGGCCGGCGGCGCGCGGTCAGCGCATTACGCTCGCGTAAGTGCTTGACCACCCTGCGGGCCCCGTCCAACCGCTGCCGGTGCAGTTCGGCGAGCAGACCGGCGGCATCGGAATCCTCGTCGGCAGCGATTTCGACTGCGCGGAACAGTTGTGCGGTGCGGGCGTCGATGTCGGCGAGCAAATGCGCCCAGCCGACGAGAAGTTGTACCGGGTCGTCGTTTTCGAAAAGTCGCGTCATCGAGTCGCGGTTGGCCAGGCCGACGGGCTGGTCGTCGCCGGCGATGGCCCAGTCCACGGCGAGCTTCAACAGATCGACCTTGCCTCCGGCCGAACTGAACACCGTCTTTCGGCTGACCGCGGCCGCAGCTGCCACCGCATCGATGGTCGTCGCACGGTAGCCCCGCTCGACGAACAGTTCCGCGGCGGCGGCCACCACGGCGCGGCGGGTCTCGGCAGCCTGCGTCGTGCGCAGCTCCGAACGGTACGGCCGCTTGACAGCGTCGACCATTTCAGGTGACTCTTAGTGTATTCATTACGTCACACGCTACCTGAAATGGATCGCATGCGCATCGTCATCGTGGGAGCGGGGCCGGTCGGACTGTTCTGTTCCATAGCGTTGGCCGGCCGGCGCCACCAGATCACCGTGGTCGACCGCGACGGTGGGCCGCCGCCACGCGGTCCGTGGATGCGCAAAGGCGTGATGCAGTTTCACCATGCACACACCTTTCGCGGTCAGGTCGTCGATGCGCTGCGCGCCGAAATGCCCGGGGTCCTCGATGATCTACTGGCTCGCGGGGCCGAGATCGCCGTAGGTGCCAACGGACTCCCCGCCGCGTTGCTCTGTCGGCGGTCGACCTTCGAGCGCGCGTTACGTGCCACGGCGACGGCACATCCCAACGTCGTCGTACACACCGGCCATGTCGATCGCGTCGTGGCGGAGAACGGCCGTGCCGTCGCAATCACCGTGGGCGGAAATCGTGTCGGTGCCGATCTGATCATCGACGCGTCGGGACGGGCCAGCCGATTCACGCGGGGGCTGCGACCGCCGGCCGAGGGCGGCGACTGCGGTGCCGTCTACGTCACCCGCCAATATCGCCTCCAACCCAATGCCCAACGCGGGCCGGTGAACTCACCGATCGGGCTGTCGCTCAGTTTTCCCGGCTACTTCGCGATCGCCTTTCTGCACGACAACCACACCTTCTCGGTCACCATCAATCACGACGGGTCCGACCCTCGACTTCGTGGCCTGCGGCAGGAGGGGGTGTTCGAGACATCGGTTCGAGCGATTCCTGGCCTCGCGGACTGGGTGGACGCCAATCGGTCACACCCGATCACGCCGGTGCTTCCAGGAGGCCGGTTGTACAACAGCTATCGTGGCCAACTCGACCAGACCGGCCGGCCGGCGCTGCCGGGTCTGATTTCGGTGGGCGACGCGGTCTGTACCACAACGCCGCTCGCGGGTCGCGGTGTGGCGCTCGGATTGCTGCAGGCCCGTTCACTGGCCGGCGCCATCGAGCGATGCGGGATCGACATCTCCAGTGCCGCTGACGAATTCGACGCGTGGTGTGCGGCCAATATCAAACCGTGGTTTGCCGATCACGTGGTCGCCGATGCCGATCGTATGCGCCGGTGGTCGGGCGGTGACGTCGACGTGAGCCGGCGGTTGCCCTCGGATCTGATTGTCGCGGCCGCGGCGGCCGACTCGAGCGTGCGGGCCGTCGTCGAGCCATACGCGCAGATGACCGCACTGCCGGACAGCCTCCTTGCGGCCGAGCCCAGGGCCAGGCAGCTATACGCGAGCGGCTGGCGGCCACCCGTTCCGCCGGGGCCGTCGCGCGACGAACTCGCGGCGATCTGTGCCGAGCGTGCGGCTTAGCGCCAGGCGACGGGCAGTCGCTTGATGCCGTGGATGAAGGCCGACTGCAGGCGGTCCGGTTCCTCGGTAACGGCGATGTCGGGCAGTTGGCGGTGCAGTTCCTCGAACGCCACGGTGATCTCACGCCGCGCGAGGTTGGCGCCGAGACAGAAATGTGCTCCACCGCCACCGAATCCGACATGCGGGTTGGGGTGACGACGCACGTCGAACTTCCACGGATCGGCGAACTTCGACTCGTCGCGGTTGGCCGATCCGTACCAGAGGGTGACTTTGTCGCCGGCAGCCAGCGAAGTGCCGCCCAGTTCGGTGTCCTGCGTGACGGTACGACGCATGTAGCTCACCGGTGAGGCCCAGCGCACAATCTCCTCGACGGCGGTGGGCGCCAGTTCGTCGTAGGCCGACCACCACAGGTCGCGTTGTTCCGGGTAGCGGGTGAGCGCGAGGACGCCGTGACTGATGGCGTTGCGCGTGGTTTCGTTGCCGGCCACGACGAGCAGGATGAAGAACGAGGCCACCTCGGCCGACGTCAGCCGCTCGCCATCCACCTCGGCCTCGACGAGGCTCGTCGTGAGATCGTTTGCGGGCACCGCTCGGCGCTCATCCGCCAGCGCGGTGGCATACGCGCCGATGTCCATCGCGACAGCGATGAACTCGTTGAAGTCAGTGGTGAGATCTGGATCGCCGAAACCCAGGATCACGTTGGTCCAATGGAAGATCCGCTGATGGTCCTCCTCCGGGATACCCATCATGTCGCAGATGATCTGCAGCGGCAGCGGCCCGGCGAGTTCGGTGACCAGTTCGGCGTGGCCGTCGGGATTCCGTGACACCATGTCGGCGACCAGCCGCCGTGCGCGGTCGCGCACAGAATCCTCGATGAGCGCGAGCACTCTGGGCGTGAATGCGCTGCGAACGATGTTGCGGAGACGGGTGTGGCGCGGATCGTCCATCGCGATCATCGACCCGAAATACTCCGCCAGTTCCGGGGTTTGGTCGCCGATCGTGATCCCAGAGGCGGAGCTGAAGATCTCGGGATGGCGGCTCGCATGGAAGACGTCGTCGTAGCGGGTGACTGCCCAGTGCCCGCTTCCTTGTGGAAATCCCACCTCCTCGAACGCGGGCTGGAACGAAACCGGCGCCTGCGCGCGCAGCGTCGTGAACGCGCCGTCCCGAATGTCGTCGTCCAGCGCCCAGAAGTCCCAGGACCCCAGGTTGATGTCGGAGAGCGGAACATCCGGCGGAGCCGTTCCGTTGACCCGCGGTGCGATACCCACACCGCCAGGGTAGGGCGGTATTCGGCGCTTGGGTTCAAATTGCGAGACCGCCCGAGAATCGGGACTCCCGGGCAAACCACGCTGAAAGTCTGGCCAGTCACCACCGCGTTGCAGCGAATTGCGCCGGGCGCCGTGCCGCGGTCCGGGTAACGCGCAGGCACACCGCGCCGATATGTCATCGGGGTGAACGTCTTGCCGCGTGGTGTCGCAAGACGTTGCGGCGCCGTGCCATTGGGGGATGGCCGGCGCCAGGGTCACCACAGTAGGAGGTAGTGGATGAATACGCGTAAGGCGTTGAGCAAGGCCGTTGCGGCGACGCTGACGGTCGGCGCGCTCGGATTCGGCGTCACGGCGTTCGGCTCACCGGTGGCTTCGGCCAGCCCGATCGCGCCGGCTCCGCTCAAGCCAGGACACGGCAACGACGATTGCTTCCCGTTCTGTGACCGCGGACCCGGTCGCGACTTCGATCGCGGCCACTGGAACGACGACCACTGGGACGACAAGGGTCCCTGGTGGGCCAACAACCGGCACGACTGGTGGGACGACCGCAAGGGCCCGCCACCGTGGGGCTGGGGACCGCCGCCGCCGGTGCAATGGAACGGTCCGTTGCCACCGACGATCAACTACTGGGGCTATAACCTGAATCCCGTGTGGGACAACGGTTTCCGCCAGTGGGGCGTGTGGTTCTTCGGGGTATGGGTCCCGATCTTCGGGGTGGGCTTCCGTTAAGCCGCGTCGGACTCCACGACAGCCTTGATGCGTTCGAGCGTCTTGCGCATGTCGCGGATGTTGCGTCGTTTACGCAGCGGGCCTGCCACGGCCCAGAACAGCCGGTTCGGCACCGATTCGCTGAGTCGGAACGACTCGGTGACTTCGGTGCCGTCGGCCCGCTGCGTAAACCGGTAGTGCCAGTTGTTGATCGGCTTGTCGCCGAGCAGAACCGCGAAGCCGAACTCTTTGCCCGGGTCGCACGCCGTGACCCGGCAGGTCGTCCAGTACACCGGCCCGATCTCGTTGCGCTTCACATGACCGCGAAACCGGGCGCCGAGTGCCGGGCCCGAGGCGCCGTCGAGCCATTCGGCCTCCATGACCTCGGGCGAGAAGCGGCCGGTATTGCGCACATCGGCGACCAGATCCCAGATTCGTTCGGCAGGTGCGGCCATCGACACCGTGACTGAGGCATGCATGGGGTCACAGTATTCGTAAAGTCGGCACCCGCCCAGAGCGTTGTGGTGCCGGTCAGCCGCTTTCCCGGTTGTCGTACCCGGCTCCGGCGCTGTCCAAGTCGTCGCCCAGGTCGTGCCGCACGACGCGGACCCGGCCATGAGGCAGACATGCCGCGTAGCCGTGATGCTTGCCGTACAGCTCCCACGACGTGCGGTGTTCGTCGGGGCGCACGTCGATGCGGTGGCCGTCGGAGAACACCAGGTGAAGACCGCCCTCGTCATCCCAGTCGGCGTGGGTGCAGCGCTGCCCGGCGAAGTCGAAGAGCGGGCGAACTTCGTCGGTCAACGCCCTCGGGTCGATCGACACCACTTCCGAATCGTCGTGTTCGGTTGCCGGCAGTGTCAGCTGGAACGGCACCGCGACGACGAGTTCGTTGTAGTCATTCAGGTTGAGTACCAGCCCGTCGCGAAACATGATCCGCTGGACCAAGCAACCCTCAATCCACTGTTCGGTCATTTTCTTACTCTGAACCGCTTGCACATCGGGCACAAGAGGCGCCCGCCCGGTGTTGGCACTGGGTATGGCAACTGCGGAAGATGTCCGATGAAGGTCCGGTTCGGCGTGGGCCTCGGCGCAGACACCGGGCCGGAGGTGCTGGGCGGCATCGTCGACGAGCTGGAAAGCGCCGGTGTCGACTCCGTTTGGTTCTCCGAACTCGTGTATACGCCGGCCGTGGACCCGTTCATAGGTATGGCGTACGCGCTGGCCCGCACGACCCGGTTGAAGGTCGGGACGTCGGTCGCGATCCTTCCGGGACGCCATCCGGTCCTGGTCGCCAAACAGCTGGCATCGCTCGCGGCGCTCGCGCCCAAACGCGTTCTGCCGGTGTTCGGCCTCCAATCGGCACTGACGGCCGAGCGCGCGGTGTTCGCGGTGCCACCCGGGCGCCGGGCAGCGGTATTCGACGAATCGCTGCGGCTGCTGCGGGCCGTGTTGCGGCAGCGCGACGTCTCATTCGAGGGTGACTTCTTCAGCGTGCCGTCCGCAGACGTCCAGCCGATTCCGGCCCATCCGCTCGACATCTGGCTCGGCGGCTCCGCACCGTCGGCCCTGACCCGGATCGGCCGGTTCGGCGACGGCTGGCTCGGCAGCTTCCTCACGCCACCGGAAGCGGCCGCGGCGCGCCGACAGATCGAGCATGCGGCAGAAGCTGCTGGCCGCATGATCGAGCCGGACCACTACGGCATCAGCCTCGCGGTCGCTGACGGCCACATACCCGCCGACACCGTCGCGGCGGTGCGCCGCCGCCGACCTGATGTGGACCCGGCCGACCTCATCGCCACCGACTGGGCGGCGCTGCACCGCCAACTCGACGGCTACCTGGCCGCGGGCTTGACGAAGTTCGTCATCAGAGCGGCCGGGCCGACCGATCGGGAGGCTTTTGTGGCTCGATTCGTGGCAGAACTCCTGCCTCGGCAGAACTGAAGGTGTGCAAACGGGCACGGGTGAACTCGACCGTGCCTACCGTCGTGTAAGGGGAGTGCGAACACCGCACGCGCGCCGAACCCTGAGCAAAGGAGATGGTGCCATGAGCATCCGATTCCCGCGGCTGTACAAACCGTTCGCCATCGGCCTGGCCGGGGTGCTGTCCGCGATAGCGGTCGCGCTCGCCCTCGTCGCCGCACCCGCCGCGGTCGCCGACGACCGCCTGCAGTTCAGCGGCACGACGCTGTCGGGCGCGCCGTTCGACGGGTCCAGCCTGGCAGGCCGGCCCGCGGTGCTGTGGTTCTGGACGCCGTGGTGCCCGTTCTGTAACGCGGAGGCGCCTTCGGTGAGCCAGGTGGCCGCGGCCAACCCACAGGTGGCCTTCGTCGGCATCGCGGCGCGCTCCGATGTCGCGGCGATGCAAGGCTTCGTCGACAAATACAACTTGAACTTCCCGAACCTGAACGACGCCGACGGAGCGATCTGGGCCCGGTACAACGTGCCGTGGCAGCCCGCCTACGTGTTCTACCGCGCAGACGGGACGTCGACGTTCGTCAACAACCCGACGTCGGCGATGCCGCAGCAGGAGTTGGCCAATCGGGTGGCCGCGCTCGGCGGCTGATTCGGGCGTGGAGCAGAACCTGATCGGGTTGGCGTTCGGCGCGGGCCTGGTGGCCGCGCTGAACCCATGCGGATTCGCCATGCTGCCCGGTTATCTTGCGCTCGTGGTGCGCGGCGAAACCGCACCGGGAGCGCTCGGGGCACTGGGGCGTGCGCTGCTGGCCACCATCGCCATGGCCGCCGGGTTTGTGGCGGTGTTCGCCACCTTCGGTGCCCTGACGATCGCGGCCGCCAGCACCGTGCAACGGTATCTGCCCTACGTCACCGTGGTCATCGGGCTGGTCCTGCTCGGGCTCGGCTGTTGGCTGCTTTCGGGCCGTCATCTCGGGCTTCTGGTCCCGAAAGTCTTGACACACAACACAACATGGGCCCCGACCGCGCGGCTCGGCTCGATGCTGGGGTATGGCGTCACCTATGCGCTGGCGTCGTTGTCGTGCACTGTCGGGCCGTTTCTCGCGGTGACCGGGGCCGGGTTGAAATCCGATACACCGTTGCACGGTGTGGGGGTATTCGCCGCCTACGCCGCGGGCTTCACGCTCATCGTGGGCGTGCTGGCGGTTGCGGCTGCGCTCGCGAGCACCGTGGTGGTCGATCGGATGCGCCGTGTCGTCCCGTACATCAACAGGATCAGCGGCGCGCTGCTGATCGCCGTCGGCGCCTATGTCAGCTACTACGGCGTTTACGAGATCCGCCTGTTCACGTCCGAAGGAAATCCGCAGGATCCGGTGATCGCCGCGGCCGGGCGCGTCCAGGGAGCGGTGGCAGGCTGGGTTCATCTACACGGGGCATGGCCGTGGGTGCTGATGCTGGCCGGGCTGATCGCGGCCGGGTTGATGTCGCGAGCCGCAGTCAGATTCGTCGCGAGACGTCGGCGCGCACGTCCGGCCAGGGTGGCCGACGCACCATAGCGGCGGTGGCCAACGTCGCCGCCACGAGACCGATGAACTCACCGAGCAACGCGATGCGCGTGCTGTCGACAGCCGGGACCCAGGTGGACTTGCCGCCGTGGATGACGAAGACCCCGAGTGGTCGCGCCGTCATCCGGCCGTCGGCGCGGCGGCGCACCTTGCTCACAGGTATGACGGTCGATCCGTCAGGGGTCTGGTGCGGGTCGCCGAACACCCGAGGCATCTCGGGATCGACGGGCAGGTCCTCGAGCGCCTCGGGCAGCCGCATGAATGTGTCCTTCCAGGTCAGCGGTCGAAATCGAAGTCATCGTCGGCCGGTATCACCAGTGCCTGTTCGATGAGATCGGCTTCGTTGGCATCGGTGTAGGTCGAGATCCGCACGCGGACGGCGTCCAGCGCGCCTTCGTCGTCCTCGTCGACCCCGACCGGGGTCAGTTGCTCGACCGCGTCGGCTTCGGACACGACGTCGTCGAACGCACGGTCACCCGTTTGCGTCATCATCACCCCCGGTCGGTCAACGCTCATCTCGTCCGATTGTCCTACCTGTAATCTGGTGATTCAACGTTCTCAGGTCCATGGGGTACTGTCCGAGACCTGCAGATCGACGGGGGATGTTCCCTGGTAGTGGGGAACGCAATAAAAGAAGCACCTTCAACTGTCAAAGGCTGCCGTGCCAGAGAAAACCACCGATTTCGTGGCTCTCGAGCCGCACTTCGAGGACGTCCAGTCCCACTACGACCTGTCCGACGAGTTCTTCCGGCTGTTTCTGGATCCCACCCAGACTTACAGCTGCGCCTACTTCGAGCGTCCCGATATGACGCTCGAGGAGGCCCAGTTGGCCAAGATCGATCTCTCGCTGGGCAAACTGGGGTTACAGCCGGGAATGACGCTGCTCGACGTCGGCTGCGGGTGGGGAGCCACGCTGCGGCGCGCCGTCGAGCGCCATGACGTCAACGTCGTCGGCTTGACGCTCAGCCGCAATCAGCAAGCTCACGTCGCGCGCAGTTTCGAGGCGCTCGGCACCGACCGGACCAGCCGAGTCCTGCTGCAGGGCTGGGAGCAGTTCGACGAGTCCGTGGACCGGATCGTTTCGATCGGCGCGTTCGAGCATTTCGGTGCCGATCGCTACGACGATTTCTTCCGCATGGCATACACCGCCCTGCCCGACGACGGCGTGATGATGCTGCACACCATCGTCAAGCCCAGCGGCGAGGAATTCGAGGCTCGCGGACTGGCGCTGACGATGCGCCGGCTGCGGTTCTTCAAATTCATCATGGATGAGATCTTCCCCGGCGGTGAGCTGCCGTATGTCGCTCAGGTCGAGGAGCATGCCCGGCGTGCCGGCTTCCGCGTCGACCTGGTTCAGTCGCTGCGTCCGCACTACGCGAAGACCCTGGACATCTGGGCCGCCGCGTTGCACGACCGCAAAGACGAAGCGATCGCGCTGCAGTCCGAGGAGATGTACGAGCGGTACATGAAGTACCTCACCGGCTGCGCTGACCTGTTCCGCGAGGGCTATACCGACGTCTGCCAGTTCACGCTGGTCAAGGCTTCCTGAAAACGCCGCCACGTCCGGTCATCGGGCGGGCGGGCCAGGCTTCTCCTTCGCGGCGTCGCGCCGCCGGGCCGCCATCCCCGCCAGCGCCTCGAACACCACCCGGTGCGCGGCGTTCACCGTGAGCTCGGCGTGGTCGTAGGCCGGTGCGACCTCGACCACGTCGACCCCGGCGATGTCATGGCGATAGCAGAGCTGCCGGACCATGCGAAGCAGGTCGGCGCTCGTGATCCCGCCGGGCTCCGGCGTTCCCGTGCCCGGTGCATGTGCCGGGTCCAGCACATCGATATCGACTGAGACGTAGAGTTTTTCAGCCTTCGCGAGGGCTTCGGATACCGCGTCGGCCATGACCTCCTTGAAACCCCGGTCCCAGATTTCCTGCATGGTGTGCCACGTCATGCCCTGCCCCAGCATCCACTCGAACGTGTCCTGTGGTGGCCAATAGCCCCTTAGGCCGACCTGAACGAAATGCGTACCGGGGACCGCTCCGGATTCGATCAGCCGGCGCATCGGCGTGCCGTGGCTGGCCAGGTTGCCTTCGATGTTGTCAGCCGTGTCGGCGTGCGCGTCGAAATGCACGATGCCCACGTTGCCGTAGCCGTGTACATCGGCGACGGCGGTCGCCGACGGCCACGTGATCGAGTGGTCGCCGCCGAGCACCACCGGAACGATCCCGCGCGAGGCCACCGCGTGCACGCGTTGCCGGATGTTGGCGTGCGAGACCTCGGTCTGCCCGTGCGGGCAGTAGGCGTCGCCGAAATCGACCACCTCGAGCCAGTCGAAGATCTCCAGGCCGAGATCGAGGTGATACGTACCGGCTTCATAGGCCGTGGCACGTATGGCCCGTGGCCCGAACCGTGCGCCGGGCCGGTTGGTGGTCGCGATGTCGAACGGTGCCCCGACGATCGCGGCATCGGGCCGCCACGCGTCGAGCTGATCGGTTTCGGTCAGGAACGGGCGGTGTCCGAAGGACACCAGACCCGAATACGGCAGGTCCAACTGCTCGGCCATGCCCGGCGGCAGCTCGCGGCCCGACCCATCCTCGTCATGAGCACCCATGGTCTGACATTACCGCCGCGGCCGCGACCGTGGACCGGGTCTGCTGAATCGCGTTACGTCATTGAACAACAACAGAACTGAGCGCACACCGCAGCGGTTCAGGGACCGGGCGCTTGGTCCAGTCAGCCGTAGACAGCACGACGTAGACGTTGCGGCCACGCACGGCCGGGCGCTCCGGTGTCGCGGGGTCGGAGGCCAGAACCGTGAAACCCACCGCGAAGCTCGTCGTCCCGATGTGCTCACAGCACACCGCGACCCGAACGGAGTCGCGCCACCGCACCGAGGCCAGATAGTCGATTTCGCTGTGCACCACCTGAAGGTCGTGGCCCGTTGCGATGAGCCCCGGATAGCTCACTTCCAGGTGGTCGAGCAGGCCGGTGAGCGCCTCGTCGAACCACGTGAGGTAGTGACCGTTGAATACGACGCCCTGCTGGTCGATTTCGGCGTAGCGCGGCACGATCGGAAAGGTGAACTCGCTCACGTGATTGCCTCCGCTCTCGCGTGCATTGCCGCTCCACCGTAATACCGGCGTGGCCTGCGGTACTTTCACCGCGCGCCGAGACACGCGAGACTTGACGCCGTGAAACTCGTGACCATCGATGACATCCGCGACGCCGCGCAAAGAATCGCCGCCGACATCGTCGCGACGCCGCTGTTGCCTGCCGGCTGGGGAGACCCCGACCGGCCACTCTGGCTCAAGCCGGAGAACCTGCAACCGATCGGCGCTTTCAAGATTCGCGGTGCGTTCAATGCGCTCGGGCGGTTGGATCCGGCCATCCGGGCCAGGGGGGTGGTCGCGTACTCGAGCGGCAACCATGCACAAGCCGTTGCCTACGCCGCGGCGGCGTACGGCGTGACCGCCCACATCGTGATGCCCGAGGAGACGCCCAACGTCAAGGTCGAGGCGACCCGCGGCCACGGCGCCGAGGTGGTGCTGTGCGGTGCCGGGAAGCGCGAACAGGTTGCCGACGAACTTGTGGCACGCACCGGCGGAGTTCTGGTACCTCCCTTCGACCACCCGGACATCATCGCCGGGCAGGGCACCATCGGGCTTGAGATCGCGCAGGACCTCAGCGACGTTGCGGCCGTACTCATCCCGGTCAGCGGTGGCGGCCTGGCCTCGGGCATCGGCACCGCGATCCGGGCGTTGTGCCCGCACGCCAAGGTGTTCGGCGTCGAACCCGAACTCGCCGCCGACACCGCCGAAAGCCTGGCCCTCGGGCGCCGGGTGGAGTGGCCGGTGGCGCGACGCAACCGGACGATCGCGGACGGTCTGCGATCGACCCCATCCGAGTTGACCTTCGCCCATCTGCAGCGGGTGCTGGACGATGTCATCGTCGTCACCGAAGACGAGATCCGTTCGGCAGTACAGGAACTGGCGTACCGTGCCCACCTGATCGCCGAACCCAGCGGAGCGGTGGCGCTTGCCGGGTACCGGAAGGCGGCGACACCTACCGGCCCCGCCGCCGTCGTGGTGTCCGGTGGCAACATCGAGCCGCCGATGCTGCGTGAGATCCTGTCGGTCTAGTGCACGCCCTCCATCAGGCGGGTGATCCACCCCGACATCGCGAACACCGCCGCACCGGCGAGGATCGCGACGGCGCCGAGGATGCCGAAGTATGCGAACTCGTGCGCGGGATCGTAGCGCTGCGCGAGCACGCCCGACATCGCGGTACCGAGACCGACCGAGAAGAAGTACAGCGCCATCATCTGTGCCCGGAACGCTTCCGGCGCAAGCTTTGTCGTCACCGACAAGCCGATGGGGGACAGGAGCAGTTCGGAGATCGCGAACACCGCCATGATGCCCATGACCAACAGCGCGGGTACCGCCCGTCCGGTTGTACCCGCCATGGGCAGAAACAACAGGAACGCTGCGCCCATGCCGATCACGCCGTAGGCGAACTTGCGCGGTGTGGTCGGCGCACGATTGCCGAGACGGGTCCATAGAACGGCGAAAAGCGGTGACAGCAAAATGATCCAGATTGGCTCGATCGAGCCGATCCAGTTCGATGGCGCGGTCCAGCCGAAGATCGACCAGTTCATCCGTTCATCGGAATACACGGCCAGCACCGTGAAGATCTGCTGGAACAGCGACCAGAAGACGGCGTTGGCAATGAAGAGCGGTATGAACGCCCGGACCCGGGTGCGCTCGACGGGTGTGACCTTGGCGCTGGTCAGCATCACGGTGAAGTACATCAGCGAAGCGAGGACGATCACGACGGTGGTGGCCTGAGACAGGTTCGCCAAAGTCACCACGCCGGAGAGGGACAATGCGGCCGCTACGAGCGCGAGGGCCACGATGACAGCGATGACCTTGCCGATCGCGCTGGACGGCAAGGGATTCGGGACGATACGTCCGTGTGTGCCGAGGTTGCGCCGGAACAACACATACTGGGTCAGTCCCAGCCCCATCCCGATTGCCGCAGCACCGAAGCCGTAATGGAAGCCGAGGCGGGTCTGCAACAACCCGGTGATCAGAGGTCCGACGAAGGCGCCAAGATTGATGCCGAGATAGAACAGTGTGAAGCCGCCGTCACAGCGCGCGTCGCCCTTCTCGTACAACGTGCCAAGCAGAGACGAGGCGTTGGCTTTCAACGCTCCTGAACCGAGCGCTACGAGCACGAGACCGAGACCGACGCCCGTCAGACCCGGGATCACCGCCAATGCGATGTGTCCCGCCATCACCACCACACCGCCGTAGAACACGGTGCGTTCCATGCCGAGGACCCGGTCGGCGATCCAGCCGCCGAGCACAGTCGACAGGTAGACCAAGCCGCCGTAGGCGCCCACGATGCCCGTGGCGGTGGTTTTCGGTAAACCGAGTCCACCATCGGTGGCCGTGTAATACAGGTAGTAGCCGAGGATCGTGAGCATCCCGTAGAAGGAGAACCGTTCCCAAAGCTCGACGCCGAAGAGGTTGGCCAACCCGACGGGATGGCCGAAGAACGTGCGTCGGGTGTGTGAGTCCTGCACTGCAGCCATGCGGTCACCCTGCCACGCGGCCGCGCTGCGGCGGGGACTTTCGCCGGTTCGTCGGCAAACCGATGTTGCGCTGTGTTCACGGTGTTCTGGGACACAGCACATTTCGCGTGACTGTGCGGCGGGGCCACAGGTGTACTCGAGGTCCAGGTCACCGGTAAGGTCTGCCGAACAAGGTGGACGACGGCCACATTTTCCGGTCCGTTCCGATGCTTCGGTGGCGGACCACCGTTTCGTGGCCACAGCTCCGAGGGGGTGCATGTGGACGCGGTGCTCGGCGTCTCTTTGACTCCGTCCACCGTCGGCCTCGTTCTTGTCGAAGGGCAGGAGGCCGATGGGGCCACCGTCGACCACGAGACCTACGACATCCGTGACCTCGAACCGCTGGCGTTGGCTGAAGTCACTGAGCGCGTGGTCGCCGCGGTGGCGCGCGCCGAGGCCGTCTCGGCCGAGCGGGGTCACCGCCTGCAGTCCATCGGCGTCACGTGGAGCGACGGTGCCGACATCGAAGCCTCCCAACTGCTGACGGCGCTGTCCGATGCGGGTTTCGCGAACGTGTTACCCATCCGCTTCCCGCAGGCTACGGACACGTTGGCGCGCGGCATCGCCGGTGTCGTGGGATTCGACACCACAGTCGTATGCGTGATCGAGCCCGAATTGATCTTGGCGCTCACTGCGACTCCCACCGATGGGCCGGTACGCACCACCCAGGTCCATGGCATCGAGACCGTGCAGGGACTGACCGATTGGCTGTGCGGTCTGTTCGCTGCGACGACACCGCGTCCGGATGCCCTCGTGGTCGTCGGGTCCGCAGTCGATTTCGACGCCGTGATGCCGAAACTGCAAGCTGCCCTTGAAATTCCGGTATTCACGCCGGCCGACGAAGGCGTGGCATTGGCCAGGGGCGCAGCCCTGGCGTCAGCGCGTCGCGGTCGGTTCATGTTCACCGAGCCGACGCGAGACCCCGGGCGCAGACGTTGGGGGCCTGCGCAGCTCGCCCCCGCGGTCATGCTGGCCGTCGGGATCATCACCTTCGTGGTGTCGCTATCGTTGGCAATCAGTCATCACGTCGCGGCGCCCGAACCCGAAGCAGGCCCGCGCCAGACGCGCCCGGTGGTCAGCGTCTCCGGCACGCCCGCCGCTACCCAGCACATACCCGCTGCGGTGATTCCGCCTGCGGCGCCATCGATTCCCGAAGTCGCGCCCGTCGTTGTCGAGCCGCCCGCTGTCGTCGAGCCGGTCGTACCCGAGTTCATCTCCGAACCCGATGTCGGGACGGTTCCCGCCGACGTCCCGCCGCCGGTTGTTCCCGCGGCGCCGGTGCCAGAGGCGGTGCCGCCGGTCCTCTCGCCACCGGTGCCCACCAAGAAGCCATTGCTCACGAGAATCCGTGACCGGTTGCGCGGCGGGCCGGATGTGCCAGAACAGCAGCCGTTGGGCGGTTCGGTGCCACCGGCACCGAACGCACTTGCGCCGGAAGCCGCGCCGCCACCGGCTCCCGCCGCTCCACCACCGATCGGTGCGGAGTTGGCGCCTCCCGCGCCCGCTGTCCCGGAGCAGGCGCCCCCGCCGGACATCGCGCCGTCACCGGTGCCTCCGCCGCTGCCTCCGATGCCCTGAAACAGCGGCTATTCTCGATGCGGTGAATCCTGCTGCGGTGCGGACGGGCCTGAGGATCTGCACCGTGGCGGCGGTGGTGCTGGCCATCGTGCTGGTCGAGGTCACGACGCGGTCTGGCGTCTTGTGGCGGCTGATCACCTTCACCTATCAGGCCAACCTGCTTGCGGCCGCGTTCTATATCTGGACGCTGGTCTCGCGGCGGGCCGACGCCAGGGCGGGTTTGCGTGGCGCAGTCGTGGTCTACGTGTTGGTGGCCGGCGTCATCTGGAATCTCTTCCTCACCGAGGCGAGCATGGGATACACGCCGGCCAATCTGCTTTTGCATGTACTGGTGCCGCTTCTGGCCGTAGCCGAGTGGCTGCTCGTGGGTGGCGCACAGGGCGCGATCCGATGGTGGCAACCTTTGATCTGGCTGCTGTATCCGGCCGTCTACGTCGGGCTTGCGTTGCTGGTGTTGAGCAGTGCCGGCCGGCGCGTGCCGTACTACTTCCTCGATCCGGATGCAGTCGGCAACCTCGGTGTGTTGACCAACATCGGCCTGCTGGGGCTGGTATTCGTGGGCTTCGGATACGCCCTGATGGCACATGGCCGTGCTGCGGCGGGAGTGCGCGCCGGCGTCGGATGAAACGTTCCGGCAGGACGTGTCGATGAAGTGACCATGGGCAACTCCCGCCGTGATACTGACGTCGCGCCGGCCGGTGCCGAGCTGCGCCTAACCGGTGCCACTCGCGCCACGACCTACACTGGAGGAATGCTGAGCACACCATCGCCCACGACGACGACAGTTCGGGGCTCGGTACTGAAGGTGTTTGCGGCGATCGGGGTCGCAGTCGTCGCGCTCGCCGGCTCGGTTAACGTCGCGGAAGCCGGCGTCAGCACCGCCTCCACCGCCGCCAAGATCGAGCCCGCTGCGGGCGACGTGGTGGGTGTCGCACATCCCGTGACCGTCACTTTCACCGCGCCGGTGACCGACCGCCGGGCCGCCGAGAAGAGCCTGCGGGTGTCGTCGACGAGCACCCCGACGGGGGAGTTCACCTGGCTCAGTGACGATGTCATGCAGTGGACTCCCGATCAGTTCTGGCCGGCTCATTCGACCATCGCTGTTTCGGCAGGTGGCGCCAAAACCAGCTTCGAAACCGGCGCCGCGGTGGTCGGTGTTGCGGACATCGACGCGCACACGTTCACCGTCAGCATCGACGATCAGGTGGTGCGTGAGATGCCGGCGTCCATGGGCAAGCCCAAATTCCCGACGCCGACCGGCACTTTCACCGCTCTTTCCAAAGAGTCTGTCGTGGTCATGGATTCGCGGACCATCGGCATTCCGCTGAGCGATCCCGAGGGATACAAGCTCACCGTCAACGACGCGGTGCGCGTGACCTGGGGCGGTGTGTACGTGCACGGCGCGCCGTGGTCGGTGGGATCGCAGGGTTACGCGAACGTGAGCCACGGGTGTATCAATCTGAGCCCGGACAACGCCGCCTGGTACTTCGACACCGTCAGTGTGGGCGATCCCATCATCGTGCAGGCGTAGCCGCGTGCAGGTCTTTGGCTGTCGGTGACGTGGGCACGCTAGCCGGATCGGGGTAGGTGCCGAGCATTCGGTCGGCCGTGCCTGCGCTTGTCACGGTGAACCAGTAATGCTCGTTCTTGTAGTGGTGATTTCGGTGATTACGCCAAATCGCCCGGTACACCGCCGTTTTGGGCTTGTAGTCGCTGTGGATCAGATAATGGCACCATTCGTATCCCAGCCCTAGGACCGTGAGGACCGTCAAGAAGGTCAGGCCGAGCTCGAGCCGTGGAAATGCGAGCACCGCAACTGCTACCGCTACCGGCAGCACCCACAGCAGGGCCCGCCACGGGATGAAGATCAACGGGATGTCGCGCGGGTCCACGTGGTGTCTACGATGGTCGCGTGCGAGTATCGAGTCGATCGTGAGTGCACCGAGTTGCCTTGGCCGCCAATGTAATACGAATACGTGCACGATCCACTCGAACAACGGGAACGCTGCGAGCATCACCAGGGGCACCAGAGCGTCGGTCAGCCGCCAGTCGCCGAGGGCCACGCGCGCGGTTGCCGAAACCGCCAGGGTGGCGCCGATCATCCAGGGCGAGGGGTGCCTGATGAATTCGTGGGCCGCCTCGGCCAGGGTGAAGTTCTTGCGTGTCACCGGTTTTCCTCCAGACTCTCCAGAGCTGCCAGCAGTGCGCTGGTGCCCGGTTCGAGAAGATCGTGTGCCGTCTGCCGGGCAGCGGTGGCATCACCGGCCGCGATGGCATCGGCGACGCGCCGGTATGCCTCCGGTCGGCCGACCTCTTCGGCCATCAGCGTGGCGAGTGCGGGCAACACCGGCTCATATGTCGCGCGAAGAGTGTTGAACATCAACCGGAATGCGATGGAATCGGCGCCGTCGACCACGTGATCCCAGAACGTCATCGCATGACGCTGTTGTTCGATCGGGTCCGGCTCGATTTGCAGGGTGTGAAGCGTCGCATCGAGAAGATCGGGCAAGTCGGGCTGTCGGCGCCGAGCGGCGAGCTCGGCGACCTTGGGGCCGTTGTGCAGTCGGGTCTCCAGAATGCTCCGGACGACGGAGATGTCGAGTTCGCCCGCTCGGAACAGCAGGCGGGGCAGGAGATCCAGTCCGGCATGCCGACGAAAGTCACGCACCGTGGTTGCGTCGCCCTGGCGCACCTCGACCAGGCCTGCGGCGGTCAGGCGCTTGATCGCCTCACGTACCGCGGGACGGGACACTCCGAGGACCTCGGCGAGCTTGCGTTCACTCGGGAGCGACTCTCCGGGCTGCATCTCGCCGCTGAGCACCTCGGAAATGATCTGGTCGAACACGTCCTCGGGTACGGATCTCCGGTTCACCGGTTGCAAGGCCATGGACTCATGGTGCATCTTTACCGGTAAGAGGTCAAGTGGTCAGACCAGTGAGCTCGCAGTCAGCGCAACGCGGCGGCAGTCTGCTCGTCGGCGGGCAGGAAGGCCTCGATGCTCAGTTCTGCCGCGGTGAGATCCAGCGCGGTGCCGAAGGTGGTCACGGTCGACAGAAACGTGAGTACGTCGCCCCGCGGTGTGGCCAACTCCAACGGCACCACCACACCACCGAGATCGCGAACCTGAGCCAATCCGCCCGGGTACGACTCGATCTCGGTCAAGAGGTCGGCCAACTCGGCCGAACCGCTGACCGACACCTCCCGGCGCAGCCGGGTGATGAGGTGATGGCGCCATTCGGCCAGGTTGCGGATACGCGGGGCCATGCCTTCGGGATGCAGGGTGATGCGCAATGCATTCGGCTCTGCCAGCAGGTGCTGTGCGACGCCTTCCAGCATCACACCCGCACCGGCATTGGCCTGCAAGAGATTCCATCCGCGATCGATCACTACGCACGGATAGGGGTTGTAGGCCTCCAGAACCCGGCTTACGCCTTCGCGCACCGCACCCATGTCGGGGTCATCGAGTGTCCGCTCGGTGTATACCGGCGCCAGACCAGCCGCCAAGAGCAATTGATTCTGTTCGCGCAACGGCACATCGAGGACTTCGGCGAGCCGAAGCACCATCGCGCGGCTCGGGACGGATCGGCCGGTCTCGATGAAGCTGACATGTCGGGCCGACACGTCCGCCTCGATTGCGAGGTCGAGTTGGCTGATCCGGCGGCGCTGACGCCACTCGCGCATCAGCGGACCGATCGATGTCTGGGCGGCGAGGGTGGTCACCACCTGAGTGTCAACCATCCGACGGCAAGCGGCTACTACCTCTCGGGTAATTGCGGTGATTACCCCACGGGCGTCACCGTGGAGTCGTCGACGAATATGAGGAGGCGACGATGCAGGCGGTGCAGCACACCCCACGTCCGATTCCCCGCTGGCTCCGGTTCGTGATGGCCGCGGACCGGGCAGGTTCGGCGTGGTACGTCGGAACCGGGTTCTTCTTCGCACCGGTTCTCGCGGTGCTGTCGCCGTGGCCGGCGCTGACGACCGTGTTGTGGATCGGGATCGCACTGGCCGGGCTGTGGCTGGGATTGCTCGGCATCGCGATGGCGACCGGGCTGGCGATGGTGCTCCGGTCGAACACCGAGATCCCCGAAGACTACTGGCGCTCCATCATCGACTATCCGAGTACTAGTGCGCGACAGGACATGTCGCACCGGCAGCGCCCCGGTAGTCGACCTGCCAATGTTTGATGCCGTTGAGCCAGCCCGACCGCAGCCGTTCCGGTGCGGACAGCGGTGTGAGGTCGGGCGTCTCATCGGCGATCGCGTTGAACATCAGGTCGATCGTCATCCGGGCGAGGTTGGCGCCGATGCAGTAGTGCGCACCCGTACCGCCGAAACCTACGTGGGGATTCGGGTCGCGCAGGATGTTGAACGTGAACGGGTCTTCGAACACGTCCTCGTCGAAGTTCGCCGAGCGGTAGAACATCACGACCCGCTGGCCTTTCTTGATGGGCACGCCGGACAGTTCGGTGTCCTCGAGCGCGGTGCGCTGAAACGACGTGACCGGTGTCGCCCAACGCACGATCTCGTCGGCGGTGGTGCTCGGCCGCTCGCGCTTGAACAGTTCCCATTGATCGGGATGGTCGGTGAACGCCATCATGCCCTGGGTGATCGAATTGCGGGTCGTCTCGTTACCCGCCACGGCGAGGAGGATGACGAAGAATCCGAATTCGTCGTCGGACAGCTTGTGGCCCTCGACGTCAGCCTGCAGAAGCTTGGTGACGAGGTCGTCGCCGGGATTCTCGGCGCGCTCGGCCGCCATCTGCATGCCGTACATGATCAATTCGACCGATGCGCTGATGGCGTCGTTGTTCGCGAACTCCGGATCCTGGTCGCCGACCATTTGATTGGACCAGTCGAACAGCTTTTTGCGGTCCTCTTGGGGCACGCCCATCAGACCCGCGATCGCCTGCAGTGGCAGTTCACATGACACCTGTTCGACGAAATCTCCTCGGCCCTCGGCGGCCGCGGTACGAACGATCGTGCGTGCGCGTTCGGCAAGGTCATCGCGGAGGCGTTCCACGGCGCGCGGCGTGAAGGCGCGCGAGATGATCTTGCGCAGATGGGTGTGGTGCGGGGCGTCCATGTTGAGCAGCACGAACTTTCCCTGGTCGATCTGCTGCGGGATGGTGCCCTCGCGGTAGCGCGGCAGCGCGGTCTTCTCCAGGCTGGAGAACACGTCGCTGCGCAGCGACACCTCCTTGACGTCCTTGTGCTTGGTGACGACCCAGAACCCGCCGTCGTCGAATCCGCCGGCGCCGCGCGGTTGCTCGTTCCACCAGATCGGTGCCAGCTTGCGCATCTCGGCGAGTTCTTCGATGGGCAACCGTTCCGCGTAGATGTCGGGATCGGTGAAGTCGAATCCGGCGGGAAGGTGAAGGGCAGGCTCGCTCATGACCACAGGGGTTCTCCTTGGTACGGCGTCTAGTTCACGTAATCAATTGCTACACCAAGGAACCAAGTGTTCGCGGGAGGTTACTCAAACTCCTCAAAACTCCCGACGCGTCGTTCTGAAACGTGTTCCACTGGATAACTCAAGAGAACATCCGCCACAGCTGTAACACTCCGGCGGGGTCAGGGGAAAAACAGGAAAAACCTGGACGAAGGGGGATCGCGGTGCACAGCAGAGTTATCAGAAGCGCAGCTGGCGTCGCCGTCTGCTGTGCTGCAGCCCTGGCCGGCGTTCTGGCGGCGCCATCGGCGGTCGCCGACCCGGGACCGCCGCCACCGCCGGCACCCGCCGTGGCCGACCCGGTGGAGGGCACGCCGCATCTGTCCAGCCTGCAGAACCTGCCACCCGGGACGACCGATGTCCCGGCCGGCCCACAGCAGGGCCGCGGCGTGTCCTACCTGCGCGACATCTGGCATGCCATGCAGACCCAGGACGTCAGCTTCAACGAAGCACTGTTCCTGCTGACCCAACGCCCACTCGACCCGGCGGCGCTGCCACCGCCAGGGGTGGCGCCGGGGCCGCAGCCTCCGCAGCCGCCACCGGAGTAGCGGCTACACCCGCTCGATACGGGCCGGAACGTGCTTGTGCCATGGCGTTCCGGCATAGGCGTCACGCCATTCGGTGGAAGTGAGCACGTTGGGCGCCACACCTGGCGCCGCCACTTCGTCGCCGTCGGGATGGTCCAGGCCGTAACCGTTGGGCAATGAGGCATGACCGGGCAGCATCGCGTCGCTGATCTCGACGCTGGCCTCGGCGTGACCTGCCGCGGTGGTGACCAGCGCACGGCCACCGTCCACGAGGCCGAGCGCGTCGGCGTCCTCGACGCTCACCCGCAGCGCCCCGTCGGCATCGCGTTTACGCCACGCCGGGTCACGGATGATGTCATTGGCGGTGTATGCACGGCGTTCGCCGGCCGACAGCACGATCGGGAACTCGGGGCTGGTGAGTGGCGGCCGATCGGCGCGCAGTGCGCGGATGTCATCGAGCATCTCGGGCATCGCCAGCGCGATCTTGTGATCGGGATGGCCGATGAGGTTGAAGTCGTCGGCGTATTCGTGAACGGTGAAGGTCACGCCGGACCGGTGCGTCAGAATCGCTTCGAAGAGCGCGTTGCCGTCGGCATGCCCTGCTCGGCGCACGGCGTCCGGATACGTCATCGCGGCCTTCTGGGCCAGTCCCCACAGGGCCGCCGCACCGGCTAGCCCCTCGGGAAGCGTCGCACCCAACGTTTCGTAGAGCACGTAGGGAAGCACTTTCGTCAATGCCGGGTTCGACGAGACCGCGGCCAGAAACGCCGTGGAGAACGCCGGTAGACCGTCGGCGGCGGCTTTGCGCAACGGACGTAACTCGGCGTCGTCGACGACTCCGAGGGCGCGCACCAGTCGCGCCCAGATCTCGGGTTCCGGCAAGGTGCCCGCGAGCGGTTCGAACAGCCGATGGCGCAGGTGAAAAGTGTTGTGCGGGAACTCCAGATTGAAGAACGTCGCCTCGGGCTTCTCGAACTGGGTGGCAGCCGGCAGCACATAGTGGGCCTGGCGGGCGGTCTCGGTCATCGCGACGTCGATCACGACGAGAAACTCCAGCTCGGCGAGCGCGGCGCGTACGGCGGCCGAATCGGCGATCGAATGCGCGGGATTGCTGCTCTCGACGATCATGGCCCGGAAGCGGTCGGGGTGGTCGGTCAGAATCTCCTGCGGCACGACGTTGCTCGGGACGAGCCCGGCGATGACCGGGGCACCCGTGACCGGCGTGCGCCCGACCCCGGCCTTGCCGAACAGCGGGGCGAACGACGAATGCAGGTGTTGCGCACCGCGTTTGGCGAAGTTCCCGGTGAGTATCCACAGCAGTTTGTTGAGATACGAGCACAGGGTCGAGTTGGGTGACTGCTGGACGCCGAGGTCCTCGAACACCGCGACACTGGCGGCGCAGGCGATGCGACGCGAAGCCGCCCGGATCAGCTGTTCATCGACTCCGCAGCGGCGTGCGTAATCGGCGATGTCGACCTCAGCGAGAATGGCTCGAACCGTATCAACCCCGGTGACGTGCTCAGCGAGAAATGCCTCGTCACAGAGGTTTTCCTGCACGAGAACGGCGGCAAGCGCGGCAAGGCACCAGGCGTCGGTGCCCGGCCGTACGCGCAAGTGGTAGTCGGCCATCCTGGCGGTGTCGGTGATGACGGGGTCGATCACAACCATGGAGCGGGCCGGATCGTTCGCGATCTCGTTCAACACCACCCGTGCGCGCGGAAAACTCTGCGACATCCACGGGTTCTTGCCGACGAACACTGACACTTCGGCGTGCTCGAATTCGCCCCTCGTGTGGCCGCCGTACAGGTGCGCGTCGACCCAGGCTTCGCCGGTTTTCTCCTGGGCCAGGGCATTCGAGCGGTAACGCGACCCGAGTGACTTGAGGAACGCCGAGCTGTAGGCGCCGCCCAGGTGGTTTCCTTGCCCGCCGCCGCCGTAGTAGAAGATCCGTTCGCCGCCATAGGTTTTCGCGATCCGCTGAAATCCCTCCGCGACTTCGGCGATCGCGGTGTCCCAGTCGATCTCCTCGTAACTGCCGTCAGGACGTCGTCGCATGGGCGAGGTCAGGCGGTTGGCGTTGTTCTGATAGTGATCGAGCCTCAGCGCCTTGTTGCAGGTGTAGCCGCGAGACGCGGGGTGTTGTTTGTCGCCGCGGATCTTGGCCAGGGTACGGTCCTGGACTTGCACCACGATGCCGCAGTTACATTCGCACAGAATGCAAGCCGTGTGCTGCCATTCGTCGACGGTCACTGCGGTTCTCCGTTCGTCGTCGCCAATTGCTCGCGCAGTTGACGGTGGATCAGATCGAGTGGCTTGACGTCACGAGTGGCACGCGCGACGACGACCGCCCCTTCGATGGCGGTGGTGATCAGCATCGCCAGTTCCTCGGCGCGCCCGGCGTCCACACCGTCGGCCCGCAACCGCTGCGTGACCACCTGCGTCCACCGGACGAAGGCGGCACCCGCGCGTTCGAGAACCGCGGTGTCGGACTGTTGCGGGTCGCCGGCCTCGACCGCGACGGCGACCACGGGGCATCCGGCCCGGAAGTCGGTGTCGAGGAGTTGTTTGCGGAATCCGGCGATCAGACCGTCGAGCAGTGCCATGGCACTCGGCGCCTTGTCGAGCCGAGCGGCCACCTGGTCGCTCGCGTAATCGATTGCCTCGCACAGGAGTTGCGTGCGGCCGCCGGGGAAGTAGTGGTAGGCCGAGCCGCGGGGGGCGCCGCTGTGGGCAAGGACGTCGGCTATGGCGGTCGGGTGCGCCCCGCGCTCCCGGATCAGCAACGCTGCGGAGACCACCATGCGTTCGCGCGGGCCGGCCACATCCTCACCCTTCTTCGGCTATGTATGTAACCATACATAATCGACAGGTCGCACACCAGGCTTGCCGCCGAAACGACGAAATGGCTGCGGAAACCGGAGTTTCCGCAGCCATTTCGCTGCTTGCTGAAGCGTGGTCTACACGCCGGCCGCCTCGTTGAGGTTGTTCAGGGTCGACGTCGCGTCGAGGTACTCCTGCACCCACCGCTCGATCACCGCAGAGGTCTTCTCAACCTTCTCGAACTGGCCGACCACCTGGCCGACGGGGTTGAACGCCACGTCGACGGTTTCGTTGGGGTACTTGTGCGTCGCCGCGACGGCCATACCGGAAACCATGTATTGCAACGGCATCCCGAGCGGCTTGGGGTTCTCGGGCTGTTCCCACGCCTCGGTCCAGTCGTTGCGCAGCATGCGCGCGGGCTTGCCGGTGAACGACCGGCTGCGGACGGTGTCGCGGCTGGACGCCTTGGCGTAGGCGGCCTGCTGAACCGGAGTGTTCTCGGCCTCCTCGACCATCAGCCACTGCGAGCCCGTCCAGGCGCCTGCTGCGCCGAGGGCCAGCGCCGCGGCGATCTGCTGGCCGCTGCCGATACCGCCTGCGGCCAGCACCGGAACCGGGGCCACTTCCTTCACGACCTGCGGCCACAGCACGATGGAGCCGACCTCGCCACTGTGCCCGCCCGCCTCGCCGCCCTGCGCGATGATTATGTCGACGCCGGCGTCGGCATGCTTGCGGGCCTGCGACGGCGACCCACACAGGGCAGCCACCTTGCGGCCCTGCGCGTGGATGTTCTCGATCATGTCGGCAGGCGGTGTCCCGAGGGCGTTGGCGATCAGCGTCATCTTCGGGTGCCGTAGCGCGATCTCGACCTGCGGCGTCGCGGTGGCCTCGGTCCAACCGAGAAGCTGCAGCGCATTGTCGTCGCTGTCGTCGATCGGCACGCCGTGGTCGGCGAGGATCTTCTTCGCGAAGTCCAGGTGCTCCTGCGGCACCAGTGACTGCAGCATGCCCTTGAGCTCATCGGCGGACATGTTGGCATCCATGCCCTCGTACTTGTTGGGAATCACGATGTCGACGCCGTACGGGTGATCGCCGATGTGCTCGTCGATCCAGTTCAGTTCGATCTCGAGTTGCTCGGGGGTGAATCCGACCGCGCCCAGTACACCGAAGCCGCCGGCCTTGCTGACCGCGACCACGACGTCACGACAGTGGGTGAACGCGAAGATCGGGAACTCGATGCCGAGTTCGTCGCAGAGGGCGGTGTGCATACCTGCTCCTTGTGGGCGGTGGATGTACAAGTTCACGAATTGAAACGTGTTCTAGTTTAATACGTCACCGGCGCCGCGCGGGGTCGGACCCGGCTGAATCAAACAAGTTCCTGAACGAATGAGACCTCGTTGCCATCCGGATCGGCGACGTCGAGGACGGCGACCATATCGGCGATGACCTGCGGTTCTCCGACCTCGATGTCGTAGTCGACCAGGGCTGTCATGGTCGCGGCAAGATCGGAGACCCCGAACCGAACCGCCGTCCGACCCGCGGCGGCCTCATCGGTGACGAGCTGTAGCCACGCGGTCGCGGTCAATTGCCATTCGGCGACGCCGTCCACCGGTTGCAGGTCGGGCTCGCGGCCCATGATGCGGGCATACCAAGCCAGTGACTCGCCGAATCGGCTGGTGGCGACGACGGCGGCGATGTCGTTGATGACGACGTCTTGCGGCTGAGGAGCCATAGCCCATTTCTAGTCTGGATTCGACCGGCAGCCCAGACCCTTGATGTACTTGCGATATGGGACTGACCTTGTCGCCACCGGAATCGCTCGAGGAGATCGGCACGGGTCCGGGCGGTGCGCAGGTGGGAGCCTTTTTCGACCTCGACGGCACCCTCGTGGACGGGTTCACCGCAACCGCCCACGCCCGCCACCGCATCCGGCAGAGGCAGGCTGCCTTCGGCGAGATCCTCGGGATCATCGAGGCCTCGATCCGCTATCGCATCGGCAGGATGCCGTTCGAGCGGTTACTGGTGCGGGCCGCCGGATACCTGCGCGGTGAGTCGCTCGACGAACTGGACGACCTCGGTGAGCTGCTGTTCGCCGAGCGCTTCGCGCACCGGGTCTATCCGCACATGCGCGATGTCGTGCGTCGGCATCAGGACCGTGGCCACACCGTCGTGATGAGCTCGTCGGCGCTGACCATCCACGCCGAACCGGTCGCGCGTCACCTCGGTATCGGCCACGTGCTGTGCAACCACTTCGAGACCGATGAGAACGGCCGGTTGACCGGAGGAATCGTCAAACCCGTCATCTGGGGGGCGCGCAAGGCTGACGCGGTTCAGGGCTTCTGTTCGAGCAATGACGTTGAGCTGCAGCGTAGTTACTTCTACGCCGATGGTCCCGAGGACAGCGCGCTGATGCGGTTGGTGGGCCATCCGAGACCCGTCAATCCGCGGCCCGGTCTGGCCGCCGCCGCGGCGAACCACGGCTGGCCCGTGCTGTCGCTGGACCGTCCGGTGGCGCGCCGGCGCTAGGCCGAGCGGACCGGCGCGCGTCAGCCCAACCCGTAGAGCCCTTTGCCGGTGACCAGCGGCATGTCGAGAGTCGTCCGGATGCCGGGCGCGGCGGCGACCACATCGGGAATCGCGTTCACGATGCGGCCGGCCGCCGCGACGATCGCGGCATGGTTGTGGTCGCCCTTGCGGCTCGTGGGGCAGATGTCGACGGCGTAGGACGGTTCGCCGACGATCTCGACGCGGTAGGAGCCGCCGGGCTGCGCCGGCTGTGCCCAATCCGGACGCAGATCGCCGCGCAAGCGGGTGACGTGTTCGATGACGATCGCCGGTTCGCCCTTGACCATGCCGCGGATCTCGAACCGAAGTGCCGCCACAGTGCCTTTCGCGACGTGGCCGGCGGCGATGTCGAACGCCTCGGGTGCCGGCTCCTTTTCGCAGACCTCGGTGATGTCGTCGATCTCGATGCCCAAGCCGGCCGCCAGCTGGCGAATCGACGTACCCCACGCGATGCTCAGCACACCCGGCTGGAACAGGATCGGCGTCTCGTCGAGCGGTTTGCCGAAGCCCATCACGTCGAACATCACGGTCACGCCGTCGTAGGTCGCGTAGTCGGCGATCTCCATGCACCTGACCTGTTCGATGCTCTGGCAGGTGCCGGCAAGGGCGAATGGGATCAGGTCGTTGGCGAAGCCGGGATCGACGCCGGTGATGAACAGGCTCGCATTGCCGGCCTGGGCGGCTTCCTCGATGCCCGCGATGTACTTGCCCGGCATGAGCTTCCAGGGGAACTGCAGGCTCACCGGGGCCGACCCGACGACGTTGATGCCCGCGGCCAGCAGCCGCACCACGTCGGCGATCGCCTCCGGTCCGCGGGTGTCACCCATCGCGCAGTACACCGCACAGTCCGGTTTGGCCGCGATCACCGCGTCGAGATCGGCGACGGCGGTGACGCCGGTCGAAAGGTCAAGGCCGGCAAGCTCGCCCGCGTCCTTGCCGACCTTGGATTCGGCCGAGACGCACAGCGTCGTCAGCTCGTAGGCCGGATTGGTCAGGAGCCCGGTCAGCGCCAGGCGACCGACGTTTCCAGTTCCGATGTGGGCGACGCGAAAGACCATGGGAACGAAGTATGCCCACTCGGCAAGAAAATTGGAACAGGTTCTAATTTGTGCCGTGCCTGCGGTAGCCTCACGCGTCATGGGACGGGTTGACGGAAAAGTTGCACTGATCAGTGGTGGCGCACGCGGTATGGGCGCCGAACATGCCCGGGCCCTGGTGGCCGAGGGCGCCAAGGTGGTGATCGGCGACATCCTCGACGACGAGGGCAAGGCGCTCGCGGCCGCGCTCGGCGATGCCGCTCGCTACGTCCATCTCGACGTGACCGAAGCCGACCAGTGGGACGCCGCGGTCGCGACCGCGACGTCGGACTTCGGGCTGCTCAACGTGCTGGTCAACAACGCGGGCATCGTCGCGCTCGGGCAGATCGGCAAGTTCGACATGGCCCAGTGGCAGAAGGTCATCGACGTCAACCTGACCGGGACGTTCCTCGGCATGCAGGCGTCGGTCAAGGCGATGAAAGCCGCAGGCGGCGGCTCGATCATCAACGTCTCGTCGATCGAGGGACTGCGCGGCGCCGCGATGGTGCACCCCTATGTCGCGTCCAAATGGGCCGTGCGCGGTCTGACGAAGTCGGCTGCGCTCGAACTCGGGTCCAAACAGATTCGGGTCAACTCGATCCACCCGGGTTTCATCCGCACCCCGATGACCGAACATTTCCCGGAAGACATGCTCACCATCCCGCTGGGCCGGCCGGGCCAACCCGACGAAGTCTCGAGTTTTGTCGTCTTCTTGGCCAGTGACGAATCCCGCTACGCGACGGGTGCCGAATTCGTGATGGACGGTGGCCTGGTCAACGACGTACCACACAAGCTCTGACGGCATCCGGCGCGGCGGCGCGCGGCCCGCGGCGGCAGAATGACCGAACACGGCATCACGCCCGGCAGGCGGTGCCGCACCGGTCCCTGAGGAGCTGCCCATTTCCGTCCGACGCGCTCGTCTTCTGGTGGCCGCCGTCGTCAGCATGCTGGTGTCGTCGCTGTGCGTTGCCGACCTGCCGTCGTTCGCCCGGCCCGAACCGCCGTCGGGACGCATCGAGCTCGCGCAGGGTTGGGAGCTGGCGTCGGCCCGGAGCGTGCGAGCCGACGGCGCGGCGCTGTCGACGCCGGGTGACGTCGCAGGGGATTGGCATGGGGTCAAGACCATGCCCGCGACCGTCCTGCAGGCGCTGCAGGACGACGGAACCTATCCGGATCTGTACTTCGGCGAGAACCTCGCCAAGGTTCCCGATGACTTATGGCGCCAAGACTGGTGGTACCGAACGACGTTCGACGCCCCGCCCGCAAGCTCCAGCTACCGGCTGGAGTTTCCCGGCATCAACTACCGCGCCGAGGTGTGGCTCAACGGGACATTGATCGCGGGCAACTCGGTCGTGGTCGGTATGCACACCGCGCATGAGCTTGACGTGGCGCCGTGGATCAATCGCGGAAACGCCAACACCCTGGCGGTCAAGATCACACCGGAGCAGGCACTGCAAGACATCGACGGGGTGGAGCTCGCCGACAGCTGGTGGGACTGGATCAACTGGAACCGCATCGGCTACCAGGGGCCGGGCAAGGACCCGATGCGTGGGAACTCCTTTGTGCCCGACCGCAATGCGGGGATCTTCAAACCGGTTTACCTGAGCTTCTCCGGTCCCGCCGTGCTGAGCGACACGATGGTCACCACCGAGCTGCCGCTGCCTGCCACCGACCGGGCCCGGCTCACGGTGTACACCGGTATTCGCAACACCACCGGCAACGCGATGCGTGGCCTGGTGCGCGCCACGATCAGCCGGGCCGGTAAGCCCGATGTCGAGGTGGATCAGGCGGTGCGTCTGGCACCCGGCGAAACGCGCGAACTCCGGTTCGACCCGGACACTTTCGCCGCGCTGACCCTGCCGGATCCCGATCTGTGGTGGCCGTACACGATGGGGGAGCCCAACCTCTACGACGTGCGGGTGGAGTTCGTGCAGTACGGGCATGTCACCGACGCCGACCGGTCGCGTTTCGGTATCCGCACGGTTGAGCAGCACCGCGACGACGACGAGCAGTTCCCGGCTCTCGGGCGCGGCGGCAGCTTCTATCTCACCGTCAACGGCCGCGACTTCCTGGTTCGCGGCGCGGCGTACACACCGGATCTGCTGTTCCGGTATGACCCGCAGCGGGAGAACGCGATCCTGGGCTATGTCCGCGACATGGGCCTCAACATGCTGCGGCTGGAGGGAAAGTTCCCGGGCAACAACATCATCGAGCGCGCCGACGAACTCGGCATCCCGCTGATGTACGGGTGGATGTGCTGCAACCAGTGGGAGAAATGGTGGCAGTGGGACGACGAGGATCGCCGTGTCGCGGACGACAGCCTGCGCTCGCAGATCTTGTCGCTACGTGGCCATCCGTCGGCGTTCCTGTGGGCCAACGGTAGTGACGGCAAGCCGCCGCAGCCCGTCCTCGACGGCTACCACGACATTCTGGACGAATTGCACTGGCCCAACGCCGTCGTCGACACGGTGTCCTCGCTGGCCCATGACGACAAGGGAGAGGTGGATTGGGACGGTATCCATATGGCCGGCCCGTACACCTGGCGTCCGCCGAGCTACTGGTTCAGCGGGCGCTACCAGGCGGCCCGCGGCGCGAATGCCGAACAGGGCGACAACGAGCACATCCCGCCGTTCGCGAGCCTCAAGAAGTTCATCCCGCCCGACAAACTCTGGCCGATCAACGATGCGTGGTACTTCCACGCCGGGGCCGACCCGGGCAACGCCAACCTGAACAGCATCCGCACCGCGGTCATGCAGCGGTACGGGTCCTCACGCAGTGCCGAGGAGTTCGCGCGCAAGGCGCAGGCCGCGCACTACGAGTCCACCCGCGCGCAGTTCGAGGCGTTCGCGGCGCTCGGCTGGGCCACCCACAAGATGACGGTCTACTGGATGCTCAACAACCACTGGCCGTCGTTCTTCGGTCACCTCTTCGACTATTACCTGCGGCCGGGTGGCGCGTACTTCGGCGCCAAGAAAGGCTTGCGGCCGCTGTCGGTCGTGTTCGACTCGTATGCCACCGGCGACCATGACACGGCCAACATCACGGTCGTCAATCAATCACCCGCTGCGCGGGACGACCTGCGCGTGCGGGTCCGCACCTATGACCTCGCCGGCCAGGTGCGCGACGACCGGACGAGCGGTCCGGTCGCGGTGGCATCCGGCGGCGCGACCCAGGTCTTGGGGCTGCCGCGCCCGGCTCACATATCCGAGGTGTATTTCGTGCGGTGCGAACTCCTCGACGCCGCAGGCTCGGTCATCGCCGACAACACGTACTGGCAATCCCAGCAGCGCGACGACGTCGGCAGCCCGTCCAACGACTGGGCGTTCGACCTGCGGCAGACGAGCTGGGCCGACATGACTCCGCTCAACACCATGGCGCGGGTTCCGCTGCGTGTGACGGCTCAGCGGTCGCCCGAAGGCGATGGCACGACCGTGACCATCCGGCTGCACAATCCCACCCGCCGCATCGCGTTCTTCGAGCGGGCCGAGATCACCTCAACGCGCGACGGTGACGAGATCCTGCCGATCGAATACTCCGACAACTACGTCACGGTCTATCCCGGAGAGACGGTCGAGCTGACCGGCCGAATCGGCGAACCAGAGCCGTCCGCGAAGTGGGTCCGGGTCAGCGGCTACAACACCGCGCCGGTGGTCGTGGCAGTCGACCAGCGGGCCCGACGATAGGATCGGCCCATGACCACAACCGACGAGCGGCATGAACTCGGTCAGCTGGCCGAGTCCGGCGGATGGCAGCACCGCGATCTCGACCGCGTCGACGTCTACCAGCGCGGCACCACCCGGATCCGCGTGGTGTGGCAGGGGTCGAGCGCAATCAGCGGTGCAACGCTGTATCACGACGACATCATGACCACCTACACCCGTGACCTCGCAGCGGTGAACGGCTGGCTCAAGCGCTGACGCCGCGCCGAAAAGCCTGACCAACCCCGAAAATCGGTCGCGGCCGACCGGCCGCGTGTGGCACCGTCGAATCCTGTGAGCGAGACCGCGACTGAACTGACTCCGCAAATCCTGCACGACATCACCGACGCCGATTGGGCCGGGATGGCAATGCTCGGCGGCACCGCTTTCGGTGAACTCGAGGATCCGGAAACGATGGCCGTCTGGCGCGGACTCGTGCCTGCCGGCGGGGCGGTCGTGGTGCGCGACGGCGGCGACGGTTCGTCCGCCGACATCGTCGGGCAGTCGCTCTACCTCGATCTCACACTGACCGTGCCGGGCGGGGCGGAACTTCCGGTCGCCGGTCTGAGCTTCGTCGCGGTTGCGCCCACCCATCGGCGGCGCGGCATTCTGCGCGCGATGTACACCGACCTGCACGATCGGATCGCCGACGCCGGCTATCCGATCGCGGCCCTGACGGCGAGCGAGGGCGGGATCTACGGCCGCTTCGGCTACGGACCGGCGACCACCGTGCAGGAGGTGTCCATCGACCGGCGGTTCGCCGGTTTCCATGCCTCGGCGCCTGATCCGGGCGGCGTGCGCATGGTCAAACCGGCTGAACATCGCGACGAGTTGATCGACATCTACGACCGTTGGCGACGACAGACCCCCGGCGGCCTCGTACGGCCTGCGGGACTGTGGGATGACCTGCTGGCGGACCGGGAGAAGGCCCGTGGCGGCGGCACCGAATGGTTCGCCTTCCTGCACCGCGACGGCTATGCGCTGTACCGGTTGCACGGCGACGGCCCGAAGGTCGTGCGCGTCGGTGAGCTCACCGCCGCCACGCCCGAGGCGCACGCGGCCTTGTGGCGGGCACTGCTCGGCCTGGATCTGATGGAGAAGGTCACGACCTGGACGCATCCGGGCGACGCGTTGCCCTATCTGCTCACCAATCCGCGGCTGGCCCGGGTGACGTCGAGCGCCGACGATCTGTGGTTGCGCATCATGAACGTCCCGCGCGCACTTGAGGCCAGGCACTATTCCGCCGACCTGGACGTGGTGCTGGAGGTCGCCGACGGTTTCCGCAGCGACGGCGGACGATTCGCCGTGCAGATCACGAACGGCCGGGCACGATGCACACCGACCGGCGAAGCCGCCGACGTCGAACTCGACCTCGACGTGCTGGGCAGCCTGTATCTGGGCGGGCACCGAGCCGACGGCTTCGTCGCGGCAAACCGCGTGCGTGCCAAGGACTTTGAAATTGTGCAGCGGCTCAGCGCGGCATTCGTCAGCGCCGTGCCCGCCGAATTGGGGTTCAGTTTCTGAGTCGGGGGTTTTCGTACCAGGCCCGCACCGATGCGTAAGGTGCAATCCGTGAGCGCACGTGCAGGCATCGTCGTTACCGGAACAGAGGTCCTTACCGGCCGGATTCAGGACCGCAACGGTCCGTGGCTGGCCGACCAGCTCCTCGAGCTCGGGGTCGAACTCGCCCACATCACGATCTGTGGCGACCGTCCCCGCGACATCGAGGCCCAGTTGCGGTTCCTGGCCGCCGAGGGTGTGGACCTGATTATCACCTCCGGTGGCCTGGGCCCGACCGCAGACGATCTCACGGTCGCGACCGTGGCCGAGTTCTGCGGACGGGAACTGGTTTTGGACGCGGCCTTGGAAGAGCGCATCGCTGCCATCCTGCGCAAGCTCATGAGCGGGCGTCCCGGCGTCGATTTCGACGCGGTCCGCGCGGCCAACCGTAAACAGGCCCTCGTGCCGGTCGGTGCGGAAGTCCTCGAACCCGTCGGCACCGCACCCGGCGTCGTCGTTCCGGGTAGTCCGACGGTGGTGGTGCTGCCGGGGCCGCCGCGCGAACTGCAGCCGATGTGGTCCCGAGCTGTCGCGACAGACGCTGTGCAACAGGCCATCTCGGGCCGGACCGTGTATCGGCAGGACATGGTGCGGATGTTCGGTCTGCCAGAATCGGGTTTGGCCGAAACCCTGCGCGAGGCAGAGGGTTCCATCGCCGGATTCGACGAGCTAGAGATCACCACGTGCCTGCGGCGTGGCGAGCTCGAGATCGTCACACGCTACGAGCCGCAGGCGGCAGGCGCCTATGGTGATCTGCTCGCGCTGCTGCGGGATCGCCACGGTGATGCGGTTTTTTCCGAGGACGGTGCGACGGTCGACGATCAGGTTGCCGCGCTCCTCGCCGGCCGGCGCATCGCGACGGCGGAATCCTGCACCGGTGGGCTTCTGGCGGCTCGGTTGACCGATCGGCCAGGGGCGTCGGACTATCTGGCCGGTGGGGTGGTCGCCTACGCCAACGAAGCAAAGGCCGAATTGTTGAATGTCGATCCCATGCTGATCGCCGAGCACGGCGCCGTCTCGGAACCGGTGGCGGATGCGATGGCGGCCGGAGCGCTGCACCACTTCGGCGCCGATGTCGCGGTGGCGATCACCGGCATCGCGGGTCCTGGCGGCGGATCCGCGGACAAACCGGTCGGCACGGTGTGCTTCTCGGTGCGGGCCGAAGGTGTCGCGGTGACACGCACTCTGCGGTTGCCCGGCGACCGCTCCGACATCCGGGAGCGATCGACGACGGTAGCCATGCACCTGCTGCGGCGGGCGCTCACCACCAGTTCCTGATCTCCGGTCAGTTCGTGGCAGGAACCGTGCGTAGTGCCTCGGCCACGCACTCGGACCAGGAACGCTCGCCAAGGACCGTGACAGCGCGGTCTCCGTATGCGCTGGAGATGACCACGTCAGGCTCCAGCGTCGCCAACAGCCGCAGACTCTCGGCCATCGCCGTGGCGTCGCCGACGCCGGGAATCACGAACGTCGACCAGCGGCCGTCGTCGCCGACGAACACGGTGTCCCCGGTGAACAGATAGTGGCCATCGGCGCCCTCGACCAAATAGCTTGTGCTGCCCGGGGTGTGGCCCGGCGTGGGAATCACCTCGACCCCGTTGCCGTCGAGGTGCCTGCTCGCCACCGGCACATGGATGTCCGAGTGTTTGCCGATGGTGGCCGACTCTGCCGCGGGGGCGTGCAAGCGTGCCCCGAAGTGATCGGCGATGCGGGCCAGCATCGGCCCGGCCTCGTCCTGATGCGACAGGTACTGATCCTCGACGCCGCCGAGCGATTCGATCGTGGCGAAGTCGGCATCGGTGGCCGGGCAGTAGAACAAGGCGTTGGACCCGGTCCGGCGCCCGCCGGGGGTCCACAGATATGCATGCGTGGTAAGCCCGGGAAACGGTGCGTCGGTGCGGGTTTCCCACAGGTCCGAGGCGATCTGGGTCATCGTGGTTGTCGTCATGACCGCAGCCTGCACCCTCAACAATGGTTGAGGTCAACCCGATGGTCAGACGAGTTTGCCTGCGTCCCAGATGTCGATCATCGAACCCATGATCTCTTGCGCGCAGCCCAGCCCGCCGAGGTGACTTTCGTACGGCAACTCGGTCAGCCTGGCCTCGGGCAGCCTCGCCACGACGTGCTGGCCGTGCGCGAACGGGACGATGTGGTCATGGTCGCCGTGCCACCACCGGATCGGGACCTTGACCTCGTCGAGCCGGAAGCCCCAGTCCCGCTCGAAGACCACGATGTCGTAGAACGGCGCGGCCAACTGCTTGCGGCTGCCGTTGAGCAGGTCGTCGAGGAACATCGCCTTGAACTCAGGCCGGGCCAGCATCCGCCGGTCGCCTTCCGGTGACAGCCGCGCATAGATCTCCAAAGCCGGCGAGGCCACCGGACGGATCAGCCGGATCAAGCCGGACGCGGCCAACCGGATCGGTGCTCCGGCCACCTGGATGACCGGCGCGACCACCGCGCCGAGTTGCATCAGCGGACTGCTGATGGCGTCGGGCCCGACCATCGGCGCAACGCCGCCGAGGACGCCCGCGGCGACCACGCGGTCAGGCATGGCCGCCGCGGCAGCGAGGGTGTACGGCCCACCGCCGGACAATCCGACGACGGCCAATTTGTCGATCCCGAGCGTGTCGGCGATCGCCCGCAGATCCGTGGCGAAATCCAGTACCGCCTCGTACTGATGCGGCGTGGAGGACCCGATGCCGGGTCGGTCCACGCCGATCAGCCGAATGTGGTTCTGCTCGGCGTATATCCGGGCCTCGGTGGGGATCTGGCGGCGCGCACCGGGAGTGCCGTGCAGCCAGAAGATGGCCCGCCCCTGTGGATCGCCGAATTCGGCGAATCCGAGTTGGCGGCCGTCGCCTACGGCGACATTGCCCTCCAGTTTGGGGCGATCAATGGGCATGACCATCTGCGTGCGCCTCGCCGCGTCCTGTGCCTAGCCGGCGATCGAAGCTTCGAAAATCGACTGGATCGATTTGTCCAACGTGGAGTTGAACTCGTCGTCGCTCTGCTGTGCGGACAGGCCTTCGGTGAGCGCCCGGCTGAAGCTCGCGATGACGCCGCTGTTCTGCGCGAGCAGCGCGTTGGCCTCGTCGCGGGAGTAGCCACCCGACAGGGCGACGACGCGCATGACCTTCGGATGATCGACCAGCGACTTGTAGTGGTTGGCGACGGTCGGCAGGGTCAGCTTCAACATGACCCGCTGGCCTTCGGGCAGCGCGTCGAGGTTCTTGGCGATCTCGGCCTTGAGCAGGTCCTCGGCCTCGGCCTTGTCAGAGATCGAGATGGTCACCTCGGGCTCGATGATCGGGATCAGTCCGTGGGAGAGCACCTGCTTGGCCACCTCGAACTGCTGGGCCACGGCCGCGGCGACACCGGTCGGGTTGGCGGCGCCGATGACCGAGCGCTCCTTGGTGCCGAAGATGCCGTTCTCCACCCCGCGGGCCAGCAACTCGTCGAGTGCCGGCATCGGCTTCATCAGCTGTACACCGTCGGCGGCTTCGGCCAGGCCCTTGTCGATCTTGAGCAGCGGCACCACACCCTTGTCCTCCCAGAGGAACCTCGCCGACGGCTTGCCTTCGATCGACCGATCCATGGTCTGCTCGAACAGGATCGCAGCCAGCACCCGCTCACCGGTGAACGCGGGCGAGGTGATGATGCGCGAGCGCATCTGGTGGATCAGGTCGAACATCTCGTCCTCGGACGAGTAGGCGCTTTCCTCCACCCCATACAGACGCAGCGCCTTCGGGGTCGATCCGCCACTCTGGTCGAGCGCGGCGACGAAGCCCTTGCCCGATGTCATCTTGTCGGCCTGCTGCTGGTTCACCTGGTTCGTCATGACGGGGTGCCCACTCCTTTGAAGACGCGTCCTATGCGATTCTGGCCGCCGGACGACGCCGGCGGTGGCTATTCGCCTCAGAGGATATTCGGCGGCGATTCGCGGGCGGACCCCCACCTCATGCCGGCGCGCTCAGCGGGGTGCCCGACGAGCCGGCGATGGCCGCCGCGGACCGGTCCACATCGTGGTCGGTGGTGGCCCAGTTCGAGAAGGACACCCGCAGCACGTACTCGCCATTCCAGGTGGTGCCGCCCAGCCAACAGGTGCCGTCGGCCTGTACCGCCGATACCGCCCGTCGATTTGCGGCCTCGCCTCCGGGCAGCCGGACCAGTACCTGGTTGAGGACGACGTCGTTGAGCACCTCGGCACCTGGGATGCGCTCGGTCAGCAGTCTTGCCATCAGCCGCGCTTGAGCGCAGTTGCGCTCGACGAGGTCGCTCACCCCGGAGCGGCCCAACGATCGCAATGCCGCATACACCGGCACGGACCGCGCGCGCCGCGAACTCTCGGGAACGAAGTTCGTGTTGTCGCGCTGGCCCGGATCGGCCACCAGATACGGCCCGGCCAGGCTGGTCGCCGCAACGTGCGCGCCGGGATCGGCGACGATCGCCATCGCCGAGTCGTACGGCACGTTGAGCCACTTGTGGGCATCCACCGCCCATGAGTCCGCGCGCTCGGCTCCCGCGGTGAGGTGCCGGGTGGCCGGTGCCGTCGCCGCCCACAGCCCGAACGCGCCGTCCACATGCAGCCAGGCATCGTGCGCGTCGCACAGGTCGGCGATCACCTCGAGATCGTCGAAGGCGCCCGTGGACACGTTGCCGGCCTGCGCGCACACGATGACCGGACCATCGCCTGCGACAAGCTCGGCCTGCAGCGCTTCGGGTCTCATCCTGCCCTGATCGTCGGCTGCAACGCGGACGGCGGCCGCTTCGCCGAATCCGAGCAACCGCAGGGCGGCGTAAATGGTCACGTGGGCCTGCTCGCCGCACAGCACCCGCACCCGAGGCGCTCCGATCAGTCCGTCACGGCTCACGTCCCAACCGGCTCGGGCCAACACCGCGTGGCGTGCTGCGGCCAGGCCGGTGGTGTTGGCGGCTTGCGCACCGGTCACGAATCCGACACTCGCACCGCGCGGCAGGCCGAGCAGGTCGAGCACCCAGCCCGCGGTGATCTCCTCGATGGCCGCCGCGGCCGGTGACAGCGAATGGAACGCCGCGCACTGGTCCCACGCCGATACGAGCCAGTCCGCGCCGAGCGCGGCCGGCAGGGCGCCCCCGATCACGAAGCCGAAGTGTCGCGGACCCGCGCTGGCCACCAGGCCCGGGTCGGCTCCGACCGCGAGAGCCTCGACGACAGCCGCCGGGTCCTCGCCGTGGTCGGGAAGCGTGACACCGAGGGACTCCCGGATGCCCGATGCGTCGGCGCGCGCGGCCACCGGCCGATCGTCGAGCCCGTTCAGGAAGGTTTCGGCGTGGTCAGCGGCGGTGCGGAGGGCGGCGGTGCGGTCGGGACGGATGTGCGCCATGGCGCCGACCCTACGGGCAGCCGGTCACGCTGGGTTGTCGTGTGCAACCCAACCGGCGGGTTTGCGCCCGGCCCATGGTGCCGCCTGCTCGAGCTGACCGGCGATGCTGAGCAGAATCGCCTCGTCGGCAGCCATCAGCTGTACCCCGACCGGCAGGCCGTCGGCGGTTTCCCCGAGCGGAAGCGAAATCGCGGCCCAGCCAGTGACATTCGCGAGCGACGTCCAGCCGGTGGTGGCGAATTCGACATCGAAGAACGCCCGCGTCGTGCCGCGCGGTTGGTTCAGCAGCGCATACGGTGGTGGGCCGGTCAGCAGAGTGGGAACGAGCAACACATCGTGTCCGGCCATTCCGGCGGCGAACCGACGGGTCTGTGCGTGCACGGCGGCGATGGCGTCCGCGTATGCCATGCCGGTCGTGGTGAACCCTTCGCGGATCATCACCCACGTGCTCGGCTCGAACTCGTCCTCGGTGGGCTCGCGGCCGAGCTGACCCGAGGCGAACGTGTGCAATTGAGCGTTACTCACGTTGTGCAGCACCGCAACCGCGTCGGCCACCGTGTCCGGATCGATCGACGGGCCGCCCGCCTCGACCTGATGCCCAATGCTCTCCAGCAGTCGCCCGGTCCGTTCGACCGCAGCGACGACAGCAGGGTCGATCCGCTCGGTGGGAAACGGCGACGTGGTCGACATCAGCACCCGTTGGGGCTGCGGTGCGTGCGAAACAGCTTGCAGGAAGGTCTCTTCCGGTACCGGGGCGGTGTAGGGATCGCCTGCGGCGCTGCCCGCGATCACGTCGAGAAGGGCGGCACAGTCACGCACCGTCCGGGTCAGCGCGTGATTGTTCACCAGCCCTTCCAAACCATGACCACCGTCAGGTGCGAACGACGCGCGACCGCGGCGCGGCTTGAGCCCGACCAAACCACAGCACGATGCCGGGACGCGGATCGAACCGGTTCCGTCCCCGCCGGACGCGGCAGGTACGACGCCGGCCGCCACCGCGGCAGCCGATCCGCCACTCGAGCCGCCCGGCGTCACCGAACGTGACCACGGGTTGACCGTCGGTCCGAACAACACCGGTTCGGTTGTGCAGTGGTTGCCCCACTCCGGGGTGTTGGTCTTTCCGAACACCACAAGGCCGGCATTCAGATACCGCTGCACGGTCCAGGCGGAATCCGTTGCCACATGGTCTCGTAACGCCCGTGACCCCATCGCTTCTGGTGCTCCGGCCAAGGCCGCACCGAGATCTTTGAGCAGGAACGGCACGCCCGCGAGCGGGCCCCGCTCGCCGTTCCGCAGTGCCGCCGACTCGTCGAGTTCAGCAGCCTGGGCCCGTCCGCGCTCGAAGAGGTCCGTGATCACCGCGTTGAGCGAACGAGTCGCCTCCGTCCGGATGATGGCGGCATCCATAAGTTCGACGGCGGTCACGTCACCAGCAGCGGCGAGACCGGCTTGACCGATCGCATCGATGCCGGCGAGTTCGAACGCAAACTTCGAGTCCATCCGCATCACATTAAACGGCAGGCGCCGGGCAACGCCCGGCAACAGCATGCGCTAGCGAGGCGCGACGACCACCGGCGTCGAGAGTATTTCGCGATACTCCACCATCGGTTCGCGTTTGATGACCGTGTTTCCGGACGTGACAAGTAGTTCAGTAGGGGAGACGGCGTAACTCACGCTGTAGTTGCGTGCCACGAACTTTCGGTCGGGAGATTTCTGGGCCGTCGCGGCGAGCGCCGCCTCGTCGGTCAACCGCACGCCGTGGTACTCGAACCGGCCGGCGCGGTCGAGGCAGATCACCACGAGGGAGCCTTCGGTGCGACCGATTGCCCGTGCCGTCTGGGTGTCTCGGCAGCGTGCGCCGGAGCCGATGAATCCTGACTGGTCGAAGGCGAACGGCGACACGGTCGCGGTGCCGGGTTGTTCGGTCGCGCGGTGCCGCGGTGTCCGATCGGGGTTCACCGCGAGCATTTTCGCGCCCACCGCATACGTGGAGTCACGTGATGACAGCTTGGCGGCGAGTGTCGTGAAGACGACGAACGCCGTGAGCAGTGAGCTGACGAGGGCAGTTGCCGCGACCCCGATGCCGATGGGCAGCCAGCGGCGCTCCGGTGGCCTTCGATGCCTTCCACCGGTGCGCGGCGGACATGAGGTGGACGCTGGGTGGGTGACCAAGCTCGCTCCCGTGACGGCGTTGTGGTGAGTTTTCACAAACAAGGTCGCTGACGCGACCTCATATTGTGCACGACCTGACAGGCGACCGTGGGAACACCCGAAAATTGGGCATCCCCGGTTCGAGGCGGAGTTGGCTACGGCTCCGCGTACCCGAATCTCGCGAAAGGGTGTCCGCAACACTGGGATTGGCCGCCGTCCGAGGACTCCACGAGGCCCGGCCCAGGCCGGAGCGGTTCTGACCGGCCTGTCAATATCTTCGGGCAACGTCGCTGAGGTGGTGCGGCCATGTTGTCCCCTGCGTTGCCGGAAATCTGGATCGGGCGCGACGGCTACGGAATCGGATGGATGCAGGCGCCTCGGCTTTCTCGTCACGCCGATTCAAACCGGTAACCCGGGATTCGATCGTCGTTAGCGTCCAATGATCGATACCTGCAGGCACTTTCGAGGGGAGCACGGCAGTGACAACAGTTGCGGCCACGGCAACGGATGCAAATGCAGCCGCCGAAACCGATATCGAGCTCACGCCGCTGTCGGGCTGGACCGGAGCGGTGATCGGCGGCGTTGATTTGTCAGCACCGTTGACCGATCACCAGATTTCCGGGATCCGGGCGGCGCTGCACAAGTGGAAAGTCGTGTTCTTCCGTGACCAGGACCTCGACCACGCCGGCCAGATCGCCTTCGGCGCACAATTCGGTGCCGTGACGCCGGGCCATCCTTACGAGGGTGATTCCGCGCCACCCGGATTCCCACAGATCCACACCGTGTCCCCGGCCGCCTACGACCATCGTTATGGAACGAAGTACCGCAAGCGTCAAAGTCCCAACGGCCCCGGTTGGCATGCCGACGTCACGCCGTTGATCAACCCGCCGTCACATTCGATCCTGCGCGCCGAGCAGGTACCCGCATACGGCGGTGACACCCAGTTCACGAACGTGGCCGCGGTGTATGCCGGCCTGTCGGAGGCCGTGCAGTCGTTCATCGATGAGTTGCGGGCCGAACACCGTTTCGGCTCGTCGGTCTCCGCCGAGCGCAGCACCGAGAAGATCGGCGATCTCGTACGTGGCAACCCGCTCGCATCGATCCATCCCGTTGTGCGCGTCCATCCGGAGACCGGGGAGAAGGTGCTCTACGTCAATCCGTCGTTCACTCGCGAGATCGTGAACCTGGCTCCGCGCGAGAGCAGACACGTGCTGGACCTGCTGTTCGAAGAGATTGCGCGCCCGGAGTACTCGGTCAGGTTCAAGTGGGAGCCGGGCAGCGTCGCGTTCTGGGACAACCGTGCCGCGCTGCACCTGGCGCCCAAGGATTTCGAACACGTCGATGGCGACCGGGTCCTGCACCGCATCACTCTCGTAGGTGACATCCCAGTCGGTCCGGATGGCGTTGCATCGGAATCGATCTCGGGTGACTACTTCGGGGCCGCCTGACATGTCGACGGTGCTGTCGACACCCGGCCGGATCGCCGAAAGCGGTAAGCCGGCCGGTCTCGTCGACCCGCGGGCAGCGGTGCGGAAAGCTCAGCGCAAGCCTGCGGTGCCACGGGCATTGCAGCGTCTGCTCGGCCCGGTTCTGTTGGTGGTCGGGTGGCAGGTGCTTTCGACCACCGGCGTTTTCGACGAGCGGACGGTGCCACCGCCCACGCGGGTATTGAGCGCTGCGTGGACGCTCATCGCCGACGGTACTTTTCAAGAGCATCTTGTCGCGAGTCTGCTGCGCGTCGGTTATGGCCTCGCTTTCGGGATTGTCCTGGGCCTGGTCCTTGCGTTGATCTCGGGTCTGTCGCGGCTGGGGGAGAACTTCGTCGACGCGAATATGGAAGTCCTCCGGGCAGTTCCGAATTTCGCGCTGGTTCCGTTGCTGATCGTGTGGTTCGGGATCAGCGAGGTTCCCAAGATCCTCCTGATCACCCTCGCAGTGGCGGTCGCGATCTACATCAACACTTTCAGTGCGATTCGCAGCGTCGATGCCGCACTGGTGGAGGCGGCACGCTCGTTCGGCGCCGGTCGCGCCGAGCTGATCTATCGCGTCATCGTCCCCGGCTCACTGCCCGGCTTCCTCGTGGGCCTGCGGCTTGCGCTCACCGCATCTTGGCTGTCGTTGATATTCGCCGAGACCATCAACGCGAAGAAGGGTCTGGGGCGGATGATGACCGACGCCCGCGAGTACTTCCAGATCGATGTGGTGTTCGTGCTCATCGCGGTGTACGCGATTCTCGGCCTGGTCTCGATCCTCGTTGTGCGCTTTCTCGAAGCTCGGCTCCTGACCTGGAGGCGGGCATATGACGGCGACTGACACGCGGTATGCAGGTGTGGAGACCGAAGCCGTGGTGATCGCCCGAGACGTACGAAAGCGCTTCGGCGACAACGTTGTGATCGACGGCCTCGAGCTGGAGATCCGCGCGGGGGAGTTCGTTGCGTTGTTGGGCCGCAGCGGATCGGGTAAGAGCACGTTCCTGCGGGCGCTCGGTGCGCTCGACAGCGATGTCGACGGCTATCTGCGCGTGCCGCAGCGGCGGGCCATCGTGTTCCAGGATCCCCGGCTGCTGCCGTGGCAACGCGTGCTTTCCAATGTGACGATCGGCCTTCCGGCCACCGCCGCGGTGCGGCAACGTGCGCTCGATGCTCTCGCTGAAGTGAATCTGGCCACCAAGGCCAGAGTGTGGCCGCGCACATTGTCAGGCGGGGAAGCCCAGCGGGTGGCGCTCGCACGGGCTTTGGTGCGCGAACCTCAACTGCTGCTCCTGGACGAGCCATTCGGTGCGCTCGATGCGCTCACCCGGATCAAGATGCACGGCCTGCTGGTGGATCTGTACCGGCGCCATACGCCGGCAGTGTTGCTGGTAACCCATGACGTCGACGAGGCGATCGTGTTGGCCGACCGGGTGATCGTGCTGACCGACGGCGTCATATCGCTCGACGTGCAGGTTTCGGTGGACAAGCCCCGAGCCCGAGACTCCCACGAATTCGTCACGCTCAGAAGACGTCTGCTCGCCGAACTGGGCGTGTCGGACGACCAGTCCTGACCCGTGCCGAACGGCACACCGACATAAGGAATGACCGTGTATCCCAATGTCCGTCCGCGGTGGCGCATGACCGCTGTCCTGTTGGTCGCATTGCTTGCGAGCGCGTGCGGGCTTTCGTCCGAAGAGGCCGGGCCCGCAATCGATTCCGTGAAGATCGCGACCACGACCGATGTCCCTGCCGGGACGAAGATCGTGGTCGCAGAGCAGAACGCCACGCAATCCCTGCCGTGGAATCTCGCCGGCGCCGGGCAAGGCGCACCATACGAGGTCGAATTCGCCGACTTCAGTGGTGGGGCAGCGGTGATCGAGGCTTTGCGATCCGGCGCCGCCGACGTCGGATCGATCGGTGAGGCACCGGTTCCCATCGCGGTCGACAGCGGGGTCACCGACCTGGTGACGATCGGCCTTCAAGCCAATCCGGGGACCAGCGGAGGCTACTACCTCGTCGCCCGCCCCGACAGTGGGATCACGAACATCGAGCAACTGCGCGGTAAACGGGTCGCCTATCCGCCCGGCTCGGGCAGACACATGATCACCGCTGCGCTGCTCAAACAGCACGGCCTCGACCTCAGAACCGATGTGCAACCCGTGGAACTGGCCGGGGCGGAAGTCGTTCCGACCTTCGCGGCGGGTGCGGTCGACGCCGCGATCGTGCTCGGCAACCAGTACTACCAGCTCGGTGAACCGCCGATCCTCGGCGACGGCAAGGGCATCAACACCGGGATCCAGAGCTTGATCGTGCACAAGGACGTACTCGATGACCCGGCGAAAGTGGCCGCCATTGGTGATTACGTCGGCCGGGCGGTCGCGGCCAACAACTGGAAGGACACGCACTCCGACGAGTGGATCAACGAGTATTACGTCAAACAGCAGGGCATCACGTTCGATCAGGGAAAGACGTTGTACGACGAGGACGGTATCGCCTCCTACTACCCGATCGACGCGGACAGCACCGCGCTGTTCCAGAGCGTGGCCGACGGGCTCTACGAGACCGGTACGACCAAGACGCACGTCGATGTCGAACCATATGTCGACGGCCGCTACAACGACATCGTCAACGCGCAGAACCAACTCGACGGTGTCACGCCCCGTTCGCTCAAGTCCTAGAACAAAGAAGGGAACAGCAATGACTCAACTCGCGTCCGCGTTGAGCATCAGTCCGCAGGCGGGTTGGACCGGTGCCGAGATCAGCGGAATCGACTTGACCGCACCGCTGCTCGATGAGCATGTCGCCGAAATCCATGCGGCACTGCTGAAGTGGAAGGTCGTGTTCTTCCGCGACCAGTTCATCGGCCACGACGACCATCTGCGATTCGCCGCGGCGTTCGGCGCGCCGACGCCCGCGCATCCGTTGTTCGATTCGATTCCGGACCCCGACTACCCGACGATCTACCCGATATTCCGGGACCGGTTCAAAGCGCGCTACGACACTTCGCGGGGTTTCGACAAACCGAGCTGGCACGCCGACGTCACCGCGGCAGTCAACCCGCCCTTCGCGTCGATACTGCGGGCCGAGGAGATACCGCCGTACGGTGGTGACACGCAGTGGTCCAACACCGTTGCGGCATATGCCGGTTTGTCGGCCCCGCTGCAGAAGCTCGCCGACCGCTTGCGGGCCGTGCACCGGTTCGCACCGCCGGACGGCACGACCGCGACAGACGATTACCGGCGACGCGTGCAGCGCCGACCGCTGCTCACCGAGCATCCGGTGGTACGCGTGCACCCCGAGACCGGGGAGAAGGCGCTCTACGTGAACCCCGGATTCACCAGCCACATCGCCGGCGTCTCGCCGCACGAGAGCCGGCGGCTGCTCGGCCTGTTCTACGACGAGCTCGCCCGGCCCGAGTACACGGTTCGGTTCAAATGGGAACCGGGCAGTATCGCGTTCTGGGACAACCGGTCGACCGTGCATCTCGCGCCCTCAGACCTGACAACCGACCATGACCGGAGGTTGTACCGCGTGACATTGGCGGGCGATGTGCCGAAGGGACCCGACGGGCAGCCGTCCATCGCACTCGACGGCGAGCCGTTCAACGCCATCTGACGGCGAGCCGACCTGCGGCAGGAGATCAGGCGGGTACGACGACCGTCAGCTCGTTGCCCTGGCGTTCGACGTGCATGCCGGCTCTGCGGGCGACGGCGGCCACTGCGGCGGCGTCGTTCGGTTCGGCGCGTGAACTCACCAGCGCCCGGGCCAGGTGGCCCTTGTGCGCCTTGTTGAAATGACTGACCACCGTGCGGTGGCCGTCCGGATGTTCGGCGAGCACCTGTACGCGCACCGACCGGGGTATCCGCCCGAGCGCGGCGTAGGAGCCCGACCGCAGATCCACGATCAGTTCACTTTCGGCGAGCTCGGCGAGCACCGGTTCGAGCAGCGGACGCCAGCGCGTACTGAGGCCCGGCCGTCCCGGCAGTTTCGCGGACGCCGACAACCGGTAGGCCGGTACCAGATCGTCGGCACGGAGCAGACCGAACAGCGCCGAGCCCACCGCCAACCGGGCGCGTGCGCGGCCGACTGCCGCCCCGCGCAACGATTCGACGTCAAGCGCGTCGTACAGGACGCCGGTATAGCGGTTGATGGCGGGCATCGTCGGTGCTTGTCGCAGGCCTGCGTTGCGCTCGATCTCGGCGTCCTGGGCACCGGACAGCCCGAGCGCCTTGCGGCAGGCAGGCGGGTCGCCCGCCAGACCGACCAACTCGTCGACCAGAGCCTCCCGCAGTGGTGTGAGTGCGGGCGAACTCAAATTGTCCAGACGCAACGGCGGGCTGTCGCCGCCTTCGCGCTTGGTCTCCGAGGGTGGCAGGAGCACGATCACACCGAGACGTTAGCGGAGCGGTCCTGGCGTCCGGTGATCTGACCGTTGTGATCCCGATCGGGTCAGACGGGCATTCCCGGCGGTGGCGGCGGGAGCTCGGGTGCGGGCGGGCCGGGTGGCGGCGGAACGTCCAGCACGAACGACGCCGGTACCGCCATCGGCGGAGCCGGTGGTGGCGGTGCGAGCGGATCGGCCGGTGCGGGCGCGGCCAGGGGAGCGGGCGGCGGTGGCGGCGGTGCGAATGGATCGGCCGGCGGTGGCGGGGGGACGGGCGGAAGCGGCGCTTCTGGTGGCGGTGGCGCACCGAACGGCAGCGGAGCCGGTGGTGGTGGCGGGGCGGCGGGTTCGGCGGGGGCGGGCAGATACATGTGGTGGGTGAACTGCGGCTGATAGGCGCCACCGCCGCCGACCTTGACGCCGCCCCCTTCGCCGGACGATACGGACGTGCCATCGGGCAGCGTGACGGCGGTGTGGCCGCTGTTCCAGCCGATCACGAGGGCACCGGGCTGGGTGCCGTACTTGAAGCCGCGGGCCAGCAGGGCGCGCTCCTGGTTTCCGGTGTTGAACCGGTCACCGAAGGCAGGCCGGCCGGTGGCCACGTTGCTCACCCAGGAGGCCAGACCGGAGCAGTCGGTTCCAGCCGGAGTGTCTCCACCGGAGATGTACGGCGTGCCCGATACCTGCTGGACAAGCGCCATCAGCGTCGCGATAGCAAACATGCGGCGGGACATTAACAGAGCTGAAAATGGTCGCCAAAATATGTGACTCCGTTCACAGCACGGCGTATATATCGGTTATCTCACGGCACATACCATTCGGTGTGATAGTCAATGACGGGTATTCGCAGTCGGTTAAGCGTCATTTCCGGCGATCTCTGCGGGTGTGACGGATCCCTTCCAATGTGGTTGCCGCAGTGGATCTATGCCATTTACGTCACGACGAGGACCCGGGCCGATCAGATCGGTCATTTCGAAATACGCTCGGATATAACGTGTTTCGGACAGATGCGCCGAGAGCTCACGGCGAGCGGAGCCGTCGCCTCGCACCGTGGCGGTGGCACCTGTGTAGAGGTATCTGGGGTATCGCCGACGCACCGGCACCGTGCTGTTCTGGCGAAGTTTCGTCGATCGCGCCGAGCGGGCACGGCGACGCGGCCGGTCGGGCTGACGGCCCATGCGGCCAATTGACATGCAGCCAACTGGCTGCATAATTCGATCTGGCGGGCTACGGTGCGCATGAGGAACGGATGGGTGGGCGTGGACGACGTATTGAAGGCAGTCGCGGACCCGAGTCGGCGGATGCTGCTCGACAGTCTCAATGACCGCGACGGGCAGAGCCTGCGCGAGTTGTGTTCGGGCCTGTCGATGGCGCGTCAGTCGGTCAGTAAGCACCTGGCGGTACTGGAGGCCGCCAGTCTGGTGACAGTCGTCCGCCAGGGGCGGGAGAAGCTGCATTACCTCAATCCCGATCCCATCAGCGCTGTCGCCGATCGCTGGATCAACCGCTTCGGTGCGGTCGAGGTACACCCGCTCGGGGACTTCGCGCCACTCGACGTCGCGCCCACGACGTTCGAATACATCACCTATATCCACACGACACCCGAGCGGCTGTGGCAGGCGATCACCAACCCCGACTTCTCTCTCCGCTATATGGGGCACGGCATCGAGTCGGACTGGCAGAAAAGCGCGCCGTATGTCTGGATCGAAGGCGGCGGGCGCGTCGAGCACCCCGACCAGCTGATCCTCGAATCCGACCCATACGGGCGGCTCGCATACACCTTCCACGCGACCGCGTCGGGGAGCCGCTCAAGGGTGTCCTTCGACATCGAACCGATCGAGGATCAGGTCAAGCTGACGCTGATCCATGACGAATTCGAGCCGAAAGACACTGTTCGACAGGATATTTCACGCACCTGGCCACTCAAGTTGTCCAAACTGAAAACGGGCCTTGAGCGCGCAGGCGTGCCGCAGTGACAGCTGGTCAGGTCAGCGCGTCCTGCGGATCTCGCTGAATGGGTTTGGGCCACGGTGCCGGAAGCGGCCGCTGGCGCACCTGTTGCGGCCACCAGAACCACTTGCCGAGCAGAGCCGCGATCGACGGTGTCATGAAGGACCGGATGACCAAGGTGTCGAACAGCAGACCCAAACCGATCGTGGTGCCGACCTGACCGATGACCGCCAGTTCGCTGACCGCCATCGACATCATCGTGAACGCGAACACCAGACCCGCCGACGTCACCACGGAGCCGGTTCCGCCCATCGAGCGGATTATGCCGGTGTTCAGGCCGGCATATATCTCTTCTCTGAACCGGGATACCAGTAGCAGGTTGTAGTCGGCGCCGACGGCCAGCAGGATGATGACCGACATCGCCAGCACCATCCAGTGCAACTCGAGACCGATGAGATGCTGCCAGATCAGCACCGAGAGGCCGAACGACGCACCGAGGCTCAGTATGACGGTGCCGACGATGACCGCGGCGGCCACCACGCTTCGGGTGATGATCAGCATGATGATGAAAATCAGGCACAGCGAAGCGATTCCGGCGATCAGAAGGTCGTAGTTCGAGCCTTCCTGCATGTCCTTGAACGTGGCCGCGGTACCACCGAGGTAGATCTTGGATCCCTCAAGCGGCGTGCCCTTGATGGCTTCCTTTGCCGCCTGCTTGATCGCTTCGATGTGCGAAATGCCTTCGGGGCTCATCGGATCACCCTCGTGGCTGATGATGAACCGCACCGCATGTCCGTCGGGGGACAGGAACATCTTCATACCGCGCTTGAAGTCCGGATTGTCGAACGTCTCCGGCGGCAGATAGAACGAATCGTCGTTCTTGGAAGCGTCGAACGCCTGGCCCATGGCCGTCTGGTTCTCCATCATCGCTTCCATCTGATCCTGCAACCCACCCATGGTGGCCTGCATCGTCAGCATCATCGTCTTCATCGTCTTCATCGTCTCGATCATGGGAGGCATGATCGTGAGCATCTGCGGCATGAGCTCGTCGAGGCGATCCATGTCCGGCATCAGTTTCTGGATGTCGTCGGTCATGGTGTCGATACCGTCGAGGGTGTCGAAGATCGAGCGCAGCGAATGGCAGACCGGGATGTCGTAGCAGTGCGGTTCCCAGTAGAAGTAGTTGCGGATCGGCCGGAAGAAATCGTCGAAATCGGCGATGTGGTCCCGTAGTTCGGCCACATCCACGACCATTCCGTGCATCTTCGTCACCATGCTGTGCGTGGTGTCCGACATCTGCTTCACGAGGCCGAGCATGTCCTGCATCGTGTTGATGGTCTTCTGCATCTCGTCGGCCATGACCAGCATGTCGGCCATGCGGTCCTGCATGTACTTCATGTTCATCATCTGCGTGGTGCCCTGCATGCTGATCTGGAACGGGATCGAGGTGTGCTCGATCGGCGTTCCCTGCGGGCGTGTGATGGCCTGGACGCGCGAGATGCCGGGGACCTGGAAGATCCGCTTGGCGATGCGGTCGACGACGAGGAAGTCGGCCGAGTTGCGCAGGTCGTGATCGCTTTCGATCAGCAGCAACTCAGGGTTCATGCGGGCTTGTGAGAAGTGCCGGTCGGCGGCCGCATACCCGGTGTTGGCGGGCAGATCCTGCGGTAGGTAGTTGCGGTCGTTGTAGTTGGTCCGGTACCCCGGCAAGGTGAGCAGGCCGATCAGTGACAGCGCGATCGTCGCGATGAGGATCGGTCCGGGCCAACGCACCACGGCCGCACCGACTTTGCGCCAGCCACGGGTGCGCATGGCGCGCTTGGGTTCGAGCACCTTGCCGAATCGGCTTGCCACCGTGATGATCGCGGCACCCAGGGTCAGCGCGGCGAACACCACCACCGTCATACCGATCGCGAGCGGGATACCGAGCGACTGGAAGTACGGCAAGCGGGTGAAGTGCAGGCACAGCGTCGCGCCGGCAATCGTGAGGCCCGAGCCGAGCACCACGTGAGCGGTGCCATGGAACATCGTGTAGTAGGCCTGTTCGCGGTCCTCGCCGGCACCGCGGGCCTCTTGATAACGACCTATCAGGAAGATCGCGTAGTCGGTCGCCGCGGCGATCGCCAGCGTCACCAACAAGTTGGTGGCGAACGTCGACAGTCCGATGATCTCGTAGTAGCCCAGGAAAGCCACGACTCCGCGAGCGGCGGAGAGGCCCAACACCACCATGACCAGCGTCAGGATCACGGTGATGATGGAGCGATAGACGAGCAACAGCATGATGATGATGACCGTGAAGGTCAGCGCCTCGATCATGCGCATGCTGCGGTCGCCGGCGATCTGCTGATCGGCCGACAACGCGGCCGGGCCCGTCACATAGGCATTGACGCCCGGCGGCGCCTGCACACTGTTGACGATGTCCTGGACGGCCTCGACCGACTCGTTGGCCAGTGCCTCACCTTGGTTGCCCGCGGTATAGACCTGCACGTACGACGCTTTGCCGTCCGAGCTCTGGGCGCCCGATGCGGTCAGCGGGTCGCCCCAGAAGTCCTGGACATGCTCGACGTGCTTCTTGTCGGCCTCGAGCTTGTCGACGATCTCGTCGTAGAACTTGTGCGCATCGTCGCCCAAGGGCTCCTCGCCCTCGAGCACGATCATCACCGAGCTGTTGGACTTGAATTCCTCGAACACCTCGCCGACGCGCTTCATCGCGATCATCGACGGCGCGTCGTCCGGCGTCATCGACACCGACCGCATCTCGCCGACCTTCTCGAGCTGCGGGACGACGGTGTTCAGGATGGCGATGATCGCGATCCAGACCAGGATGATCGGAATCGCGAGCCGCCGGATCCACTTCGCGATCCCGCCGTGGCGTGCCGGTGGAGGACCGGCGGCCGGGAAGGCGTCGGTGGGGGCGTCGTGGTTGCTCATGCAGATTTCACCAAGCAGAAGGTCTGGGCATTGACGCCGTTGGAGGTTCTCTCGTCCTTGAGCTCGTCGTCGACGGTGATGCGGCAGGTGATGGTGTCACCGTTGCCCTGCGCGACGATGTTCGGGAAAACCGATGGCGCGGTGGATTCCAGCCGCAGCGACCAGGGCAGCGTGACCCCGTCGATCCGCTGCGGCTGCGCGTCGAGGTCGAGATAGTTGATGTCGGCGGTCGCGCCCGGCTCGCCGTAGATCTCGTAGACCACGACCTTGGGATCGAACGGCTTGGTGTCGTCGACCTTCGCGCTGGCGATGCCGGTCCCGTCCCCGGCACCGAAAAAGGTGCGTACCCGCATGACGGTGAATGCGCCGACGACCACGACGACCATGATGAGCAACGGAATCCAGAACCGCCGCGCCAGGCCGGTGATCGAGAACTGCTTCCCCCGCGAGGTTCTCGTAGCTTTGGCCATCAGGCGACGACACCCGTCACGGGGACCCGATTCGAGACCACGGCATTGGCACACAATCCTGCCGCGAGGTCGATACGACCCCGGTTGTCGTAGCTGCTCTGTGCCATGTGCACCTCGATACGCCTCGCCATCGGTCTGCCAGTTTGCCGGTTGACTAAGTACTGCGAGATATTAGCTGATTTAACAGAGTTGCAAAACGCTGACCGCCCGCGTGCCGGAAGGACGACCGCCGCGGCATTTGGCGTGCTCACGCGACGATACGTTCCCATGATCCATAACAGGTGGTCACCCCCGGCGCACTCCGCCCGGCTCGGTTCCCTAGGCGCTCCTGCGCCGCGGTCGACAGTGACGCGGCTAACGCCGCGCCCCAGTCCCGTCGGTTGGAGCAATGCAAACGCCCCCGCGAAAAACGCGGGGGCGTCGGCCCTGCGAGACGTCAGTCAGCTGCCCAGTGCCACAGCGACATATCGCCGCGCGGGTAGTTCATGCAGATGTCGGTGGTGTTGGCGGCCACGCCCTTGTTGTTGAAGAAGAGCTTGGCCCAGTTGGGCCACCGCCACGACATCTGCTCGTAGAACGCGTTGGTCGCGGTGTTCTCCGAGTACTGCCGGCGGCCGGCGTAGTCCAGCGAGAAGAACCAATGGATGCGGTCGCGGGCACCCTGCTGGTCGGCCGGCGGCTTGTTGTTGTAGTCGATCATGTACCGCTCGTAATAGATCGGCTCGACGTCGCGGGCCGCGGCCATGATCTGCTCGGCATCGCACTGCGTTTTGAGGATGCGGTTCGGGATCGGGTAATCATCGGTCGCGTCGGCAGAGGCCAGGGCCGGTGCGGCGGCCAGCGATCCGGCGACCGCGCACGCGGCGACACCCGCGCGGATCAGATTTGTGGGACGCATGCGCTTCAACATATCGCTCCAGGTTCTCGGGAAGGCGGCAGGAAGATTATCTGGCCGAGTCGGCCGCGGCCTGTTCCATCACGTGTCGGAGGTCGGGGCAGTAGTAATTGATGGCCGTGCCCAAGAACTGCCAGTGCTGCGCCGTGGTGCTGTCTTTGTCCAGGTTCTTGCTGAGGAACGCCACGGAGTCGTTGGCGTTGTGATCGACCGCGTTGTGCAGCCGCTTACACGTGAGCTTGCCGATCCACGCGTTGTAGTCACGTGGCCCGTAGATGCCGTACGTGTGCAGCTCGTTGGCGAAATCCGTGTCGATCTCGGCATGCGCCGGCGCTGCGAACGCGATGGCCGCGGCGGCGCCGAGTACTGCCAGCCCTGCAAGCTTCATGCGGTGAATCTTAGCTCATCTAACTCGATGTCGGGAGCGCTGCCCGGTCAACCCATTGCAATCGAAAGCGGGATTCGCTGTTCGGCGCTGGTCATCGAACCATGGTGGCCGATCAACGCCGATTCCAGCGGTTCGGCGGTACGCCGAATGAGTGCTGCCGCACCACGCGCGGCCGCGACGACATCGCCGATGCGTGGCAATACGTCGTCGCGAACCCGTTCACCGAACCATCCCGCGGCGATCGCCTCGTCGCGGGGCAACACCCACGCGGTATCGGCGAGTGTCTCGCGCCAGGCCGCCAACACGTCGTCGGCGGCCCCGGCATCAGCGTAGACGTGGCGCGCACGCGCTTCGCCGCCCACTGCGGCCACGCCGGTCTGCAGCGGCGTGGTCGCGTCGATGTCGACGACCTCGGCGGGGTCGACGGTGACCATGCCGTGGTCGGCGACCACGGCGAGCAACCCATCCGGTGGCAGGGTCTCGACCACGGATTCGACCAGTCGATCGACCTGGCGCAACTGCATGCGCCATGCGGTCGAGCCGGGTCCGTGCAGATGACCGACCAGGTCGAGGTCCGCGTGGTACCCGTAGCAGAATCCACCGGAGTCGATCGCCCCGGAGACGGCGGCGGCCAACTCGCCGGCCGCGTGAACGCCGATGTACTCGCCGCCGCGGAGCACGGCGCGGGTCAGTCCGGATCTCGCGAACTCCGCACCCGATACGACACTGACCGCGACACCGGCGTCTACAGCCCGTTCGAACGTGGTGGGCAACGGTTGGACGCCTTCGGGCCGCACGGTGTCGCGCAGGTCCTCGCCCCAGGGGTGTGGCCGCCAGCGCAGGGCGTTGATGACACCCGCATCGGGCACCCGGAACGAGTAGCCGACGAGGCCGTGCTCACCCGAGCGGCAGCCGGTGCCGACGGCGGCAACTCCGGCGGCCGTCGTGGATGGGAAACCGACCTGCAATGTCTGCCCACGCAGACCCGCCAGCACCGGCGCGTCGGCGGCGTGTGCATCCAACAGTTCGGCGCCGAGCCCGTCGATCAGCAGGACGCACGCACCGCGAAGTGGAGTGGGCAGGTCGATGCGCGCCTCGAAACCTGCCGCGCCCATCGCGGCAAGCACGGACGGAACCACATCGGCGAGATGGGCCAGGTTCATATCAGGCTGCGGCACATCCACGAGGCGAGCCTGCCACAGAAGTCACACCTACAGGTCTGGGCAACGGTGGGGATGTTCATGGAGAAACCGGTACGCTGACGATTTATGAAGCCGATCAAAGCAGTGACCGTCGCTGCCGCGTTGGCGATCGTTGCTGGCGGCATGTCAAGCGGTATCGCGAGCGCCGATCCCACGACGCCGGCTCCGGCGCCACCGCCCCCCGGCGTTGCGGCGCCGCCGGCCCCGGCCGTTCCCGCGACAGCGATGGACCACGACGGCATATTCGTCGTCGGAACGGACATCGAGCCCGGCACTTATGCGTCGGCCGGGCCGGTCGAGAACGGGACCTGCTACTGGAAACGCATGGCCGACCTGCACGGCGGCGACATCATCGACAACGCGTTCACCAAGAAACCGCAGGCGGTTCAGATCGACGCCACCGACAAGGCCTTCAAGACCAGCGGCTGCCAGGCGTGGCAGAAGACGGATGCGGTCAGCGCCGATGTGCCCGCCACCGGCGACATCCCGGCTTTGGTGGCCAAAGCCAAGTTGTGGGCTTGGCTGAATTCCCTCAACGCCAACTCCCGTCAGTTCGACGGATCGCAGGTGCCCTTGCCCTGATGTGTCAGGCCGGGGGGATCAGCGGGGGCCTGCAGGCATTGCCGACGGGATCCCACCACCAGCCGTTGTCGCACAGCGGGGGCGGTGGCACCACCGGCGGCCGACAGGTATTTCCGACCGGATCCCACCACCAGCCGTTTTCGCACAGCAACGGAACCACCGGCGGCCGACAGGTGTTGGCCACCGGATCCCACCACGAACCGCCCTCGCATTGCGCTGAGCTGATTGCCGGTGCCGCGACCGTGACGGCCGCCATCGTGGCCAGCGGGGCCAGTGCCACCCCGACGCCTGCGGCGAGTCGGCGAACGACGCTTGTCATCTCGAACCTCCCCATCAGATCGGCTCATTCGAGCGTAACCGGATCGCCCCCGGCCACAGAAGGAGTGATGACGTGATGGCGGCACTCCTGCGAGCAGTCAGCGCGGCGGTTGTTGCGGCGCTTGCCCTCGTCTGCGCCGTGCCGCACGCAACGGCCGTCCCCGACCCCGTCCAGGCCGCCGTCGACCGGGCGTTTCGGCCGCTGCTCGAGCAGTACGGCATTGCCGGGATGGCGGTCGCGATCACGGTGGACGGCCGCAGATACTTCACCGAATACGGGTTGGCAACGAACCAGGGCGGTCCCGCGGTATCGCGGCATACGCTGTTCGAAATAGGCTCTATCAGTAAGGCTTTCACCGCAACGCTGGCAGCGTATGCACAGGACACCGGGGCCATCTCGCTCGACGCGCACCCGTCGGCGTACCTGCCGGAGTTGCGCGGCAGCGCGCTCGACGCCGCCACGCTGCGCGAGCTCGGCACCTACACCGCAGGCGGGCTGCCCTTGCAGTTCCCGGCGAACGTCACCGACGACGCGGGAATGCGCGCTTACTTCCGCGAGTGGGCACCGACCGCAGCACCGGGGGAGAGCCGCCGCTATTCGAATCCGAGCATCGGGTTGCTCGGTCATCTGACCAGCCGCGCGATGCGGGGGGAATTCGCTGATCTGATGCAGGCGCAGGTCTTCTCGCGGCTCGGCTTGTCCAGCACGTACATCCATGTGCCGGACAGCGCCATGGACCGATACGCCTGGGGATACGACAAAGCCGATCAGCCGACCCGGGTCAGTCCCGGGGTCTTCGACGCCGAAGCGTACGGCGTCAAGACCACTGCCGCGGACCTGATCGGGTTCATCGAGGCCAACATTGCGCCATACCGATTCGACGCGTCGCTGCAGCGCGCGATCGACGGCACGCACATCGGTTACTACCGGGTTGGTGACATGGTGCAGGGCCTGGGCTGGGAGCGATACTCGTATCCGGTGTCGCTGGATGCGCTGCTCGCCGGCAACTCCAGCACCATGGCCATGGAACCGCAGCCCGCGCAGCCGATCGAGCCCGGTGAACTTCCCGCCGGGCCCGCGTTGTTCAACAAGACGGGGTCGACGGACGGCTTCGGCAGCTACGTCGCATTCGTGCCGGATCGCCGTATCGGCATCGTCATGTTGGCCAACAAGAACTTTCCCATACCGGCGCGGGTCGCGGCCGCGCACGCGGTTCTGCAGGAACTCGACACGCAAAGTTGAGCCCGATAGCCCGGCGATTGCCGACACGCCGTGACCGCCCTGGCGAGCATCGTCGCGTGACCGCCGCAAGCACACGCAAACATTTTGCTGCGCAACGCAACCCGGGTTCGAGTCGGCGAATTGGCAGGCGCCGTCCAGGTATCGCACAGGATTGCGGGCGCGCGACGGCCGCACCCACGCTGCTAGTCTGCGAGAGCTGCGGGTGCCAGGTCGTGAGAACGTTATGCGCCCGGCATGCCGCGGCAATGGCGCGGGCGAAACAGCGTGGGTGGATACGGAAAGAGTGTTGTGCGCGGCGCAGAGATAAAAGCCCTGACGGGACTGCGCATCGTCGCAGCCGTATGGGTGGTGCTGTTCCACTTCCGGCCGTTGTTGTACGAGGTCGCGCCCGATTTCACCGAGGCACTCGCGCCGGTACTCGACTGCGGCGCCCAAGGTGTCGACCTGTTCTTCATCCTCAGCGGCTTCGTGCTCACGTGGAATTACTTCGATCGCATGGGGCCGTCGTGGTCGACGCGGGCCACCCTGCATTTCCTGTGGCTGCGGTTGTCGCGGGTGTGGCCGGTCTATCTGGTCACGCTCCACCTGGCCGCGCTGTGGCTGATCTTCACCCTCAATGTCGGCCACGTACCGCCCGAAGACACCAGTGGTTACAACGCCGTGAGTTACGTGCGCCAGCTCTTCTTGGTCCAGTTGTGGTTCCAGCCGTACTTCGACGGGTCGAGCTGGGACGGTCCGGCGTGGTCGATCAGCGCGGAATGGTTGGCGTACTTGCTGTTCGGCGGCCTCATTCTGGTGGTTTTCCGGATCGCCCGCGCGACCAGGGCACGGAGCCTGGTGCTGCTGGCCATGGCGGTTTCGCTACCTCCGGTGGTGCTGCTGATGGCGACGGGCCACTTCTATACGCCGTGGAGTTGGCTACCGCGGATCGTCATGCAATTCACCGCCGGGGCGCTCGCGTGCGCGGCGGTGCGCAAGCTCGAGCTCACCGATCCCGCCCGCCGCACCGCGGGCTACCTATCGATCCTGTTGGCCGCGGTCATCGTCGGCGGCCTCTACTTCTTCGACGCCCACCCGATGAACACGGTCGGAGACGCCGGTGGAATCGTCGACATCCTGTTCGTCCCGTTGGTCGTCGCCCTGTCGGTCGGTACGGGCAGCCTGCCTGCGCTGCTGGCGATCCGGCCGCTGGTGTACGGCGGTCAGATCTCGTTCGGCCTGTACATGGTCCACGAACTCGTGCACACGGCGTGGATATGGACGGTCAAGCAGTTCGAGCTCACGCTCTCTCCGAACCTGTCGGGCAAGGTAACGCTGCTCGCGCTCTTCGCGATAAGTGTCGTCGGAGCGGTCCTGCTGTACCACCTCGTTGAGGAGCCGGCCCGCCGGTGGATGCGCAGGATGGTCAACATCAGGCCTGCCGATCCGACGAACAGCAAGTTGCATCGTATCGACGGGGACCTCGATGACAGACCGGCAATCTCGGCCCGTGCAGGATAGACCTGGAACACGCCGAATCACGCTGCGGCGCAGGTTGTTATGGTGCCGTTATCGCCGCGTCATCGTCGGCTGGGAGTCTGATCGGGAATCGCGGTGCGGGACGGCAGCGTCTCACGGGCAGTGGAGGTAGCAGTGGGTCGTCTGACCACGTTCATCGTCTCGCTTGGCCTGCTCATCGGGCTGTTCGGGCAGGTCCCGACCCAGCGGTACACGACTTCGGGTCTGGACCCCCAGATCAACCGCATCGCCGTGATCGGCGATTCCTACACCACCGGTACGCCCGCCGAGGGTGGCATGGGGCCCAAGGGCTGGACCACCATCGCCTGGCAGGAACTGGCCCAACGCGGCGTGCAGGTGACTGCAGATGTCGTGGCGGAAGGCGGCGCCGGCTACGTGGTGCGCGGCAATCGGGGCAGTATCTTCGGAGATCTCACCACCAGGGCCGTGCAGCCCGACGACTCGCTCATCGTGTTCTTCGGCTCGCGAAACGACAAGGACGCCGATCCGGCGGCTATCACCCGTATGAGCCACGACGCCCTGGCGTCGGCCGAGCGGATCGCCCCCGCCGCGCGCCTGCTGGTCATCGGTCCGCCATGGCCCACCGCCGACGTGCCGCCGTCCGTGCTGCACATTCGCGACATCCTGCGGGCGCAGGCGCGGGACGCGGGTGCGACGTTCATCGACCCGATCGCGGAGGGCTGGTTTGTCGGCAGACCGGAACTCATCGGTGGCGACGGCATCCACCCGACGGATGCCGGCCACAAGTACATGGCAGACAAGATCGCCCCGCTGATCGGGGCGGAACTGCCGCGCTGGATCTGAAACCGCTCAGCAGCGATGGAAGCTGTCGAGCACGTAACCCAGATGCCGGCGCCAGGCATCACGGGTTGAGTCTTCGGCGGTGACCCGGCTGGCCTGCACGATTCCCCGCATGGCCCACACCGTGGTGGTGATGTCGGCTCGGGTGAGGTCGCGGCGCATCGCGCCGGCCTCCTGCGCGCGGGCCAGCAGCGCGGCCGAGCGCCGGCTCAGCTCGTCGACCAGGTCGCGCGGCGCGAGGTCGCCCCAGATGTTGGCGGTGAGCCCGGCCTTGTCGGCCAGTTCGTAGCCTACGGTTTCGAGGAATCGGTCGACACACGTGGCCGGGGGTTCGCGCTCGGCTTCCTGCGCAAGCACCAACAACCGGGTGAAGAACACCCTCAGCACTTCTCGAACCAGCGCGTCCTTGTTGCCGAACCGCCGATACAGCGTCGCAGGCCCGACCCCCGCGGTCTTGGCGACGTCGTCGAGCGTGGCTGTCGTTCCTTGTGCGGCGAAAACCTGCTCGGCGGCGGCCAGCAGCCGTTCCCGATTGGCCGACGCGTCGCTGCGCACTGTTCTCTCCCTCCGATGAGCGGGAACAAACCCGATTAAGTGATAGTTACGCTATCAGTTAGTTGTGACGAAGGGATGGATTACATGACCACGATTGCTCACCAACAGCGTCCGGGCGCCGGTGGCGCGGCACGCATCCGCCTCGGCCATTCCGACTTGACGGTGCGTCCGATCGGATTGGGCTGCATGGGGATGTCGCAGTTCTACGGAAGGGCTGACGACACCGAGTCGGCCAATACGATCCGGGCCGCACTCGACCTGGGCGTGAACTTCCTCGACACCTCCGACGTCTACGGTGCCTCCGACGCCACCTTCGGTGTCGACATCAGAGGATTCGGGCACAACGAAGAGCTGATCGGCCGGGCAATCGCGGGCCGGCGCGACGATGTCGTGCTCGCGACGAAGTTCGGCGCAAAGCTCAACGACGATCGCAACGGGATCGTCATCGACGGCAGACCCGAATACGTCAGGTCCGCGTGTGACGCGAGCCTGCGCCGACTGGGAACCGATGTGATCGACCTGTACTACTGCCACCGGCTCGACAAGGGCGTGCCGATCGAGGACACGGCAGGAGCGATGAGCGAGCTGGTAGGCGCAGGTAAGGTCCGAGCGATCGGATTCAGTGAAATAGGAAGCGATCTCATTCGCCGGGCCCACGCCGTACACCCGGTCACGGCCTTGCAGAGTGAATATTCGCTGTGGGAACGCGGTGTCGAGAACGGAGTCGCCGAGACGTGTCGCCGGCTCGGAATCACTCTCGTCCCGTACAGCCCACTCGGCCGGTCCGCGCTGACCGGTACGCTGAAAGCCGGAGAAACCTTCGCGGACGGCGATTTCCGGGCCAGCAACCCGCGGTTCGCGCCGGAGAATCTGGCGGTCAACCTGCAGCCCGTGGAGACGCTCATCGGAATGGCTACCGAGAAGGGCTGCCGGCCAGGGCAATTGGCCCTTGCCTGGTTGCTCGCGCAGCCCCTCGACGTGGTGCCGATTCCAGGTACCAAACGTGTCGAATTCGTACGGGAGAATCTGGCGGCCACGAAAGTTGCGTTGAGTGCCGACGACATTGCTTATCTAGGAAAGGTTTTCGCGCCTGACCGGATCTCCGGCAACCGGTATGCCGAGGTGCATGCGAAGACGGTGGCTGAGTAGCCCATGAGGGGTCAGTCCCGCACGGTGGTGCGAAAGCGATCCCGATACGCCTTGGGTGACACACCGAGGTGATTGACGAACACTCGGCGCAGTGTTTCGGCGCTGCCGAATCCGGCCAGCCGGGCGGTGTCACCGACCGGCCGGCCGGCGTCGAGTGCCGCTCGGGCGACATCGATACGGACCAGTTCGACATACCGCGCCGGCGTGGTCCCGAGTTCGGTGTGGAACAGCCTGGTCAGTTGCCGCGTGCTCACCGACGCACGCTTGGCCAGGCTTCTCACGCTGTGGTCGGCAGCGGGATCGGCCACGATCGCATCGGTGACGTGCCGCAACACGGACTGTGGGGGTGCATCGGCCTCGACCAGAGTGGAGAACTGTGACTGTCCGCCGGCCCGCTTGAGATAGACCACAAGTGAGCGCGCGACGTCGCGAACCAGATCGCTGCCGTAGTCCATTTCCACCAGGGCCAGGGCCAGGTCGATGCCGGCCGACACACCGGCCGAGGTGTAGATGTCGCCGTCGCGCACGAAGATCGCGTCCGGTTCGACGGAGATCTGCGGGTACGCCCGGCCGAGGAGCCCGGTGTGTCGCCAGTGTGTGGTGGCCCGCCGTCCATCCAAGAGACCTGCCTTGGCGAGGATGAACGAGCCGGTACAGATCGACGCCAGGCGACGGGTCCGGCCGGGCAGTTCCCGAACGGCCGCTACGAGTGCGGGATCGATCGGCATGCCGACCAACCGGTCACCGCCGGCCACCAAGACCGTATCGGCCTGATCGACCGACGAGATCGTCTCGGTCGCAGGGAATGTCGTTCCGATCGACGTGGTCACATCGCGGCCGTCGACCGAGGCGACCTTGAGCAGATAGTCGGCGCCGAACTGGTTGGCCTCGGCGAACACCTCGGCCGGACCGGCAGCATCCAGTAGCTTCACCCCGTCGAATACGACGATTACTGTGACCCGCGGGCGACGACCTTCGCTCATCCGAACATTGTGTCGCTTCTTGTGGGATACGTGGCGCATCGGCCATACCCTGTGCCTCGCCGGCCGTCGCAGACTGGCATGCAGATGCCGAAACGGAGTGTGACCCATATCCGCGCCGGCGTCGTTTATCAGGAGCGAATGGGCGAGTCGCAGTGTCGCCCCTGGCGCGACTGACACACCAGAACGCGACAAGCAGTAAGGAGATTCGCCATGACAGTTCCGATGACCGATGCGATCGCCGGCATCGAGGTGCCCGATACCGCACTCGTTCGCGAGGTGACGGAGTACATCCGCGATGCCGAGGACGACCTCTTGTTCCATCATTCCCGCCGGGTCTTCTTCTTCGGCGCATTGCAGGGCGTGCGGCGCGGTCTGCAGCCTGACCTCGAACTTCTCTATGTCGGCGCGATGTTCCACGACCTCGGGCTCACCGAGCCGTTCCGGTCGTCGTCGACACTGCGGTTCGAGGTGGACGGGGCGAACGCCGCCCGGGATTTCCTAGTTCAGCGTGGTGTCGACGAGGCCGCGGCGCGCAAGGTGTGGCTGGGCATCGCGCTGCACACGACCCCGGGCGTGCCGGAGTTCCTCGATCCGGAGATCGCTCTGGTCACCGCAGGCGTCGAGACGGACGTGCTGGGCATCGGCCGGGACGATCTGACACCGGACGCGCTGGCCGCGGTGACGGCGGTACACCCGCGACCCGATTTCAAGAACCGGATCCTGCGCGCATTCAACGACGGGTTCAAGCACCGTCCGCACTCGACGTTCGGCACGGTCAACGACGACGTGCTCGCACATTTCGACAGTGCTTTCGTGCGTGAGGATTTCGTCGAGGTGATCCGCCAGAACAGCTGGCCCGAATAGCGGTCAACCTGTGTGCACCGAGTTGGCCGCGCGATTCGAGCGTGACGTGCTGCCGCTGTCGGACCGGATGTACGGCGCGGCGGTGCGCCTGGCCGGAAACCGGCAGGACGCCGAAGACCTGCTGCAGGAAACGATGCTGCGGGCATACTCGGGCTTTCACACTTTCCGACCGGGCACCAACACATCGGCGTGGCTGTACCGGATCCTGCACAACACGTGGATCAATCAATACCGTGCGCGCCAGCGCCGCCCGCCCGAAGTCTCGATCGAGCGTCTCGACGGTTGCGAATCACTGCCTCCCGGCGGCAGTTTGCGGTCCGCTGAGGTGGCCGCACTGGATTCGCTGCCCGACGACGACTTCAAGGCGGCGCTCGACGCGCTGCGTGAGCAGTACCGGATCGCGGTCTACTACGCCGACGTGGAAGGGCGGTCGCACAAGGAGATCGCCTTCCTCACCGGCACCGCCGTCGGCACCGTGATGTCGCGAGTTCACCGCGGCCGCAAACAACTTCGCAGTTCTCTTCGGGAAGTCGCGTGCCGGCGCCGATTGGTGCTCGAGCATCCAGACGAATGATGTTCGCGGTCAGGTACCGACGCGCCTGCCTGCGAGTTCCTTGAGCTCGTCGGGTAACGCGTCGGCCTGCAGGATCTCCGGCAGCAGGTGCGACTCCAGGGTGAGAGCGCGGAACACGAAACCGACCGTGATGTCGTGGTCGGGCCGTTCGGTGACGACTATCGAGTCGCCGGCGCGAACCGAGCCTGCGTTTACGAGCCGTAGGTAGGCGCCCGGAACCGCGCTTTTCGTAAAGGTTTTCATCCAACCGTTGATCTGGAGCCAGGCCGCGAACGTCCGGCAGGGGATACGTGGCCGTGAGACCTCGAGCTCCAACCCGTCCGACCCGATCCGCCACCGTTCTCCGATGCGGGCGTTGGTGACGTCGATACCGGCAGTGGTGAGGTTCTCGCCGAACACACCGTTGGCAATCTCCCTGTCGAGTTCGATCTGCCAGTTGTCGAGGTCTTCGCGCGCATAGGCGTAGACGGCCTGGTCGTCACCGCCGTGGAACTGCTGATTGCCGATGGTGTCGCCGATCAGGCCACTGCCGAGCCCACCCTGCATCGGACCCGGCGCACGCACACCGACCGAACCGTCGACCGGTCGCTTGTCGATGCCGGTGCGAAGCCGCTCATTGGCCGGATTCGGGCGCGGGTGAGCGACATTGACGGTCAAGACGGTGGGCATCAGCCAAGCGTAGTGGGCCGCAAGGGATGTCTCGACTCGGTGTGACCGCTAAAGCAGTGGCGTCGCGATGCTGTTCGGCACCGGAGGTGGCGGCGGCACCGGAAGACACAGTCCGGTCGCGGTGTCCAACTGTTTCCCGGGCACGCAGAACGGCGCACATCCGTTGGTGACGCCGGTTTCACCCGGCAGGCAGGCCGCACTCACCGCCGGCGTCACGATGGTGGTCACCCCCATGGGGGTGACCGCGAGTGCCGCGGCCGACAGCATCGTGAGCACTCCTCGCCGCACCGCGTTCGCCATACCGACTCCTGCCCAAGTAGCCCGCCGTATCCGGTAGCCGCAGTGTAGGCGCTCGGCGACTCGCCCGGCGTCGACTAGCGTCACGTGGTTGTGCAGACCCTGATCGACTTCGACAACGCGCCGATCTTCGCCATCCCGCTCACCGGTGGCGCTGGAGCCGCCGACGTGCGCGAGGGCATGTTGATCGAAGGCCCACAAGGGTGGGGTGAGTTCAGCCCGCCCCCGGATGACCGCGCACCGGTCCGGTGGCTGACTGCGGCCCTTGAGCCCGGCACCGTCGGCTGGCCGGATCCGGTGCGGGGACGCATCCCGATCACCGTGACGGTACCCGCGGTCGACCCGGTGAACGCGCAGCAAATCGTGCTGGAGGCGCGCTGCCGGGCGGCCTCGGTGGAGGTCGGCACCGGTTCGCTCACCGAGGACATCGCCCGGATCGAGGCTGTGCGCGATGCGCTCGGCGCCGAGGGGACGTTGCGGTGCGACGCGAAAGGACGCTGGGATCCCGACACGGCGGCGGCGGCGATCGCCGCCCTCGACGTCGCGGCCGCCGGACTGGAGTTCGTCGAGCAGCCCTGTCGCACGATCCCCGAGCTGGCTGAGCTAAGGCGCCGGGTCGATGTGCGCATCGCCGTCGACGAGTCGATCCGCCAGGCGGAGGATCCGCGGCGGCTTCGGCTCGGCGAATCAGCCGACATCGTGGTTCTGACCTGCGGACCGCTGGGTGGGGCGCGTCGCTCCTTACGAGTGGCCGAGGCCACGGAGCTGCCGTGTGTGGTGAGTTCGGCGCTGGAGACGAGCATCGGGCTGGGTGCCGGTCTCGCGCTCGCCGGGGCGCTGCCGGAATTGCCCTTCGCGTGCGAGCTCGGCACCCGGCCGCTGCTCGGCGGTGACCTCGTCGCCCCGTCGCGTTCGTTGCTGCCCGTCGACGGATATCTGCCGGTCGCCCCGATGCCACCGGCCCCGCAACCCGATCTGCTCGAGCGGTATGCGGTGCGCGATCCGCGCCGGGTGTCTTGGTGGCGTGACCGGCTGCGTGCGGCCGCCGCGGCGGGCTGAGCGTTTCGAGTAGCCCACTACGCATGCGCCTCGGCGGCCGCCAACTTGATGATCGACGGTGTCAGCAACCTCGAACCTCATGATCCAACGGAGGATGACATGTCGTTGTTCGCCAAACTGGCGGAGATCCGCGCCGTCAAGACCCAAGACGCAGACGGCACCGACGAGCTGAGCATCAGCAGGGCTGATGGCTTTCAGTTCGAGTCGATGTCGATGCGGCAAGGCGACGTCGTGGACCTGGACAGGTTGCTTCCGTTCGACGGCGAGCTCGAAATCGTTTTGAAAGAGATCGACTCGCAAACCGATGAAGAGCAGAATCTCGGATCGGTGTTCATCCGGTCCGAAGACTTGGGCCGCGGCGAGGTGACACAGCAGTTCCGCGGTGCCGGGGCGCTGTACGACATCACCTACAAGGTCATCTGAGCAACGCATCAATCCTGGACGGCCTTGGCCACCGCGACACACGTCGTCAGCCAGTCCGCGTCGGGCTCGTCATTCTCGGTCAACTCCCACATCGCGTTCTGCATCACGCGCACGATCACCCAGGCGCGGGCCCGGTCCGTGTCCAGTCCCGCCGCGTCGACCAGCGCATAGAACCGGCGGCGGACCCCGTCGCGAACGTATCCGGCCAGCTCGTCCCACCGGTTCCACAGCATTGGTGCGAGTTCGTAATGCGGATCGCCGTTGAGTGGCTTGGGGTCGATCGCCAGCCACGGCTCCCGGTCGGCGGCCAGCACGTTCTCGTAATGCAGATCGCCGTGGATCACGGTCGCGGAACTCGACGGTTCAGCAGTGAGCTCCACACCGAGCGCGATCGCCTGCTCCACGAGCCTGCGCGGTACGGGCGCGTTGCGGGGGAGCGACGACAGGGCGGCGGTGCTGCGGTGGACGGATCCGGCGAGCGACCGCAGCTGGGGAAGTGCGGGCACGTGGATCCTCTCGTAGATCCCGGCGACCACCTCGCACGCGTCGATATCCCACAGCTCGTTGAGGTTTCGCGAGTGCAACCGCTCGAGCAGGATCGCGCGGCGATGTGGTTCGGCGCGCAGCAGCCGAACCGCTCCCTGCCCTGCCCACCTCCGCAGCGCGAGATGCTCGTGCTCGGACTCCTCGTCCGGGAATCCGACCTTCAACACCGCGGGTCCACCGTCGCGAGTGCGGACCGGCAGCACGATCGAGCAGTAGCCGTGCGTGGGCGGGCCGTCAGCGGTGAGCTCCCACTCCGCCGTCTGGGTCCGTACGAGCTTGGGGAGCCCGTCCACCCATGCCCGCCACCGGGGCCCGCGGGCGGCCATCGCGCGGACCGCGCCGGGCAATTCGATCATCGGCCCCATCGTCGCACCCCGGACTGCCCGTGCCGCCGCCGGTTTTGACAGACTGTGCGCATGGCACAGATAACCTTGCGTGGAAATCCCATCAACACGGTCGGCGAGCTGCCTTCCGTCGGAAGCGCGGCCCCCAGTTTCACACTGACCGGCACTGATCTCGGCGCGGTCACGAGCGACCAGTTCCGCGACAAGGCCGTTCTGCTGAACATCTTCCCGTCCGTCGACACTCCGGTGTGCGCCACGAGCGTGCGGACGTTCAACGAGCGGGCCGCGGCCAGTGGGGCCACCGTGCTGTGCGTGTCGAAGGATCTGCCGTTCGCGCAGAAGCGGTTCTGTGGTGCCGAGGGCATCGAGAACGTCACCACCGCGTCGGCATTCCGCGACAGCTTCGGCGATGACTACGGCATCACGATCAGCGACGGCCCGATGGCCGGCCTGCTCGGTCGTGCGGTCGTCGTGATCGGTGCGGACGGCAATGTGGCCTACACCGAATTGGTGCCCGAAATCGGCACCGAGCCCGATTACGACGCAGCGCTGGCCGCCCTCAAGTGATTTGTCCGGCCCTCACCCGCCAATTGCGCGGGTGAGGGCACCGGCCGGCTCAGACCGGCCATTCTTCGAGCCGGTGGGCGGCATCGAAGAACATCCATTCGTATTTCGCGGTAACGACGAAGTGTGCCCGTGCGGTAACTTCCTCAGCCGTGCCCAACGTCGGTCCGATCCGGTCGGTCAGGGCGAGCACTTCGGCGACCGTCGCCGCGAACTCCTCGCCGCCATAGCTGTCGATCCAGCGCTGATAGCGGCGATCGGTCGAGCCGCGGTCGAGCAATTCCGCCCCCACTCGGGCGTAGATCCAGTAGCAGGGCAGCACCGCGGCCAATCCGTCGGCGAAGCTGCCGCCGTACGCGGTCGCCAGCAGGTAGCTGGTGTACGCGCGGGTCGTGGGGGCGACGGGTGTCGAATCCAGTTCGGCAGGGTCGAGACCCAATTCCGGCAGCAGCTCATTGTGCAGCCCGAGTTCGACGTCGAACACCTCAGCGGCGTGGCGCGCGAACATCGCGGTGTCGGCAAGGGTGGGTGCTTTTGCGGCGACGATTGCCAACGCGCGGGCGTAGTCACGAAGGTAATGAGCATCCTGGGCGACGTAATGCGCGAAGACCTTCTCGTCCAAGGTGCCGTCGGTGAGCCCGGTCAGGAACGGGTGCGCAAGGATCGCTGCGAACGTCGACTCGGTCTCGTGCCACAGCCGTGCCGTCCAGGTCTGCTGATTCGCTACAGGGTGCATGGTCACCATCTTGTCAGTCGCCGCACCCGCCCCGCGACCGTGCGGTTTCATAGCCGACACGCCGCTTCGCCCGTATGAAGTCGCGCACTCGCGAGGTTGCCGGCGATTACCGTTCGGTCACGGTATCGCATCTGATTGGCGTTGTGCCCCATAGAAATTGGGCAATCTTCTGTTTGCCCGGTACAAATAATTGACGCTACTGACGTCGACCACCAGTATGCGCATGTTTCAGGCCGAGGTCGGGAGAGTTGATGTTCGGATGAGACGCACGTATGCCCTCGTGGTGAGCTTGGCCCTGCTCGTGGCGGCGGCTCCCGGACTGGCCAGTGCCGCGCCGTTCGATCGGCCGGCCGGCAATCAGCAGTTCATCGAACGCGTTATCGCACGCGCACTTTCGCAGCGCGGGGTTCCGTTCGCCTACGGCGGCGGTGACATCAACGGCCCCACGCGCGGCGTCCCGCGCGAAATCCCCGCCCCGGCAATCGCTCCCGGCTTCGGCGTGCCCGCGGCCGCGCCCGCACTCGCGCCCGTCACGCCGGGGCTGTCCATGCCTGCGGTTGGCGCCCCCGCCGTCACGACCGTTGCCGATCCGTCATCGAACGTCGTGGGCTTCGATGCATCCGGCCTGATCGTGTACGCGTTCGCCGGTGCCGGGGTGAAGATGCCGCGGTCCTCGGGCGAGCAATACAAAGTCGGGCAGAAGGTGCTGCCGTCGCAGGCGATGCCCGGTGACCTGATCTTCTACGGCCCCGAAGGCACGCAGAGCGTCGCGCTGTTCCTCGGGAACGGACAGATGATCCAGGGCACCGATCCGGTTGTCACCGTCTCACCCGTCCGCACCGAAGGCATGACGCCCTACCTGGTGCGCATCATCGCCTGACACCTGCCCGGCGGCCGAATCTGGTGTCACCGCGCCCCCGTCGCACTCCGTAGTGTTGAGCTGCAGGCAACGAAGGGCGTCCACCGATGAACCAGCCACCCGCTACGTCGCGAGCCGTATTTCCCGGTATCAGTTCCCGCGCGTGGGAGCATCCGGCCGACCGGACCGCATTGTCAGCTCTGCGCCGGCTCAAGGGTTTCGACCAGATCCTCAAGCTGCTGTCGGGCATGCTGCGCGAACGTCAGCACCGGCTGCTGTACCTGGCGAACTCGGCGCGGGTCGGGCCGCGTCAGTTCGCCGATCTCGACGCATTGCTCGACGATTGTGTCCAGGTGCTCGACGCGCCGGCACGGCCCGAGATGTTCGTCATGCAGTCGCCGATCGCCAACGCGTACGCGATCGGGATGGACGAGCCCTTCATCGTCATCACATCGGGCATGTACGACCTGATGTCGCACGAGGAGATGCGCTTCGTCGTCGGCCATGAGCTCGGTCACGCGTTGAGTGGCCACGCGGTGTACCGCACCATGCTCATGCACCTGCTGCGGGTTGCGTCGTCGTTCGGCTTCATTCCGATCGGTGGCTGGGCGCTTCGCGCGATCGTCGCCGCATTGATGGAATGGCAACGCAAGTCCGAGCTTTCGGGTGACCGCGCCGGGTTGTTGTGCGGCCAGGATGTCGATGCGGCGATCCGGGTCGAGCTGAAGCTGGCGGGCGGCAGCCGCCTCGACAAGCTCGACTCGCAGGCGTTCCTGGCGCAAGCCCGGGAGTACGAGCGCACCGGCGACATGCGTGACGGGTTGCTCAAGCTGCTCAACCTCGAGCTGCAGACCCATCCCTTCTCGGTGTTGCGTGCCGCGGCGCTGACGCAGTGGGTCGACAGCGGGGGCTATGGCGCGATCCTGGCCGGCGAATATCCGCGGCGATCCGACGACGACAAAGTCGGTTGGAACGAAGACCTGAGCGCGGCCGCCCGGCATTACAAGGACGGGTTCGACCAGTCCAACGATCCGCTCATCCGGGGCATCCGGGATGGGCTCGGCGGCATTGTCGACGGAGTCGGTCAGGCCGCGACGAATGCGGCAGACTCGATGGGCCGCAAGATTTCCGAGTGGCGCCGCAACGCCAAGGGCGGGGACGGCGAATAACCGGCCCGCCAACACGCGGCCCGTCGCAGGACTTGCCGTATAGCCAACGGTAAGCCCCTAGACTGTGCGCTCGTGGGCATATTGTTTGGCTTCGCGCCGTGGATCATCTACTGGGTACTCGTCGGAAACGTGCCTTTCCTCGTGGCGGTGCTGGTCGCGCTCGTGGCGGCCATCGCGACGTTCATCATCAGCCGGATGTCGGGGAACGCCGGGCGAACCCTGGAGATCGGCGCCCTCGCGACGTTCGTCGTACTGACGATCCTGACTCTCGTGCTCAGTCAGGACGTCATGGAACGCTGGATGCAGCCATTGAGCAATGTCGGGATCTTCCTGGTCGCCCTGGTCGGCGCCCTGATCGGTAAGCCGTTCGTGCAGGAGTTCGCCGCGGCGGGCCAGCCGCCCGGGGTGGTGGAAAGTGACTTGTTCAAGCGGATCGTGATGATCCTGACCTGGATCTGGGTTGGCGCGTTCGCCGGGATGACGATCTCATCGGCGATCCCGCCGATCGTGCAGGGCGACGCCACGATCCTCGACACCAAGACGCCGCTCTCATTCATCTGCTACTGGGTCATACCGTTCACTCTGCTGGGTCTCGCCGCGCTGGCATCGCGCATCCTGCCGGACCGGATGACCGCAGGGATGAACGACATCGTGCGCAAGACGACGTTTGTCGCCTACAGCGAAGCAGCGATCGACGAGCTCTACTACCTGGCCTCCGAACACGCCAACCGCGAGGTCGGCGCAGGCCAGGAGGCATACGACGTTCGCGTCGGAGGTTCGGGGACGCCACTGCTCGGCGATGAGAGCCGCATGTCGTGGCCGTCGACGTACAAGGTGCGCGACCGCAAGCGCTGAGTTCGGTCAACTCGTGGGCATCATGCCCATCAGCCCGAACATCATCACGATGCCTGGCAGCAGGTTGGTCACCTGATGTGCGACGATGCCGGCAATCAGACTGTCGGAGTACAAGCGGGCCAATGCAATTGGTATCGCGACGATCAGCAGCAGCGGTGTGCGTGTCGGTTCGAAGTGCGCGAGCGCGAACACCACGGTTGACACCACCAGGGCAATCCACCGGCCCCAACGCTGCTCGAGCGCACCCCACAGCAGCCCGCGATAGACGACCTCTTCGCAGAAGGGCGCGACGAACGCCACGATGAGGAGCACCGCGATCGCGAGCGGCCAAGTTGCCTGAACGCCGTCGAAGACCCGCCCGACCGCGGAGTTCGCCTCGGGGCCGACGATCGACAGGTACAGCGCCGCGGCGGGCAACGTGATGAACAACCCGCCCACCCCGAAGGCCAGGCCCAGCCCGAACCCGCGCCACGACCAGTGCAACCGGAAGTCGATCCGCGGCCCGTTGCCTCGCACGCGGGCGATCAGCAGGGCCAGCGCGGCGGCGCTCACGGTGGGCACGGCGATCGCAACGGCCATCATCCAGGCCGGGGGAGTGCCACTGCGCGCGGCGGCCAGCAACCCGAATGCCGCCGAGACCCCCAGATAAACCGCCTCGACGAGCAGAAACGCGCCAAAGCCCCACTTGTGGCGCGGATTCGCCGCGGCGGTCTGCGGATCGAACCCAGCTGGGACCGTCGGGACGGGGACGGTGTCCAGATTTTCCTGCTCGGCGCTCATGCCGCGAGGCTACTTGTCGGCGGCGCGCAGTATCACTTCGTGCCGAATATGCGATCGCCGGCATCGCCGAGGCCCGGCACGATGTAGCCGTGCTCATCGAGCGCGCGGTCCAGCGCCGCGGTGTAGACCGGCACCTCGGGGTGAGCCGCTTGCATGGCCGCGACCCCTTCCGGGCAGGTGAGCAGACAGACGAATTTGATCGAGCGCGGTCGGTACTCTTTGATCCGGTCTATCGCGGCCACCGCGGAGTTGCCGGTGGCCAGCATCGGGTCGACCACCACCACGTCGCGTTCGGCGAGGTCGCTCGGCAGCTTGAAGTAATACTCCACGGCGACAAGCGTTTTCGGGTCACGGTACAGGCCGATATGGCCGACGCGGGCGCTCGGGACCACGCTCAGCATTCCCTCGAGGATTCCGCTTCCGGCCCGCAGGATGGACACGAAGACGAGCTTCTTGCCGTCGATGACCGCTCCGGTGGTGGATTCCATCGGCGTAGCGATTTCGATCTCGTGCAGCGGGATGTCGCGCAGTACCTCATAGGTCATCAACATGGATATCTCGGCGAGCAGTTGCCGAAAGCCGTTCGTGGACACGTCTTTCTGCCGCATGAGAGTGAGTTTGTGCTGCACCAAGGGGTGATCGATGAGATGCAGGTTGCCCATCATGTCCTCCTAGAAGACGGTGCCGTCGCTGACGATGGACAGTGGCGGGCGTCCTGCCCGCAACCGTTGCGCCAGTGCGCGGCCGGTCGCCCAGGTGCCGCCCTCAAGCACGCACGCAAGCGGCAATTCCGGTGCGCCGAGCCGCTCGCGGACCAGATCGGCCAGTTGGTCGAGTAGCGACACCGTCAGGGCACGCCACTCGACCACCAGTTCATCGCCAACGGACCAGTTTCCGGATGCCATCGCTGGGTCCCGAAGCTGCAAGACCCCCGTGTCCAGAAGCAACCCGCCATTGCGGTATTCGGGCAGCCCGGTCAGTGCGCCGAGGTCGGTGACGGCCACGCCGGCCCATTCGAACGGCTCCAGAAGTGAATAGGTCAGCCATTGCGAGAGTTTGTGAAAGGGCATCCAGCCGTCGGACAGACCAGGGCCTCGAACAGCCGGGTGGCGCCAGCAGTCGCCGATCGGCCTGCCGTCAATCATGTTGTCGGCCGGCCAAATCGCCGACAGCGATGTCAGCAGGAGAGCGAGGATCTCGTGGGCGGCGATCGAGGGGCCGGTAAGTGCGTCGAAGAGCCCACCGGGACGGCCGTATGGGCCGAACACGTCGGGCTTTGCCGCCAGCGCACCGGCGAGGCGGTGCAGCAGTCGCATCCGGCCTTCGAGTCCGACCATCGGATTGTCGGGACCCACTTGAAATGCCGTGGCAAGCCGTTCCGCGTCGAGCTTGTCCAGGGCCGCCGCATCCACCTGGAGCGGCTGGGCCGGATCGCTGGAGAACAGTCCACCGCGAAACGCATGCCAGCTGGCCACGCCGAGTCCCTCGGAGCGTCCGAAACGCAGACCCGTTTCGGCTTCGGTGTACTGCCAGTCCGGGCCGGCGCCCGCGTCGAGAAGAACGCTCACGACGGTCAGATCGATCATCGACCGGGCGCGGGATGCCGTGCCCAAACCCGTTAGGGATCGGTCGAGTTCGCCCTTGCGGTCGATTCCGCCCGCTTCGAAATGTCGCCACCGGCTGTGGTAGGGAATGTTCAGATCGGGATAGCGGTTGCGGGTCAGCGCGGCCACTTCGCCTGCCGCGATGGGCAGCGAATCGTCGTCGACCCGGAACCACGACGATTCGTCGGCGCGGGCGCGCTGGAGGAGCAGCTGTGCTCGTTCCCGGATGGCGGCCGTGGTGTGCAGCGTCGCAACAGCGGCCGCGCACTGGGTGTCGGTGGTGGTCATCAAATGAGTCCGCGACCCTTGGCGATCTTCAGTTCGTCGGCGTCGGGCACCGGCCCCGGGGTGAAGTAGCCGGCGGCCATCTTGGCGTCGATCTCGACCCGGGCGTCCGCCGGGATCAACTCGTCGGGGATGTTGACGCGTTCGCCGACCTCGATTCCGGCGCCGACGATGGCGTCGTACTTCATGTTGCTCATCGACACCAGGCGATGGATCTTGCGGATGCCCAGCCAGTGCAGCACGTCGGGCATCAGTTCTTGGAAACGCATGTCCTGGACGCCGGCCACACACTCGGTGCGGGCGAAGTACTGGTCGGCGGTGTCGCCGCCGGCCTGACGTTTACGTGCGTTGTACACAAGGAATTTCGTCACTTCGCCGAGTGCGCGGCCTTCCTTGCGGTAGTAGGCGACCAGCCCGACGCCGCCGCGTTGCGCGCCTTGAATGCACTCTTCGATCGCATGGGTGAGATACGGCCGGCACGTGCAGATGTCGGATCCGAAGACGTCCGAGCCATTGCATTCGTCATGCACACGGGCGGTCAACTCGACGGCCGGGTCTGCCAGGTCGCGGGCATCGCCGAAGATATAGAGCGTCTGCCCGCCGATCGGCGGCAGGAACACCTCCAGATCTCCGCGCGTCACCAACTCCGGGTACATGCCGCCGGTTTCTTCGAACAGCACACGGCGCAAAGCGGTTTCGCTGCAGCCGAACCGTGCGGCAACACCGGGCAGATACCAGACCGGCTCGATCGCCGCCTTGGTCACCAACGCCGCGCCGTTCGACAGCAGGGTCCGTCCGTCCGGGATCAGTCGGCCCCGCGCGATGGCTTCGGTGATCTCCGGAAGCATCACGTGTGCCTTGGTGACCGCGATCGTCGGCCGGATGTCGTATCCCGCTGCGAGCTCGGCGGTGAAGGCATCGGCCACCATTGCGCCCCAGGGATCCAGGCTCACGATCGCGCCGGGTTCGCTCCACTGCGGATACGGGCCGATGACATCGGTGGGCGCGGTGTTCGTCAGATCGGCTCGATGGGCCGGAGAAAGCGCGCCCGCCGCGACTGCCAGCGCCCGGTAGACGCTGTAGGAGCCGCTGTGCGTGCCGATGACATTGCGGTGTGCGCGCGTGGTCGTCGTGCCGATCACCGGACCGCGTTCGGCGGCAGTCGCGGCCCCCCACCGGATGGTGAGCGCGTCGATCGCACCGCTGTGTGACGTCAGCCGGATATGCCGGGACGTGTTCGGCGGCGATGTCCCCGGACCCGACTCAGCGACCATGGTCATCGCTCCTTTCCCGTGCACGCGCCCGGATGAGGCTTCCAGTCAACCCTGATTTGACTGGATGTGCAGGGGTCAGCCGTCAGGATGTGACCGAGCTGAAATAGTGCCCAGCGGCGAGATCGGCGAGCAGGCCGGGCTGGGTCGGCGCCCAGTCGAACCGCCGCCGGGTCAGCACGCTCGACGCCCGGGCTTCGAGCGAGAAGAACGCGCCGAGCCAGCCGAAGTGGTCAAGTGCCTCGTCGCGCGGGATCGACGTCACCGGTACGTCGAGGCCATTGCCGATCGCCTCGGCGATCGCGCGAACGGGAATCGCGTCGTCGGCGATCGCCTGCAGTCGTGCGCCTGCGGGTGCCCGCTCGACCGCGAGCCGGAACAACCGCGCGGCATCGAGCCGGTGCACGGCCGACCAGCTGTTCGATCCGTCGCCGGGGTAGCCCGCCACACCTTTGTCCTTCGCGATCGAGATGAGACGTGGCACGAAACCGTGGTCTCCTTCGCCGTGCACCGACGGTGGGAGCCGCACCACGGACACCCGCACACCGTGCGGGAGGAGTGCCTGCGCTGCCGCCTCCGATTGGCGTAGCGCACCCGGCGGCGGTGCGTCGTCTTCGGTGGCGTCAGGAAATCCGGCGAGACCCGACGTGACGACGAGCGGGCGGTCGGAACCGGCCAACGCCGAGCCGAGCGCTTCGATTGCCGCCCGATCCGTCTCGCCGGCCCGTCCGTAGTCGGTGAAATCGTGAACGAATGCGAGGTGGATGACGCCGTCGGCGTCCGCTGCGCCGGCCCGCAGGCTGTCCGGATCGTCCAGATCGCCACGATGAACGCCGGCGCCCGCGGCGGTCAGCGCATCGGCTGACGCGTCCGAACGAGCCAGGCCGATCACGTCGTGGCCGGCGTCGATGAGTTCTGGAACGACGGCCGAGCCGATGAAGCCCGACGCACCGGTGACGAAGATCCGCATGGAAACCTCCTGTTGAACGGTCTGGCATCGCGATGTGATGTCAGTTGCTGTCATCACCATAACGCTGATGACAGGCACTGTCATTCCCCTAGGATCAGTGCATGAGCCGCTGGGAACCCGATGCGCAGGGCCGGTTGGCACAGGCTGCGCTGGAGCTGTACAGCGAACACGGCTTCGACCAGACGACGGTGGCCGAGATCGCGCAGCGTGCCGGGCTCACCGAGCGCACGTTCTTCCGCTACTTCGCCGACAAGCGTGAGGTGCTCTTCTGGGGTGAGGGCACGCTGCACGACGTGTTCGTCACCGCGGTCGCCGTCGCCGACGAAGGCCTTTCGCCCTTCGACGCGGTCGCGGCCGGGCTGGATGCCGCGGGGGAGATGTTCGTGGGACGCTACGACCACGCGCGTCGGCGGCAGGCCGTCATCGCGGCCAACACCGCGCTGCAGGAACGTGAACTGATCAAGCTCGCCTCGTTGGCGTCCGGGGTGGCCGAAGCGCTGCGGAACCGCGGGGTTCCCGATACGACTGCCGACCTCGCCGCCGAGGCGGGTATCGCGGTGTTCAAGGTGGCCTTCGAGCGTTGGGTGAGCGGCACCTCCGAGCGCGACCTGCGGGCGGTGACCAGGGCAGCTGTCGAGGAGATGCGAACCGTCACCGCAAGCTGACCGCCGGCGGCGGTTACAACGGAAGGGTGAGCCCTGCCAGGCCGTCTGCGCGACAGTGGTGTGCCGCGGCGATGATCGCCGCCGGCTGCCTTCCGATCATGCAATGCTCAGCCACGCCGTCGGAACCGGCCACCACGACGACCACCACGACCCACACCACCACCACCACGACCACACCGCGCGAACCGGCGCCTGCCACCGTGCATCCGGTCACGGTGGCCGAGCTCGGTACGACGTGGCGAGCGGGCTGCCCGGCCGGGCCCGAGGTGTTGCGGCGGATCGAGCTCGACTACACCGGATTCGACGGCCGCACGCATCGCGGTGCGCTCATCGTGCACCAAGACGTTGTGCCCGAGGTGATTTCGATCTTCGAGGAGCTGCTGAGGCTGCGTTACCCGATCGAGAAGATGCGCACCGTCGACCACTATCCGCGTGCCGACGACGAACTGTCGATGCGCGACAACAACACCTCGGCCTTCAACTGCCGCGGGATACCGGGTTCGCGGAGTTGGTCGCTGCACGCGTACGGCCGCGCCATCGATGTGAACCCGTTGCTCAACCCGTTCATCGACAGTCGCGGCGTACAGCCCGCCAACGCCGGGCCGTACGTGGATCGCGCCCGCACCGACCCCGGGCTGCTGCATCCCGGAGACCCGGCAGTGCTCGCGTTCACCGACCGCGGGTGGCGATGGGGCGGTTTGTGGCGTTCGCCCATCGACTACCAGCACTTCGAGAAGCGTTGACCTTCAGCGCGCCATCCCGAACTCCCGATCGATCCGCGTCAATTTCTCGGGATTGCGCACGTAGTACATACCGGTGATGAGGCCCTTGTCGATGCGTAGCGCGACGACACCGTCCAGTTCCCCGTCGATCCGGGTGATCAGGGCGGGGTGGCCGTTGACCTCCACGGGCTCGAAAGACATGGTCGCAGCGAACTTTCGCAGTCCAGAGGCGAACACGCGGGCCACCCGATCGGCGCCCACGATGGGCCGTGGGAAAGCTTGTTTGAACCCGCCGCCATCGCCGATCGCGACGACATCCGGCGCGAGGATGTCCAGCAAGCCTTGCAGGTCGCCGGTTTCAACCGCTTTCTGGAACGCGGCCAACGCACCGCGCGTCTCGTCGGCCGACACGATCTCGCGTGGCCTGCGAGCGGCGACATGCTGGCGGGCCCGGTGCGCGATCTGTCGTACCGCGGCCGGGGTCTTGTCGATCGCCTCGGCGATCTCGTCATAATCGACCGCGAACACCTCGCGCAGTACGAATACGGCCCGCTCGGTCGGCATGAGCGTCTCCAGCACCAGCATCATCGCCATCGAAACGCTGTCGGCGAGTTCGACATCCTCGGCGACGTCCGGGGTGGTCAACAACGGCTCGGGCAACCAGGAGCCGACGTAGGACTCTTTGCGCCGGCTCAGGGTGCGCAGGCGGCCGAGCGCCTGCCGCGTGGCGATGCGCACGAGGTATGCACGGTGATCGCGCACGGTTTCGAGGTCGACGTCGACCCACCGCAACCAGGTCTCCTGCAATACGTCCTCGGCGTCCGCCGCGGACCCGAGGAGCTCGTACGCGACCGTGAACAGCAGGTTGCGATGAGCGACGAAGGCCTCGGTGGCGGGATCCGAAGGGCTTTCCGCGGTCATGGTTCGGTGGCTCCTGTCTCGTGCCTGTCGACTGTTGCACCCACAAGACACCGGCCGGGGCGAGTTTGTGACACCGGGGCCCGAAACGGTCAAAAAAGAGGTAGCCGACTACTCACGCCTGCGCACCCCGTATGGGCGAAAGTTGCCTCACCAGCACGTTCTGCCAGCACCGAAAGGGCACTGCGATGACACTGCCGGCCGAGGCGATCTCGCCGAACGGGGAATCATCCGAAGACGACAACCGACCTCGCCCGTTGATCCTGGTCCGCGGGTTCGGCGGCGTCGATGTCAGTGACGAAAGAGCAAACGCCTACCAGGGTTTCAACGATGGCACCGTCTACGACAAGAAACGCGGTGACAACTTCATCTACGAGGGGTTCCTGCTGCGGGCGTTGAAATCCAAGCAGTATCCGTACACCGACGCGACGAACGTCATCGGCTATTACTCCAGCGATGTCGACGCTCCCGACGACCCCGGCGGCTTCACCCCGGACGAGGTGAGCGGAACGGTTGTCATCGATCCCCAGATGGCCGAGCGCGTGCTCGCCGAGGGCACCGCGGGCACGATCTGGATCTACCGCTACTACGACCTGTCTCCGCGCGCGATGAAACGCTACGGCGAGGGGCTGGCGCGCTTGATCAGTCTCATCAAGCGCGCCGCGGCGATAAACGGCGACACCTTCCGTGGGGTCGACATCGTCGCGCACAGCATGGGCGGTCTGGTCGTACGCAAGGCGCTCGCCGAGTTGCACGAGGGCGAGCGGGACTCGGCTCGCCACCTGATCCATCGGATCGTGACATTGGGCACCCCGCACCGCGGCATCGCGTTCCAGAGGTTTCCCGGATGGCTGTTGAAATCACTTCCGGATGCTGAGAACGCGGCCGATGAACTCGTCGCGTTCGACCCGACCAAGACGGACTTCCTCAACGTAAAACAGTGGTTTCCGGTCGAACGGATACTCACGGTCGTCGGTACGAACTACCGCGCATACGGCGCCGGTGCATCGCTTGCCAATCGGATTTCCAGCCTCTTCGACGAGGGCAGCCTTCAGCTCAACCGCAGTGACGGGTTGGTGAAACAGTCTGCTGCGCAACTGCCCGGTGCTCCGCGAACATTCATTCACAAGTGTCACGGTGGGGTGGACTCACTGGTGACGTCGCGCGAGTCGTACGAGATCGCGATGCGCTTCTTTCACGGCACGCACCGGGTGCGGCTGTGGCTGGACTACGCGAACATCGAACGCGGGGGAGACTGGTTCGGACGCAGCGAGTTCTACTTCGGGGTGTCGATCAAGCCGCGGGGTGTCGACTTCGAACTCTTCCATCAGAGCGCCGAGGCCGAGAACTGCTACGGCCCGTTCCACGAGAAGGATCTCAGCGACGGGCCACCCGACCTGGCAGGCGAATTGACCAAGGCGTTGGCCGAGCCGGGTGACCGGACCACCGGCTGGGCCGGGCCCAACCGGCTCATCTGGGAAGGCTATATCGACGCGCGAGTGAAGCCGAACAGTGCATGCGAGGGGCTGGTGTTCCGTCTCGACTTCTATGTCGGTGAGCGCGACACCCGCGGAATCGGCTTCTCCGACAACAAGGTTTTCGTCAAGCAGTACTACGTTCAGGCTTTCCCGGAAGACGGCCTTGCGATGTTCGTTCACACGAGCGAACAATTCTTGTCGGCCCGCAAGCCGTACACCCGTGAACAGCTTGACGACATGGCCGTCGAAGACGACGGTACGGCCGTTGTGCAGCGGGCGAATCGGCTCACCGGTAGCCGCGACGAGTGGACATTTCGTGTCGGGGAGCCGGGATTCGACGCCGGACTCCGCATCGCGATCGAACCGGACTCCGGCAACCGTAAGACGCCCCGCGGGCGGACGGCCGACGAGAAGGTCGGCGTATAAACCGGACGGCTGCACGTATCGTCGGCTCTGTGCGATGGATCGTCGACGGCATGAACGTGATCGGGTCACGCCCGGACGGCTGGTGGAAGAACCGTGGGCGCGCGATGACCCGCTTGGTCGAGCAGCTTGAGCGCTGGGCGACTGCGGAAAACCAACGCGTGCTGGTGGTATTCGAATCCCCGGTTTCGCCCCCGATCGAGTCGACCGTCATCGAGATCGCCAATGCGCCCGAGGCAGCGGCGAATTCCGCCGATGACGAGATCGTGCGGCTCGTCACGGCCGATTCACGGCCCGCCGATATCACCGTTGTGACATCGGACAGCACGTTGGCCGAACGCGTTCGGGCCGCCGGGGCTTGCGTCCGGCCGGCGGCGAGGTTCCGCGATCTGATAGATCAGGGCTGACGTCAGGACCTCAACAACGTTGTTGCGCAGGAAAACACAAAGCCGGCCACCGCAGATGGGGTGCTCGAAAGCGCGAAGCGGGCACGGTGCCATGGACTATCGTCGCCGCCATGGCCCTGGACGTGATCAGTATCTGCGGTGTCGACCTCACTGATCCGAAGACATACGAAGCAGGTATGCCGTTCGATGCGTTTCGGGCACTCCGGAAGCACGCTCCGGTGGCGTGGCATCCCTACGAGCAGGGGCCAGGCTTCTTCGCCCTGACCGGTTACGACGACATCCTCGCGGTCTCGCGGGACAGCAGGACGTGGTCATCTGAACAGACCGGGGTGTTGTTCGATGTCCCGAAGCCGGAGTACTCCTATCAGCTCACCCTGATGATGCTGACGATGGACCCACCGCGTCACACGGCACTGCGAACGCTGGTGAGCAAGGGGTTCACCCCGCGCCAGGTCGCACGACTCAACGAGCGCATCGCGCATCTGGCCGACCGGATAGTGGATGACGTGATCGAACGTGGTGAGTGCGATTTCGTCACCGACATCGCCGGTGCGCTGCCGTCATTCGTCATCGCAGAACTGCTCGGCATTCCCCACGATGACGGTCGGCGCCTCTACGAGCTGACCGAGATCATGAACTCCGACCACGTCGGCGACGCAACGGAAGAGGCGGCGCAGGCTCAACTCGACATGTTTCAGTACGGCTCAGCGCTTGCCGCGCGTAAACGCGCGCAGCCGGGGGATGACATTGCGACCTCGCTGCTGCATGCGGAGGTGGACGGCCAACGTCTCACCGACCTGGAGTTCAACCTCTTTTTCATGCTGCTTATCAACGCCGGCGGCGATACGACCCGCAACCTCGTCGCCGGAGGCATGCTCACATTGCTCGAGCACCCCGCCGAACGCGCGCGACTGTCAGCCGATCCGGCATTGTTGCCAACCGCGATCGAGGAAATGCTGCGCTATGTCAGCCCAGTGACCGCATTCGCGCGGACAGCGACCTCGGACGCCGAGGTCGGCGGCGTGACAATCCGCCAAGGCGACCGGGTGGCGATGTTCTTTCCGTCGGCGAACCGGGACGAAACACGCTTTCCCAACCCGGACCGGTTCGATATCGGTCGTGATCCCAACCCCCACTTGGCTTTCGGCGGCGGCGGGACCCACTATTGCCTGGGGGCGAACCTCGCTCGGGTAGAGGCTGCTGCGATTTTCCCCAAGGTACTGGGGCGCATGGCCGACCTCGAGCTCGCCGGGCCCGTCCAGCGGGTGCGCTCCAACCTGTTGAACGGGATCCGGTCGATGCCAGTCCGGTTCACGCCCAATTAGCTTGACCTACCCGGCCGCACATCACCCAGGCGCGAAGCCTGTAGTGCCCCGTCGACGATCAACCGCCGCAGCGACTTCCGATCGAATTTGCCGCTGGGCAGCGTCGGGATCCGATCGCCTGCGGTGATCACCCAGCGGGTCGGCACCTTGTAGGAGGAGAGTTGTTCGCGCGTGTACTCGGCGAGCGACCGAAGGTCGATCTCCGTCGTAGGGACGATCACCGCACACACCTCTTCGCCGCGGTCCGGATCGTCGATTCCGAGGACGATGCACTGTGCGACATCACCGAAATCCCCGATCACCGCCTCGACTTCGAGCGGCGACACATTCGCTCCCGCGGCTTTGATGAGGTCTGTCGTGCGGCCGACGTAGAACACTCGTGGATCGTCGTCGCGCCGGTACACGCGATCACCCGTGTGGTACCACCCGTCCGCATCGAATGTGTCGGACCGCTCGCGCTTGTTGTATCCCACCATCACCCCGACTCCTCGGACGAGTAGCTCGCCCGTGGCGCCGGGTGGAACCGGTTCGCCGTCGTCGCCGACGATGCGCATCTCCGTGTATGCAAACCCGCCCGCGGTTTCCGACATCGTGCGGTGCACCGGAAACCCGTCGGGGACATCGGTCATGGCGATGTCGAGCGGGCCCTCTCGCAGCATCGGTGCATTGCGGAGATCGCGGCCCGGAAATGACGGATGGTCGCGCAGCCGCTGCGTGAACGCGGGCCACCCGACAATGCCCGTGACGCGCTCGCGCTCAGCGAGATCGAGCGCGGTCTCGGCGTCGAGCTTCGGCAGCACCACGATCGTGATCGGTTCGTGCAGCGCGCCGGTTGCGGCGAGCAACCCACCGATCCAGAAGAACGGCATCGCACACAGGATCCGTGCGTCGGCATCGGTGTGGCTGATCGCCCGGATGGCCGTCGGCCAGGTCGAGGTCTGCCGGACCAGGGTGCCGTGGGTGTGCAGGACACCCTTGGGATCGGCGGTCGATCCGGACGTATGGATCATGACGGCGAGGTCGGCAGGGGAGACCTCGCCCTCGACGCCGGTCAGAACGTCGTCGGGCACGCCGGTGCCGTCGCATACGGTGGCCCATACGCGGTCAGTATCGCCGGTGAACACGATGCGACGCAGGTATGGCGCGACGCCCAGCGTGAGCACGCCCGACTGTGCGTCGGCAAGCCCGGGCAGCGCGGCTTCCAACCGCTCGGCGACGTCGATGTTCAGCACGTGTGCCGGCGCCACCAACATCGCGATGTCGGCCAACCGCAACACTTTCGCGATTTCAGCCGGGGTGTAGAGCGTGCTGAGCGGGACGACCACAGCGCCGATCCGCGATGCCGCGAGCCACCAGACGATCCAGTCGACGCCGTTGGCGAAGAACAGGCCGACCCGGCTGCCCTTGCCGACACCCTCCCGCAAGAGCCACCGGGCCGCACGTGCCGAGCGTTGTTCGGCATCGCCATACGTCAGTCGGTCCGTGGGCGTGACCACATACGTGGCGTGGCCGAATTCCCGGACGCTGCGCTGGAGAAGGGCGGGAAGGGTCAGCGGCGGTTGACTCACCCGCTCATCTTCTCCCAACGCTTTCGGCCGTTGGATCCGGCTACTCGATGAGGTCGGTATTGGCGGGGCCGAACAGATACAACGAATCCAGGACCGGTGTGGGGTCCCCCGACCATGCCATTGCGGCGAGCTGGGCCCGGCTGCGGCGCCCGGTGCGCCACCGCAACGCCTCGAATCGTGTTGTGTCGAGCCTTAATTCGGAACCGGCGTCGGGACCGCTGCGATACTCCGCGTCCTCCACTGTCACCACCAGCGGCACCGGGGTCCGGAGCATCGCGAGCAGTTGATCGGAGACATCGCGTGCCGCGGCGGAATCCCGTGCACCGGGCCGGCCCAGAGCGGCGCGAATGTCGTGCTCATGCACGACGACGTCACCGAGCGGCGGCTTCAGCCCGTCGGTGTCGGCCCGGCGCGCCAACTCCGCGGCCGCGTCGTTCCACGCGGTCAGAATGCCCGCGGCGTCGAAGGCCTTGAATCGGGCCACCTGGGCGGCGGTTTGTTCGTCGGTGGGCGCCCCGGCCAGGCGGCCGCTCACCCAGTCCTCGGCCACCGCGGTCATGTGTGCCAGCACGTCACGTACCGACCAGCCAGGGCACGCCGCAACAGCTGTGTCCCACAGGGCATCGGACTCCGAAACCAGCGCGCCGATACGGTCTTTCGTCTCCTGGTAGCGACGAACGGCCTGCGCCGCGTCAGTGACTGCCACACGAATCACATCCCTCGGTACGTGGAGGCCGGGGATCCTTCGGGTCGTTCGGATCCGGGTCGCCGAACCATCGCGACGGCTCGTGCTGGGCGTACGTGTCGTGCCATGACCACCACTCATATGGCTTGGTCTGCGGATAGCCTTCCGGTGAGTCCTCCCACGTCTCCTGGCGGCCCAGCGCCGTCATGTCGAGGAAGTTCCAGGTGTTGACGAAGGCCTCGTCACCGCGGTTGTCGATGAAGTACGTGCGGAACACCTGATCGCCGTCGCGGATGAACGCGTTGGTGCCGTGCCACTGGTCGACGCCGAAATCGACGTCGAAAGCGCCGTCCGGTCCGGGTGCCATGGTGTACCAGGGGTGCTGCCAGCCCATCCGCGTTTTGATCCGCTGAATATCGGCCTGCGACCCGCGTGAGGCGTACACGAGCGTGGTGTCGCGGGCGTTCAGATGCGCGAGGTTGGGAATGTGGTCGGCCATCAACGAGCAGCCGACGCAGCCGTGTTCGGGCCAATCGTCCACGCCGGGATCGAGAAAGGCCCGGTACACGATCAGCTGACGCCGGCCGGCGAACAGGTCGAGCAAAGAGACCTTGCCTTCGGGCCCCTCGAACTCATAACGCTTCTCGACCGGCGTCCACGGCATCCGCCGTCGCATCGCAGCCAGCGCATCCCTGGCCCGCGTCATTTCTTTCTCCTTGACGAGCATCTGCTGGAGTGCGGCGTCCCATTCGGGCGCCGACACGATCGGAGGCGGCTTCATGTGTGGTCCTTCCGTCATCGCGACTGCCTCAAACATTCAACAGCTCGGTTTAATATCTGTTTCCAGCACAGCACAGGGCACCCGCTATAGTCAACAATGTGGTTGAAGATCAGGTGCTGGACCGGGCGTACTCGGCACTCGCCGATCCGACCCGACGGTGGCTTCTGGAAACTCTGCGGCAGGGTGATGCCCGCATCAGCGACTTGGCCGCGCCGCTGCCCATGACGTTTGCCGGAGTTTCGCGCCACATCGGTGTGCTGGAATCGGCTGGACTCGTGCAGCGCGAGATCCGGGGCCGTGAGCACTGGTTGTCGCTGAAACCGGATGGTTTGACGATGGCGCAGCAGTGGATCAACGAACAGACCGACTTCTGGTCGACACGCGCGGACGCGCTCGCAGCGCGGCTGCGACGGAAGGGGCAATCACGATGACCGACGCGGCAACCGTGCACGTTCAGCGTGTCATGCCCGCGACGCCGGAGGTGGTTTTCGACCAATGGCTCGATCCGGAATCTCTGGCTGACTGGATGTGCCCGCGCCCCGTGCGCTGCGTCGCCATCACGGTCGAGCCGCACGTGGGCGGAAAGGTCCGGTTCGATGTCGACGATTCGGGCACAAGCGTTCTCATCACCGGTCAGTTCCTGACGATCGATCGTCCTCACGTGCTGCGGTTCACGTGGAGTAACTCCGACTGGGCAGATCCCACCGTCGTCAGCGTCGTCAATGTCGCGTTCGAGCCGGTCGGCGACGATGAGACGCTGATGTCGATCGTGCACTCGATGCTGCCGGCGGAGGAGTTCGACGACTTCCACAACGGCTGGATACTCACCTTCGAACAGTTGGCCGCTGTACTCGCGCGCCGCTGAGGAAGGCCGGTCTGCACGGCGACCTACACTGCGGGCATGGATAGCGCCTCCCGGGACGAGTACGAGGCTCCGAGCGGCCTGCTGCGGATCGAGGACTGCCTCGACGGCGACGGTGGCATTGTGCTGCCGCCGGGCACCACGCTGATATCCCTGATCGACCGCAACGTCGAGAACGTCGGCGGCTCGGTGGCCTATCGGTATCTCGACTACAGCCACTCTGAGGGCGAACCCGTCGAGTTGACCTGGAGCCAACTGGGTGTGCGGCTGCGCGCCGTCGGTGCGTATCTGCAGCGGGTGGCCGGGCGCGGTGACCGAGTCGCCATCCTCGCACCGCAGGGGCTCGACTACGTCGTGGGCTTTTTCGGCGCGATCAAAGCCGGGACGATCGCGGTACCGCTGTTCGCACCGGAATTGCAGGGGCACGCCGAGCGGCTCGACACCGCGCTCACCGACGCACGGCCCAGCACGATTCTGACCACCGCGGCCGCCGATACCGCGGTGCAGGAGTTTCTGTCCAAGGTTCCCGTCGGTCAACGCCCGCAGGTTGTCATCATCGACGACATCCCGGATGCGCTCGGCGACACGTTCGAGCCGGTGGTCGTCGACGTCGACGACGTGTCGCATCTGCAGTACACGTCCGGTTCGACGCGACCCCCGGTCGGCGTGGAGATCACTCACCGTGCGGTCGGGACGAACCTGCTGCAGATGATCCTCTCGATCGACCTTTTGAACCGAAACACCCACGGCCTCAGCTGGTTACCGCTCTACCACGACATGGGCCTCTCGATGATCGGCTTCCCGGCCGTGTATGGCGGGCACTCGACGTTGATGTCGCCGACGGCGTTCGTCCGTCGTCCGCAGCGCTGGATTCAGGCGATGGCGGCCGAGTCGCGCCACGGCCGGGTGATCACCGCGGCGCCGAATTTCGCCTACGAGTGGACCGCTCAGCGCGGGGTGCCGGACGAGAGTGCGGGCGTGGACCTGAGCAATGTCGTCCTCATCATCGGTTCCGAACCGGTCAGCCCCACCGCAATCGCGACGTTCAACAAGGCGTTCGCGCCCTACGGATTGCCTGCGACCGCGTTCAAACCGTCGTACGGCATCGCCGAGGCCACCCTGTTCGTCTCGACGATCGCCCCTGCGGCGCAGTCTTCCGTAATCTACTTCGACCGCGAGCGACTCGCCGAAGGGCATGCGGTGCCCGTAGCGGCCGATGCTGTCGGCGCGGTTGCCCACGTGTCGTGCGGCCAGGTCGCGCGCAGCCAGTGGGCGGTGATCGTCGATCCCGACAGCGCCGACGAACTTCCCGACGGTGCGGTAGGCGAGATCTGGTTGCACGGCAACAACATCGGCCGTGGGTACTGGGGCAGACCCGACGAGACGCGCAAGACGTTCGGCGCCGCACTGCGTTCGCGGCTTTCGGCGGCCAGCCATGCCGACGGCTCGCCCGCCGGCGCCACCTGGTTGCGTACGGGCGACCTCGGGGTATATCTCGACGGCGAGCTCTACGTCACCGGGCGGATCGCGGATCTGGTGGTCATCGGCGGTCGCAACTACTACCCGCATGACATCGAGGCCACGGTCGCCGATGCGTCGGCGCTGGTGCGGCGGGGCTATGTCACGGTCTTCTCGGTGCCCGCGGAGGACAACGGCGGTCAGCTGGTGGTGATCGCCGAACGCGCGGCGGGCACCGGGCGAACCGATCCCGCGCCGGCGATCGCCGCTGTGCAGGCCGCGGTGGCCAATCGGCACGGGCTCACGGTCGGCGACGTGCGGTTCCTTCCGGCCGGGGCGATACCGCGCACCACGAGTGGCAAGTTGGCGCGTCGGGCCTGCCGCGCGCAATACCTGGATGGAACATTGGGCACGCATTAGTGCGGCCTGCCGGGCGAACACCACTGCTCACAACCGGCAGTCGGGGTGAGTGAAAAGTATGTGACGTGATCCTCTCAGTCGATTCACATCCATGACACAACCGATTGCCAGACTGGCCGCATCACCTATGTGGGCAAGGTCCGCCGAGACCGCGAGCCCGCCGCGCACGTGAGGAGCAATCGAGCGTCGCGCACGTGAGGAGCAATCGATCGGTTGCTCCGGATCTTCGGGTAGCGCCATCGCCGGTCGCTGCCCGGTGGCCTATGGAAGGACGCTGACCGTGTCATATGTCAACCCGCCCGAATTCGTCACGAAGATGATCGATGCCGGCGAGAACAAGGCATTCATGTCCACCAGGGACACCGTGATCCGCGCTTACATGGCGGGGGCGATTCTCGCGCTGGCGGCGGCGTTCGCGGTCACCATCACGGTGCAGACTGGCAACGCGCTCCTCGGAGCGGTGCTGTTCCCGGTCGGTTTCTGCATGCTCTACCTTCTCGGATTCGACCTTCTCACGGGCGTTTTCACGCTTGTCCCGCTCGCTCTGCTGGACAAACGGCGCGGCGTCACCGTGCGGTCGATGCTGCGCAACTGGTCGCTGGTCTTCATCGGCAACTTCGCCGGTGCGATCACCGTCGCGGTGATGATGGCGGTCATCCTCACGTACGGGTTCACCGTCGACCCCAACGAGGTGGGCCAGCGGCTTGGGGAGATCGGTTCCAGCCGCACAGTGGGTTACGCCGAACACGGTGCCGCGGGCATGCTCACGCTGTTCATTCGCGGGGTGCTGTGCAACTGGATGGTGTCCACCGGCGTCGTGGCCGCGATGATGTCCACCTCCGTGTCGGGCAAGGTGATCGCGATGTGGATGCCCATCATGCTGTTCTTCTACATGGGCTTCGAGCACTCCATCGTCAACATGTTCCTGTTCCCGTCCGGTCTGATGCTCGGCGGCGACTTCTCGGTGGCTGACTATCTGATCTGGAACGAGATCCCCACTGTCGTCGGCAATCTCGTCGGTGGTCTGGCGTTTGTCGGCCTGACGCTCTATGCGACGCACGCCAGGACGGGCAGTGACTGGAACCGGCCCGCGGCGCCCGACGAGTTCAAGCTCCCCGCTGAAGCCAACGCGTGACTGGGGCATGCTGATCAGATGACCAGAGATGAGATAACGGCCGAAATCGTCGCAGCCCGATTGCTCAAGGGCCTCACGTGGCAGGAACTGGCCGACGCGATCGATAAACCGGTCGTGTGGACGGTCGCCGCGCTGCTGGGACAACATCCGGTGCCGGTCGAGTGCGGCAAGGTGATCGTCGACATGCTGGGCCTGGACGAAACGGCGATCCCGGTTCTCGCGGCCGTACCCATGCGCGGTGGCCTGCCGACGGCCGTGCCGACCGATCCGACGATCTACCGCTTCTACGAAGCGCTCCAGGTATACGGCGGCGCGGTCAAGGAACTCATTCACGAGCAGTTCGGCGACGGCATCATGAGCGCGATCAACTTCAGCCTCGACGTGCAACGCAAGCCGCACCCTGCCGGTGACCGGGTGGTCGTGACGTTCGACGGCAAGTTCCTGCCCTACGACTGGACGGCGGCCGAAGGCTGATCCGCGTCCTGGTCAGTCGGTGCGGTAATCGGCGAGTTGAGCGGTGAGTTCGTGTGCGTAGGAAAGCTGCCTGGTGAGCTTTTCGCACGCTTCCTGCGCCCGCGCGTGACACTCGCCGAGGTGTGTGATGGCCTGTGCACGTTCGCTTTCCGACGCGGCGGACGTGTGCACGGTTTCGAGTGCGGCGAGTAGTTCGCGCATCTCATCGAGGGTGAACCCGAGCGGTTTCATGCGGCGGATGGCGAGCAGGCGGTTGACGTCGGCCACGGTGTACAACCGAAATCCTCCGGCGGACCGAGCCGAGGGCATGACGAGTCCGACCTCGTCGTAATGCCGGATCGTCTTGATCGAAAGCTCGGTTCGTGCCGCCACTTCGCCGATCTGTAGGCGCTCTTGGTCGGTTTCGCCGGTACTCATGTGGCCGCCTAATGCGCTGCGGTGAGACGGCCGCTGAGCCGGCGGTGACGTTCGGCGCTGCTGTCATTCATACCGATGATGGTGACATTCTTGCCTTTGGCCGCGTACTTGGTGGTGATGGCGTCCAAGGTGGCTACCGTCGAAGCGTCCCAGATGTGCGCCTCGCTCATGTCGATGACGATGTTCGCCGGATCGCCGGCATAGTCGAATTGATAGACGAGGTCGTTGCTCGAGGCGAAGAACAGCTCACCCTTGACCGCATACACCCGGGTGTCCGCATCCGGGTGCGCGACTTCGGCGACATCGGTCAGATGTGCGACCCGGCGGGCGAACAGAACCATTGCGGCCAGCGTTCCGACCACCACGCCGTAGGCGAGATTGTGGGTGGCGACCGTTACCGCGACGGTCGAGACCATGACGGCCGTCTCGCTCTTCGGCATGCGCCGCAGGGTTTTCGGATTGACGCTGTGCCAATCGAGCGTGGCAACGGAGACCATGATCATCACGGCGACGAGGGCTGCCATCGGGATCTTGGCGACGATGTCGCCAAGGCCGACAACCAGTCCCAGCAGTAGCGCTCCGGCCAGGAAAGTCGAGATTCGGGTCCGCGCACCGCAGGCCTTGACGTTGATCATGGTCTGGCCGATCATCGCGCAACCGCCCATGCCGCCGAAGAACCCGGTGACGATGTTGGCCACACCCTGTCCCAGGGCTTCGCGTGACTTGTTGGAGTGGGTGTCGGTGATGTCATCGACCAGCTTGGCGGTCATCAAGGATTCCAGGAGTCCGACGACGGCCATGGTCAACGCGTAGGGCGCGATCACCGCGAGGGTGTTCAGGGTGAGCGGAACATCTGGGAACAGAAGGGCCGGCAGGCTGGACGGAAGCTCACCCTCATCGCCGACATTCGGCACCGACCAGCCGAACCCGACGCAGGGGGCGGTCAACAGCACGATCGCGACCAGCGGTGCGGGGATCACGGTGGTCAGCTTGGGCAGCGCCACGATGATCGCGATCCCGACCACGACGAGCGGATACACCAGCCAGGGCACGCCGAGCAGGTGCGGCAACTGCGAGATGAAGATGAGAACGGCAAGGGCGTTGACGAACCCCACCATCACGCTCCGCGGGACAAAACGCATCAGCTTCGCCACACCGAGGCCACCGAGCGCCAGCTGCAGCACTCCGGCCAGGATCACTGCGGCGACGAGGTAGTCGAGCCCGTGACTGTGCACGAGTGGCGCCACGACGAGCGCCACTGCACCGGTGGCCGCCGAGATCATTGCGGGCCGGCCACCCACGATCGCGATGGTGACCGCCATCGTGAAGGACGCGAACAAACCAACCCGCGGGTCAACGCCGGCGATGATCGAGAACGAGATCGCCTCCGGAATCAGCGCCAGGGCCACCACGAGCCCGGCGAGCACCTCGGTGCGCAGCCGGCGGGGTGACCTCAAGGCGGCCAGCACCGACTGCTCCTCACGCGGATTGGTCGTCCCCGGTAGCGCCACCACAACTCCGTTCTGCCGCCGCACACAATTCAGCGCGGCGTGGTCGTTTCCTTGCCAGAAAGCGCGTCATTGCGCGAAAGGCGTTTCCCGGGAATCGTTTTCACCGAAAATCAGCATCCGTTCGGGAGGTCGTCAGAGATCCTCTAGTGCCGGAGCGCAACTCTACCCAAAGGGGAGAGTTGGTGACCAAATCGACGGACGCAACTGTGCGCAAGCGCACACCGCCGCGGCCGCTGCTAGCTTGCGGTTGTGGATCTCTTTTCGGCGACGTGGACGGCGCTGCGTTCGGCGGTGGCAGCCCTCGCAGACGAGGAGTTCGCGCAGCCATCGGGGTGTACGGGATGGCTCGTGCGAGACCTGGTGTGTCATCTGATAATCGACGCCCAGGACGTGCTCATCACCTTGGTGACGCCGACCGATCGGCAACCGACGCGCAACGCAGTGACCTATTGGGAAGTGTCGGCGACACCGCCGTCGGGCGACGACCCCCTCGATGCGGTGACCGTCCGGCTGGCCGCGGCCTACGAAGAACCGTGGCTGCTCAAGTTCCACCTCGACGATGTGGGTTCGGCCGCCGGGCGCGCGGCCGCGCTGGCCGACCCGGGTCTTCGGGTCCATACACGCGACGAGGTGTTCGCGGTAGGCGATTATCTGCGCGCTTACGTTCTGGAGTGGACACTGCACCATCTCGATCTCGTCGCGAACCTGCCCGGTGCCGCGGGACCGCCTGCGGCCGGGCTTGCCGAATCGCGCAGCATGCTGGAGCAGATCGCCGGCACGCCGTTTCCCGCCTCGCTGTCCGATGAGGACGTCTTGCTGGTGGGCACCGGCCGACGTGAGGCGACCGCGGTGGAAAAGCTCGCGCTAGGTGAGCTGGCCACGAGGCTTCCCTTCGTCGTCGGCTGAACGTCCGGCTGAAATACCCGGTACCCGCTAGCCAGGCGGGGATTTGCGGATGAAGATGACTGGGTACATCGACGGCGACGGTAAGGATGCCCATGTCTACTCATCGAGCTGTTCACGTCCATTCCACCGGCGGCGCCTTGAAACTGGCCGACGCGCAGACCGTTCCGCCCGAGCGCGGCCAGGTTCGCGTTGCGGTCGCCGCATGCGGCGTGTGCGGCACCGATCGCGCAATCGTCAACGGTGGTTTTCCCGGGGTCACCTTTCCGTTGACACCGGGTCACGAGATCGCCGGTACCGTCGCTGAAATTGGGCCTGGCGTAGACGATTTCGCAGTGGGAGATCGCGTTGCGATCGGCTGGTTCGGCGGCGCCTGCGGCAAGTGCGTGCCCTGTCGCAAGGGGCTGTTCATCCACTGCGTGAACGGACAGATACCCAGCTTGCACTATCCGGGCGGTTACGCGGAATCGGTGACCGCCCCCGCGAACGCGCTGGCCCGGATACCGGACGAGCTCTCATTGGCCGAAGCCGCGCCGATGGGTTGCGCCGGTGTGACGACCTACAACGCGCTTCGGCACACACATGCCAAGCCCGGTGATCTGGTGGCGGTGCTGGGACTGGGTGGTCTGGGCCATCTCGGTGTGCAGTTCGCCAACGCAATGGGCTTCGATACCGTCGCCATCGCGCGCGGCCCCGAACGGGAATCCGATGCCCGAGCTCTCGGTGCCCGGCACTACATCGATTCCAGGGCCGAGGATGTCAGCGCGCAGTTGCAAGCGCTTGGTGGCGCCGCCGCGGTCCTGGCGACCGTCGGGAATTCGCAGGCGATGGCCGACACGGTGGGCGGCCTCGCGCCCCGCGGCGAATTGGTCGCCGTCGGCGTGACGAGCGAGCCGTTGTCCATCAGTCCCGCGCAACTGATTCAGCCCGCGCTGAGCATCTCCGGGCATCCGTCGGGTACCGCCAGGGATGTCGAGGAGACGATGCGTTTCGCGGTGGTGTCGGGTGTGCGCGCATTGATCGAAGAGCGACCGCTGGCCGACGCGGCTGACGCGTACGCCGCCATGGAGGAGGGACGCGCGCGCTACCGCATGGTGTTGACGATCTGACCGCGCCCGACGGCGAAACACCGGCGCATTACCATCCAACGCATGGCCAAGCTGGAGCTCTCCCGCGAACTGTCGATCAGCCAGGAGAGCGCGTGGGAACACGCCTCCGATCTCAACGGGCTCGGTGACTGGTTGGTGATGCACGAGGGCTGGCGCAGCGACGTGCCCACGGAGCTGACCGCCGGCACAACGCTGGTCGGCGTCGCGGGTGCCAAGGGTATGCGCAACCGAGTCACGTGGACGGTGCAGAAGATTGACCCGCCCCAGCTTCTCGAAGTCACGGGTAAGGGCGTCGGTGGGACGAAGTACGGGCTGAAGATGAAGGTGAAACCCACGGCGTCGGGATGTGCGTTCGTGGTCACCATCGATCTGGGCGGCCCGCCACTCTTCGGGCCGATCGGATCGGTGGCGGCTCGTGCGGTCAAGGGCGACATCGAGCGGTCGATCAAACAGTTCGAAGAAATCTACGCGTAAGGAACGTCGGATGGGCAGCGGATGGGTCGCGCATGAAATCGGTCGCCCCTGAGGGCATGGCGGTTCTGCAAGCGCTGGCTGATCCGGTTCGCGTCGCAATCGTGCGCCAACTTGCCGAGTGCGGCGGGGCGGGCGAACTCGTCTGTGGCGACCTCGACGTGCCCGTCGTGAAGTCGACCGCGAGCCACCACATCAGGACCCTGGCACTGGCGGGGGTGATCGGCGAGCGCGAAGAGGGCCGGCGCAAATGGTTGTGGCTCAAACGGGCTGAGCTCGATGACCACTTTCCCGGCCTCATCGACGCGGTCCTTCGGGCCACCGCCGACGAAGAACAGTAAATACCGCACGCTGCGTATAAGTATTGTTCGACTAATCTCGAACAATCATCGTAGGATCGCTGTCGAGCGGGCCGACGGCCGTCGTCGGTGAAAACAATTCTGTGGCAATGGTTTGCGCGGTAATGGTTAGGGGGCGCGATGCTCGGGTTCACCCTGCCGCAATTCGGCCGGTTCGCACGCGATGATCTGGTTCGCTTCGCCGTCTCCGCCGAGAACCTGGGCGCGGCCAGCCTGTGGGTCGGTGACAGATTGCTCGCCCCGGTAGACCCGGTGCGCGGCGTTGACGGCACAGATGTCGTGCCGCCGCTTTTTCGCACGGCATTCGACCCATTCGTGGCTCTGTCGGTAGCCGCCGCGGTGACCAACAGGCCGCTTCTGGGCAGCAGCGTGTTGGTCGCACCGTGGTATCCGCCGGTGCAGCTCGCCCGCCACCTGACGAGCATCGACGTCGTGAGTGGGGGCCGGTTGCTCGCCGGCCTGGGTATCGGATGGTCGCCCGAGGAATTCGAGGCAGCGGGTGCGCCGATGCGCGGGCGTGGTGCACAACTCGACGAATTACTCGATGTACTCGACGTGCTGTGGACTTCGGCGCCCGTGCAGCACAGTGGTTCGCGCTGGTCGATACCGCCGGCATGGATCGATCTGAAACCAGTGCAACAGCCGCGCCCGCCGGTGTACCTCAGCGCTTTCACGCCTGCCGCGCTCGGGCGGATCGGGCGCCGCGCCGACGGCTTTCTACCGGTGGTGCATGCTCCGGGCACCGGGTTTCTCGACGAGTTGAGATGGCAACGACAGATCGTCGACGACGCGGCGACTGCAGCGGGCCGCGATTACGCGGCGATTCGGACTCACGTACGAGTGAATGTTGCTTCTGGTACGAGCATCGGCGAGGTGGCTGACATCGTTCGGGCGTTAATGGACAACGGTTATCCTGACGCGTTTGTTGACCTGATGTATGTCACCTCGGGTGTTGACGAGATGCTCGAGTGGGCCGGAAGTCTCCTGGGCGCATTGGGCCGAGGGTGACTGTTTCGGGTAGTCGGCTACGCGTGCCGACGCGAAGCCGTCTCGATACCGTGCATTCGGGCGTAGCGGAAATCCGTTGTGCCCGAGTCAGACATCAAGGAGAGGAGACGTCCATGGCGCTCAACTATGGGGTGTTGCGAGCTCGGCCAGATCGGTTCGTCCGCGAGGACGGCGATTCCACGCCGCACCTCCAGATCCGCGCGATCGACGACTCCGGGCAGCCATGGCGTGTCGCGGTCAACGTGCAGTCCAACGATGGCAGCGAAGTGGTGTTCTGGGTTGTGGACCCGTTGGTCGGCCATCCGATCCTCGGCGGTCTTCCCGATGCGGCGTCGGGCTTCACGGCGCGGCCTGCCACGTCGACGGCGTCCCTCGACTATGTGAAGTCGCCGATGTTCGACTTCACGCTCGGCCGCGCCCTGCCGCCGAGCGGAAACGCAAACGCCGACGACCTGCAAGACCTCTTGGTCCTCTACCTCAACCAGTGCAAAGCTGCGTTCGGCGAGCTCTACGCGTTCGGCGCGAAGTTCGACCGCAACCTGAACAAACCGATCGACGCCGAATTCGGCAATACCGACGGCTTGCACGGGATCCACGACATCCATATGAATCAGGGCAACGTCGGGGCGCACGCCGACGACAACGGCGCGTTCCACGACGGTGGCCTGCTGTTGGCGTTCCCGGACCGGATTGTGGGGCTGTTCTTGGCGTTTCAGACGCAGCGAGTGCCGACCGATGCCGTCGGCGCGGCGGCTCCCGGCGCGCAACCACTGTCGCGGCTCATCACTGGCCAACCGGGAGTACCCACTCCGGCGGCGGCTCCGGCCTATCTGGAGCGGGCGCTCATCAATCCGGCAGGCACCGATCCCGGCGCGGAATCGGTTGTCATCGGCAACTTCGCGACGACCGCAACCTCATTGCACGGCTGGCGGATCGTCGACCGCAACGGCCGGGAGACCAAGCTGGATGCCACGCTGGCCGGCGGTATGTCGGCCGTAATCGTCCTCGACGGCACGGGCGTGCAACTCGGCAACAGCGGAGGAAATCTCATTCTGGTCGACGACCAGGGCAACCAGATCGACAGTGTGACCTACTCGGCTGCCGATGCGGCGACGGTCGACCGCTACGTGCGGTTCCAGCGATGACGTTCGCGCACAGGCTGTTTCACGCTAGGCGTCGACGAAGGTGACGGTTTCGTCGAGGGGTGCGCGGCCGGTGCGGACGTAGGGGACGGTGGGGTCTTCGTGGCCGATGGACATGCCGCAGAAGAGTATGAGGTTGTCGGGAGGTGAAAGTTCGTCGGCGACGGTTTGGCGGACT